>NZ_VFOZ01000002.1:900000-1151459 GCF_006716425.1 Actinoallomurus bryophytorum
GCTGGCCCGGTCCTGCGTGTTCGATCTGAGGCTGGTCGCGCCGGACCTGCCGGACTGGCTCGTCCCCGAAGGCCACACCGAGTCGACCTGGCTGCGGCATCTCGTCGCCGAGGGTGCCGCCGAGCGGTACGGGCCGCGGCGGCGGGCGCGCAAGGCGTACCGGCAGATCGACCAGGAGCTGAACGTCATCGACGACCTCGGCTTTCCCGGCTACTTCCTGATCGTGCAGGAGATCGTGGAGTTCTGCCGGACGGAGGACATCCTGTGCCAGGGCCGCGGCTCGGCGGCCAACTCCGCGGTCTGCTTCGCCCTGGGCATCACCGGCGTCGACGCCGTGAAGCACAACCTGCTGTTCGAGCGGTTCCTGTCCCCGGGCCGCGACGGCCCGCCCGACATCGACCTCGACATCGAACACCGCCGCCGTGAGGAGGTCATCCAGCACGTCTATGCCAAGTACGGCCGGGACCGCGCCGCGCAGGTCGCCAACGTGATCAGCTACCGGCCTCGCATGGCCGTACGCGACGCCGCTCGCGCGCTCGGCTTCTCCCCCGGCCAGCAGGACGCCTGGTCCCGGCAGCTCTCTCCCCATGAGCCGCTGCCGCCGGACGGCATCCCGGAGGCGGTCACCGAACTGGCCGGCCGGATGCAGCGGCTCCCCCGGCATCTGGGCATCCACTCGGGCGGCATGGTCATCTGCGACCGGCCGATCGGTGAGGTCTGCCCGGTCGAGTGGGCCCGGATGCCGGGCCGCACCGTCCTGCAGTGGGACAAGGACGACTGCGCCGCCGAGGGACTCGTCAAGTTCGACCTGCTCGGGCTGGGCATGCTGTCGGCGCTGCACGACACCTTCGACCTCGTGGCCACGCACCATGACATCCGCTTCGACCTGCACAACATTCCCGAGGAGGACCCGGACGTCTACGCCATGCTGCGCGACGCCGACACGGTCGGGGTGTTCCAGGTCGAGTCCCGCGCCCAGATGGCCACGCTGCCGCGGCTCAAGCCCGACCGCTTCTATGACCTGGTCGTGGAGGTCGCGCTGATCCGGCCCGGCCCGATCCAGGGCGGCTCGGTCCACCCGTACCTCCGCCGCCGCAACGGGCAGGAGCCCCCGGACATCCCGCACCCGCTGATGCGGGGCGCGCTGTACCGGACCTTGGGCGTGCCGCTGTTCCAGGAGCAGATGATGCAGCTCGCCGTGGACTGCGCCGGGTTCACGCCGGCGGAGTCGGACGCGCTACGGCAGGCGATGAGCTCCAAGCGGGCGCCCGAGCGCATCGAGCGGCTCCACGACCGGTTGCTGAGCGGCATGGCCGAGCGCGGCATCTCCGGCGAGATCGCCGAGGAGGTGTACGAGAAGATCCTCGGCTTCGCCAGCTTCGGCTTCCCCGAGTCGCACGCGCAGAGCTTCGCCCATCTCGTCTACGCCAGCTCGTACCTGAAGCGGCACTATCCGGCGGCGTTCACGGCGGCGCTGCTGCGCAACCAGCCGATGGGCTTCTACAGCCCGCAGACGCTGATCGGCGACGCGCGGCGGCACGGCGTACGCGTCCTCGGCGTGGACGTCAACGCGAGCGCGGACCAGGCGACGCTGGAGGCGCCCTACGCCGAGGCCGCCGGCTCGCCGCACTCCCCCGCCGGCGCGCAGCCGTCGGTCCGCGTGGGCCTGTCGTACGTGCGCAACCTCGGTAAGGAGGGCGCGGAGCGGATCGCCGCCGGGCGGCCGTACGAGAGCCTGGAGGACCTGGTCCGGCGGGTGCCGATGCCCACTGCCGCGCTGGAGGCGCTCGCCACCGCGGGCGCGTTCGGCTGCTTCGGCCTCGGCCGCCGCGAGGCGCTGTGGGCCGCGGGCGCGCTCTCCCGCGGCGCCACGTCGCCCGCCTCGGCCCCGTGGCGCGCCGAGCGGCTGCCCGGCACCGCCCCGGGCACGTCGGCGCCCGCGCTGCCCGCGATGACCCCGATCGAGGAGACCATCGCCGACCTGTGGGCCACCGGCACGTCGGGGCGGCACCCGATCGCCCACGTACGCCACATGCTCGACGAGCGCGGCGCCATCCCCCTGGGCGCGCTCGGTGACGTACCCGGCGAGACGAACGTCCTGGTCGCCGGCGTGGTCACGCACCGGCAGCGCCCCGGGACGGCGGGCGGCGTGATCTTCTTCAACATCGAGGACGAGACCGGCATGGGTAACATCGTCTGCCGTCCCCAGGTCTGGGAGCGTTACCGCGCCATGGCCTTCCAGGCCCAGGCGATGCTCGTGCACGCCCGTCTCGAACGCCATGAGGGCGCGACGAACCTCGTCGCCACCCGACTGCGGCGCCTTCCCGTGACGACCATGGCCCGGAGCCGCGACTTCCGATGACGACGCCCGGCCCCTCGCCGGCCTGGCCGATTCCCTGGTCTTTGCGCGAGCGTGGGGTTCGATTCGCGACCCAGGGAAATCACCGCTGGAAACGTTCCGCGGAGGTGAACGGTGGCGGCGGAACCCATGGAGCCGGCAGCGGCACCGGCCGGGGCGCTCTCCGCCCTGGAGTGGGAGTCGAAGCTGCGCCGGGAGTTCGAGACCGCCGGCCTGTGGGCACGCGACACGCTGGGCCCGGACTACACCGAGCTGAGACCGTACGGTCCGCGCACCACTCCCGGCTTCCCGGTCTACCCGGACCTGGAGGACCGGCTTCTGCGGACCGGGCGGCACCCGGATCCCGTCATCGCGCACGCCCTGGCCACCTGCGCGGCCTACGCCTACTCGGACGCCGAGACCGTCTCGATGATCATGGCGAGGCTGGGTCTGGAGAAGAACCACTGCCGCGTGGTCACCTCATCCGTCGATGCCATGTTCATCCGCTCGACCGCGTTCCTGGTCCAGAGCGCCAGCGGGAGGGTCGCGATCCTCTGCTACCGCGGCACCGTGCCCACGGACTTCACCGGCTGGATGACCGACGCCGACGTCGCACCGGAGCGAATGACGTACCGGATCGGTGATCCGCGCGCCACCGTGCACGCGGGCTTCTACCGCAACGTACGTGCGACGCGCTACGAGGTCGTGGCGGCGCTGAAACGCGCCTGCCAGGGCCGCTCGGTCCGCGCTCCGCTCCCGGACGAGCCCGACGGGCCCCGGATGGACGGCCTCGAGGCGCTGTACGTCACCGGGCACAGCCTCGGCGGCGCGATGGCCGCGATGATGGCCGTCATGCTGCGGCACGAACGCAAGTTCCGGGCCGGCGACGACCTCACGGACCGGCTCAGGGCCGCCTACACGTTCGGCCAGCCCATGATCGGCGACCCGCGCTTCGCCCGCGCCTGCCAGAAGGACGCGTTCCTGCGCGACAACGTGATCCGGTACGTCTACGACAGCGACGTCGTTCCTCATCTCCCGCCGAAGACCGCCGGGCCGTACCGGCACTTCGGCCGTGAGTTCTCCTACCAGGTCCCCCACCTGCGCCGCGGCGTGCTGGGCCTGTCGCGCTACCTCGGCCACCCGTACGACACCCGGCGCGGGCACCTGCGGGAGCAGGCGGTTCCCGCCGGGCAGACGCTGAGCCTCCTGGGCGGGTTCGGTCTCGCGGCGCTGGCCTTCGCCGGCAGCCGCGTCCAGCCGCTGCGCTCACTGCCCGTGGTCTACTCCTTCGAAGATCATCGGCCTCAGCACTACATCACCTGCCTGACACCGCCGGGAGTACAGAACGAGTTCGGCGACTAGGGCGTGTTTTGTGGATCTTGGTCGGTGAGTGTGGGTTGATAGCGTGTCATGGTGCGTCGTCATGAGTTGAGTGATGCCGCGTGGGCGCGGATCGAGCCGTTGTTGCCTGCTCATCCGCGTCAGGGCGGGCGGTGGCGGGATCACCGGCAGGTGGTCAACGGAATCGTGTGGAAGATCCGCACGGGCGCCGATTGGCGGGACATCCCGGAACGGTATGGGCCCTGGCAGACGGTCTATCAACGGTTCAGCCGCTGGTCAGCCGATGGCACCTGGAACCGCCTGCTCGAACACGTCCAGATCCGCGATGATGCGATCGGTGAGGTGGACATGACGGGTGTGTGCGTGGACTCCACCATCGTGCGCGCTCATCAGCATTCCGCAGGCGCCCGCAAAAAGGGGACCCTGCCGGGACGAACGGGCAGCAAGATCACCAAACGGACCGAGCGCTCGGACGATCCCGCGGCGGGCTGACCACCAAGGTCCACCTGGCCTGTGACGGACGCGGCCTGCCGCTGGCGTTCGTGATCACGGGCGGCAACATCAACGACTGCACCCGCCTGATCCAGGTCATCGAAGCGATCCGGATCCCCCGCACCCACGCGGGGCGGCCGCGCGTCCGGCCGACCCACCTCATCGCCGACAAGGGCTATTCCACCAACAAGATCCGCCTCTACCTGCGCCGCCGCCGGATCCCGCACACCATCCCCGAACGCCGTGACCAACTCGCCGTGCGCGCCCGGCGTGGTTGGCGCCGCTGCGGCTTCGACAAGGAGATCTACCGGCGCCGCAACGTCGTCGAACGCTGCTTCGGCCACCTCAAACGCTTCCGCGGACTCGCCACCCGCTACGAAAAACTCGCCGCTCATTACCGGAGCGTGGTGACCATAGCCAGCCTCATCTTGTGGCTCAACCAAGATCCACAAAACAGGCCCTAGGCCGCGTTCCTTGGTGGTCCCCCCGCGTCGTGAGCGTGGAACGGGATGGAACGCCATCAGTGACGACGGCAACGATCGATCTCAACAGCAATGGAGACACCATGAAGCTGCGACGTACGCTACTGGCGGCGCTGTCCCTCGCGGGCGCACTGTCGACCGTTCTGATGGCCACACCGGCGCACGCCTTCGCGGGCGGACCGATCATCAACTCCGGCGTCTTCAGCGCCGATCTCCGCCTGTGCCTGACGCCGAACGGATTCGACGAAGGTGCGGTGGTCAGCCAGGAGCAGTGCAACGGGCTGACCGGCCAGGCGTGGACTCCCGTGCTCCTCGACAGCGGAAGCCACTTCAGCTTCGTCAGCGCGGGGACCGGCAAGTGCCTCGACGTCCAAGGCGGTCGCGCCCTCGACCACTCGACGATCGTGGTGCGGACGTGCAACGGCAGCAGCGGCCAGCGGTGGTCCATGCAGGGCACGCCGAACGGCGCCGCGGCCGAGCTGCGGTCGGGGGTCGCCGGCACCAACACCCACTGCCTCGACCTCCCCGGGAACACGCACGCGCCGCACGCGTCCATGCAGCTCTTCACCTGCAACAACACCGTGGCGCAGCGGTGGCTCTTCTGAGCCGCCCGCCGCTGTGCTCCTGACGGTGGATCAGCGGGGGTGGGCGTGGCCGCGTGAACCGGCCGCGCCCACCCCTCAGCCGGTCACCTGGCGTCTTTCGGTACGCCGTACGGACGTCAGGAACCGCTCGGTCCCCTCGATCACACGGGCGGCCCGGTAGGACGGGAAGAGGTCGAACGCGTGCTGAGCGCCCTTCATCTCGGCGTACAGCACCGGCGCGGCCGAGGTCCGCCTCAGGCGCTCGGTGAAGGAGCGCGCCTGAGCGACCGGGACGAGGGTGTCCAGGTCGCCGTGGACGATCAGAAACGGTGGCGCGTCCTCGCGGACCCAGTGCACGGGCGAGGCCCGGTCGTACGCCTCCGGGTCGTCGGCGCGCGTGGTCCCCATGACGTGACGCTCCAGGAATGAGGCGAAGCGCCGGGACGCCCGGTCGAGAAGGCCGGACATGTCGTACACGCCGTAGAACGGCACGGCCGCACGTACCGAGGTGTCCACGTCCGTGAAGCCCGGCTGGTAGTCCGGGACGTTCGCGGTGAGCGCGACCAGGGCGGCGAGGTGGCCGCCCGCCGAACCACCCGTGACGCACAGGAAATCGGGGTCGGCGCCGTGTTCCTCCGCGTGTTCGCGGTACCACCTGATCGCACGCTTGAGGTCGATCAGGTGATCGGGGAACTTCACGCGCGGGCTGAGCCGGTAGTCCACGTTGATGCCGACCCAGCCGTTGGCGGCGAGATGGTTCAGCAGCGGGATCCCCTGTTCCCGCTTGCTCCCGACCAGCCATGCCCCGCCGTGCACCTCCATGATCCCCGGGCGGAGCCCGCCCGGCTCGGACGGCTTGTACACGTCCAGGCGCATGACCGGATCGTCCCCGTAGGCGATGTCGCGGACGCGCGTCACGCCGCGCCGCCGCGTCATGAGAAAGGGAATGATCACCTGGCTGCGGGGGAACGCCGGGGCCCGCTCACCGGGGTCGAGCTCCAGCTCCGCGCCGGCCTCACGTACGGTCAGCGTCGTACGGCGCGCCCGGATCATGACGACGGCCAGCCCGGCCCATCCGGCCACCGTGGCGGCGAGCCCGAGCCATCCTGGCAGGCCGTCCAGGCCGCCCCAGGACAGGAGCAGCGCGGTGACCAGGACCTCCAGCGTGAGCACCCACGGGGCCAGCTCGATGGTGAGCCACGCGGCGAAGAAGCCCGGGATGAGGAGCACGAGCCCGCGCCGGGGGCGGATGGCGTTGGCCGCGGTGAGCAGAGCGAGGACTCCGGAGGCGAGCAGGACGTAGGGCATTGTCCCTCCGCTACGTAGGGGTGGCGCCCTTACCTTCCCCCGGTGAGCGATCGCCGACAATGTGATCGCTCGCACACTCGCGATCCGGCGGCCCGCCCGTCACCGCCCGCCCCCGATCTGCGACGCTGGGCGTGATGAGCACACTCGAAAACGACCTGCGCGGCACTCTCGAGGGCGAGGTCGACTTCTCCGTACGACGGCGGGCCGAGTACTCCTACGACGCGTCCGTGTACCGCCGCGTGCCTCTCGGCGTGGTGTTCCCCCGCACGACCGAGGACGTCGCCGCCGCGGTACGCGCGGCACGCGAGCACGACGTGGCGCTCACCACACGGGGCGCGGGCACGAGCATCGCGGGCAACGCCATCGGCGAGGGACTGGTCCTGGACCTCTCCCGCCACCTGAACCGCATCGTCGAGATCGACCCCGAGCGGCGGATCGCGCGAGTGCAGCCCGGCGTCGTCCTGGCCCGGCTCAACGCGGCCGCGGGCGCGTACGGGCTGCGGTTCGGCCCCGACCCGTCCTCGGGTAGCCGCTGCGTGCTCGCCGGCATGATCGGCAACAACGCCTGCGGGACCCGCGCGCTCGTCTACGGGCGCACCTCCGACAATGTCGAGTCGCTCGACGTCCTGCGCTACGACGGCACCTCGCTCACGGTCGGGGCGCACAAGGAGGAGACCGGCGACCCCCTGATCGAGGGGCTGCGGGCACTGCGCGACCGGCACCTGGGCACGATCCGCACGTCGCTGGGCCGGTTCCCCCGTCAGGTGTCGGGCTACGGGCTGGAGCACCTGCTCCCGGAGAACGGCTTCCACGTCGCACGTGCCCTCGTCGGTAGTGAGGGCACCTGCGCGCTGACACTCGGCGCCACCCTGCGGCTCGTCTCCGAACCGGACACGAAGGTCCTCGTCATCGCCGGGTTCCCCGACTTCGTCGCGGCCGGCGAGGCCGTTCCGCGCGTGCTCACGCACGGGCCCAGCGCGTGCGAGGGGCTGGACGCGCAGATCGTCCAGATGGCGCGCGGCGCCGACCGCTCCGGGCTGCCGGACGGCACGTCCTGGCTGCTCATCGAGCTCACCGGGGACGACGCGGAGGATCGGGCGCGGACGCTGGCAGAGGAGTTCCCCGGGGCCCTGGTGGAGACCGACCCGGCCCGGCAGGCGGCGGTGTGGAAGATCCGCACGGACGGCGCGGGCCTGGCGACGCGGGCGCCGGACGGCTCGCAGGCCTGGCCCGGCTGGGAGGACTCGGCCGTCCCGCCGGACCGCCTCGGCGCGTACCTGCGTGACCTGCGCGAGCTGTTCGGCCGGTTCGGCGTGCACGGCGCCGCGTACGGGCACTTCGGCGAGGGCTGCCTGCACATCCGGATCGACTTCGACCTGGCGACCGAACGCGGCCGCGCGACGTTCCGCGAGGTCATCGTGGAGGCGACCCGACTGGTCGCCTCCCACGGCGGTTCGCCGTCGGGCGAGCACGGCGACGGGCGGGCACGCTCGGAGGTGCTGCCGCTGGTGTACGACGGCGAGACGATGCGGGCGTTCGCGGAGTTCAAGGGCGCCTGGGATCCGGACGGCCGGATGAACCCGGGGATCCTCGTCGACCCCGAACCCGTCGACGACCGCCTCCGTACGGAGGGCATGGCGCCGGCACCGCGCACGTTCCTGCCGTTCGCCGCGGACGGCGGCGACTTCCGGCAGGCGCTGCACCGCTGCGTCGGCGTCGGCAAGTGCCGCAGCGACCAGGGCGGCGTCATGTGCCCGAGCTACCGTGCCACGCGCGACGAGAAGGACTCCACCCGCGGACGGGCACGGGCGCTGGAGGAGATGCTCCGCGGCGACCTGGACACCGAGGGCTGGCGGTCGTCGTCGGTACACGACGCCCTGGACCTGTGCCTGTCGTGCAAGGGCTGCTCCTCCGACTGCCCGGTGAGCGTCGACATGGCGACGTACAAGTCGGAGTTCCTGCACCATCACTACCGGCGGCGGATCCGGCCGATGGCGCACTACTCGATGGGCTGGCTCCCGCTGTGGCTGCGGCTGGCCCGGGGGCCGCTCCGCGCCGCCTCCTCCCCCGGCCGTACCGCACGTGCCCTGGCCGGACTCGGCAAGCGTCTCGGCGGCGTGGCGCCCGAGCGCGACCTGCCCGCTCCCGCGCGCCGCCCCTTCACCCGCTGGTTCAGGCGGCGTACGGCCCCGGCCGGCGACCGGCCCCAGGTCCTGCTGTGGCCCGACACCTTCACCAACTACTTCACCCCCTCGGCGGGACGCGCCGCCGTACGGGTACTGGAGGACGCCGGGTACGAGGTGCTCGTCCCTTCCGCCAATGTCTGCTGCGGACTCACCTGGATGAGCACCGGACAGCTGAAGGTCGCCCGCGACGTGGCCCGCCGTTCACTCGACGCCATCCACCCGTACGCCGCGCGCGGCATCCCGATCGTCGGCCTGGAGCCGAGCTGCACCGCCGCGCTGCGCTCCGACTGGGAGAAACTGCTGCCGGACGATCCGCGCGTCGCGGACCTGCGGGTCCGCACGTTCGCCGAACTGCTCGAGGAGGCCGGCTGGTCGCCGCCCCACCAGCCGCGCAAGGCCATCGCGCAGATCCACTGTCACCAGTACGCCGAACTCGGCCAGGACGCCGACCTGCGCCTGCTCGCCAAGGCCGGGGTGGAGGTCGAGATCCCGGACGCCGGCTGCTGCGGGCTGGCCGGCAACTTCGGCTTCGAACGGGGCCACTACGACGTGTCAGTGGCGGTGGCCGAACGCGTCCTCGCTCCTGCGGTGCGTAAGGCCGCGCCTGAGACGATCGTGCTCGCGGACGGGTTCAGCTGCCGCACCCAGATCGAACAGCTCACGGGCCGTACGGCGGTCCACCTCGCCGAGGTCCTGCTGCCGCCGGAAGCGTCGTCCGAGCGGTGATTCGCCGCATCGGCGGTGGGGGCGTGGTCGGCACGACATGGCGCTGCTGTGGGCCGGATCCTGGGTGCCGGCCGGGGCTCGTACACGGCACCATGTGACGGACGCGGCTTTCCGAGGAGGACCCAGAATGCAGACCCTCACGTCGGTGGTGGGCGGCCGGGCGCTGCCCGCCGGCGGCCGTACCGTGCGCTCCCTCAACCCGGCCGACCTTTCCGACGTCGTGGCCGAGGTCGGGCTCGCGCGGCCGTACGAGGTCGTCGGCGCGTGCCGTACCGCGAAAGAGGCGCAGCGCGCCTGGGCCGCCGTGCCCGCTCCCGTACGCGGGCGGGTGATCTCGAGTATCGGCCGGCTGGTCGAGGCCAACAAGGAACGCCTCGCGCGGCTCGTCACGCGGGAGATAGGCAAGCCGTACGCCGAGGCGCTCGGCGAGGTGCAGGAGATCATCGACACCTGCGACTTCTTCCTCGGTGAGGGCCGGCGGCTCTACGGGCAGACGGTCCCTTCGGAGATGCCGGACAAGCAGTTGTTCACCTTCCGCGTCCCGGTCGGCACCGCCATGATCATCACGGCCGGCAACTTCCCGGTCGCGGTGCCGTCCTGGTATCTCGTCCCGGCGCTGCTGTGCGGCAACACCGTCGTCTGGAAGCCCGCCGAGTACGCCGCGGCGTCGGCCGCGGCGTTGTACGAGCTGTTCACGCACGCGGGTCTGCCCGAAGGAGTGCTCAACCTCGTGCACGCCGACGGCGGGGACACCTTCGCCGGGCTGTCGGACGCCCTCGTGGCGCGGGTCGTGGACAAGGTCGGCTTCACCGGGTCGTCTCGGGTCGGGTCGCGGATCGGGTCGCTCTGTGGCCTGCACCTCCAGAAGCCCTGCCTGGAGCTGGGCGGCAAGAACCCGATGGTGGTCGCCGAGGACGCCGACCTCGACCTCGCCGTGGAGGCCGCGCTGTTCTCCGGCTTCGGCACCGCCGGTCAGCGCTGCACCTCGCTCGGCACCGTGATCGTGCACGAGTCGGTGCACCAGGACTTCGTCCGCCGCTTCGACGCCGCCACGCGCGCCGCGCCGGCCGGCGACCCCACCCAGGACGTGGTGTTCGGCCCGATGCTCGCCGAACGGTTCGCCGAATCGTACGAGAAGTACCTCGGCTGGATCGGGGACCACCCGACGTACGGCTCGACCGGCGTCGGCCGGATCACGCCGGACAACCCGCGCGAGGGGTTCGTGGGCGACCCGGCGAAGGGGCTCTACTACCACCCGGTGATCGTCGACGGGGTGACGCGCGACGATGAGCTGTTCCGCCAGGAGACCTTCGGCCCGATCGTGGGCGTGATGCCGTACACCACGCTGGACGAGGCGATCGAGCTGGCCAACCTGCCGGGGTACGGCCTGTCGTCGGCGATCTACACCACCGATCCGGCGAAGGTGTTCGCCTTCCGCGCCGGGATCGGCGCGGGGATGGTCAGCGTCAACAACTCCACCTCCGGCGCAGAGGCGCACCTGCCGTTCGGCGGCAACGGCCGCTCCGGCAACGGCAGCCGCCAGTCCGGGCAGTGGGTACTGGACGAGTTCACCCGCTGGCAGTCGCTCAACTGGGACTACTCGGGACGCCTGCAGAAGGCGCAGATGGACGTCGCCACCATCGAGCCGGACCTGCACTTCCGCCTGGAGTCCTGACCGGTTATCCACAGGTTCGCCGCGACCTACCCTCCCTGCCGTTCAGCCTGGACACTGGAAGTGGGCTGGAGCCCCCTGGGCGGGCGGGGAGTCCTTGGGCGGGGAGTCCTTGGGCGGGGAGTCCTTGGGCGGGGAGTCCTTGGGCGGGGAGTCCTTGGGCGGGGAGTCCTTGGGCGGGGAGTCCTTGGGCGGGGAGTCCTTGGGCGGGGAGTCCTTGGGCGGGGAGTCCTTGGGCGGGGAGTCCTTGGGCGGGGAGTCCTTGGGCGGGGAGTCCTTGGGCGGGGAGTCCTTGGGCGGGCGGGGAAGGCATGGGCGGGCGGCGCGTGCTCGGGCAGACGGGAGTCGGTTCACCGTCCGGGACGGATCTCCCCCGAGCCGCGGGCGATGTAGCGGGTCGGCACTACCGCGTGCCGTGCTGGAAGGTCGTCGTCGCCGCCGCGGAGGCGGCCGAGGAGCAGGTGGGCGGCCGTACGCCCGACTCGGGCGGGGTCCTGGGAGACGACGGAGATCCCGGGCGCCAGCATGTCGGCGACCGGGAAGTCGTCGAAGCCGATGAGGGCGACCTGGTCCTGGCGGCCCGCGTCCTGGAGGGCGCGGCGGGCGCCGATGGTGAGCAGGTTCTGTGCGGCGAAGACGGCCGTCGGCGGGTCGCCGGCGGCGAGGAGTCGCGCCGTCACCGCGCGCGCCTCCTCGGCGCCGTGCAGGTCGCGGTGGACCAGCCGGTCCTCGACCGTCTCGCCCGCCTCCGCCTGCGCGCCGGCGTAGCCGGCGTACCGCTGCCGCGCGGTCCAGATGGCGTCCAGGTCGCCGAGGAAGGCGATCCGCCGGTGCCCGAGGGCGCGCAGGCGGCGTACGGCGGCCCAGGTTCCGTCACGGTTGTCGACGGTTACCGTGTCGACGCGGTCGATCTCGACGAGCCGGTCCGCGCACACCACGGGGGTGCCCTGCCGCCGGACCGCGGCGAGCTGCTCGTCCGTCCGTCCCGTGGGGAGCACGATCAGCCCGTCCACCCGGCGCATCGTGAAGGCGTCGATGAGCTCGCGTTCACGGTCCGGATCCTCGTCGCTGCTGCCCGCCAGGACCAGGATCTCCTCGTCGCGGGCGGCGTCCTCGACCGCGCGGTGCAGCACCGACGAGAACGGGTTGGCGACGTCCTCCAGGACCAGCGCGATGGTGGCGGTACGGCGGTCGGCCCGCCGCAGGCTGCTGGCGGTGACATCGTGCCGGTAACCGAGGGCGCGTGCCGTCTCGGTTACGCGCCGTACGAGCTCGGGGGCGACACCGGGCTTGCCATTGATGACGCGCGAGACGGTCGCCAGGCCGACGCCCGCCCGCCTGGCGACATCCCGCATCGTCGCCGAACGCCGCACCGACCTCCCCGGCGGACCTGCACCGGCGCCGGCCTGCCCCGCCTCACCCGGGCCGGCGCCCGGCCCCGGCTCCGTCTCCCCCGGCACCCGTTCCTCCCCCGCCGAACCGGAACCGGTGCCAGCGGCCCCCGGCTCGCCCGACACCCACTCACGCCCCACCGCACCGGAACCCGCGGCAGCCGCCTCACCCAGCACCCGTTCCTGACCCGCCGAACCCGAACCCGCGCCACCCGCCCCCGCCCCGCCCGACACCCACTCACGCCCCACCGCACCGGAACCCGCGGCAGCCGCCTCACCCAGCACCCGTTCCTGACCCGCCGAACCCGAACCCGCGCCACCCGCCCCCGCCCCGCCCGACACCCACTCACGCCCCACCGCACCGGAACCCGCGGCAGCCGCCTCACCCAGCACCCGTTCCTGACCCGCCGAACCCGAACCCGCGCCACCCGCCCCCGCCCCGCCCGACACCCATTCCTGACCCACCGAACCGGTGCCGGAGGCAGCCGCCCCCTCCTGCGGCGCCCGCTCGACCCCCTCGTCCGGCATTTCCGCGCCGCTGCCCGGCGCCTCTTCCTCCCCCTTACCTGGCATCCGTTCCTCCCCCGCCCGAGCCCGGCCGATCAATATGCGGGCTGCCTCTGGACAGCCCCACATTCGCGATTTACGTTCTTGGAAACGTTTCCTGAAAACGTTTCCTACACGTGCCGCCAACTGTCAAGTCACGCGCCGCACGGCGTGCGGCGTGCTGGGAGGAGTCGGTATGAAGTACGGGATCTCGTCACGCCTCGGGTGTTTCGCGGCGGTCCTGGCGCTGTCAATCACCGCGGTCGGATGCGGCTCCGGCGCCAAGGGATCGAACAAGGACATCACGATCGGCCTCATCACCAAGACCGACACCAATCCATTCTTCGTGAAGATGAAGGAAGGCGCCGAGAAAGAGGCCAAGGCCAAAGGCGTCAAGCTGATGACCGCGGCCGGAAAGTTCGACGGCGACAACGCGAGCCAGGTCACCGCGATGGAGAACATGATCGCCGCCGGGGTCAAAGGCATCCTGATCGTCCCGAGCGACACCAAGGCGATCGTGCCGAGCCTCGCGAAGGCGCGTGCCAAGGGCATCGACGTGATCGCGCTCGACACGCCTCCCGACCCGCAGAGCTCCGCCGACGCGCTGTTCGCCACCGACAACCTCACCGCCGGCACGCTGATCGGCAAGTACGCCAAGAGCGTCGAGGGCGCCAAGCCGGTCAAGATCGCGATGCTGGACCTGAACCCGGGGATCACCGTCGGCGTGCTCCGGCACAACGGGTTCCTCCAGGGGTACGGGATCACCGGCAGCGACCCGAGCATCGTCTGCACCCAGTACACCGCCGGTGACCAGGCCAAGGGCCAGACCGCGATGGAGAACTGCCTGCAGAAGGACCCCGGTATCAACCTCGTCTACACGATCAACGAGCCGGCCGCGCTGGGCGCGTACACGGCGCTCAAGGCGGCCGGCAAGACCGCGACGACGATGATCGTGTCGATCGACGGCGGGTGCTCCGGCGTCAAGGCCGTTCAGTCGGGACAGATCGCGGCGACCGCGCAGCAGTACCCGCTGAAGATGGCAAGCCAGGGCGTGGACTCCATCGTCGCCTGGGCCAAGGGCGGCAAGAAGGCGAGCGGCTACACCGACACGGGCGTCAACCTCATCACCGCGAAGCCACAGCCGGGACTGGACTCCAAGGACGTCCAGTTCGGCCTGGCCAACTGCTGGGGCTGAGCAAATGTCCGACACGACCGAGACGAGCGTCACGGACCGCACCGAGCAGGTGCGGTCCGCCTCCGCGAAGGTCACCCGCTTCGCCACGCTGCCGACCGTGGGCCCCCTCGCGGCGCTCCTGCTGGCCTGCCTGTTCTTCTCGCTGAGCACCGACCGCTTCCTGACCGGCGGCAACCTCTCGCTGGTCGTCCAGCAGGTGATGGAGGTGGGCACACTCGCCATCGGCCAGACGGTGGTGATCCTCACGGCCGGCATCGACCTGTCGAACGGCGCGGCGATGGCGTTCGGCACCATCGTGATGACCCGGCTCGCGGTCGGCGGCCTGCCGGCCCCGTTGGCGATCCTGCTGGGCATCGGCGTGTGCGCGGCGTTCGGCGCGCTGAACGGCACGCTGGTCACGATGGCCCGGCTGCCCGCGTTCATCGTCACCCTCGGCACGCTGAACATCGCCTTCGCCCTGACCCACATCTACTCCCGCGACCAGACGATCACCGGACTGCCGAAGACACTGACCGCGCTCGGGCAGACGTTCCCGCTGGGCAACACCGACGTCACGTACGGGTCGGTGGTCATGCTCGCGATGTTCGTCATCGGCTGGTACGTGCTCCGGTTCACCGCCGCCGGCCGCCACGTGTACGCGGTCGGGGACAACCCGGAGGCGGCCAGGCTCAGCGGCATCTCGACGCGCCGCCTGCTGATCACGGTCTACACCGTCGCCGGCGCCATCTACGGCGTCGCCGGGCTGCTCCTGGTCGGCCGTACCGCGGTCGGCGACCCGCAGGCCGGCCAGACCGACAACCTCGACAGCATCACGGCGGTCGTGCTGGGCGGGGTCAGCCTGTTCGGCGGGCGGGGCAGCATCATCGGCGTGCTGTTCGGCGCGCTCATCGTCGGGGTCATCCGCAACGGACTGCAGCTGATGGGCGTCGCCTCCATCTACCAGGTGCTCATCACCGGAATCCTGGTCATCCTCGCCGTCGGCGTCGACCAGCTGGCCCGGAGGAGGCGCGCATGAGCGAGCGAACCAACGAACACAACGCGTCGGATCGCCCCTCCGGCGAAGGCGGTCTCATGAGCGAGCGGAGCGAGTGAATCAATGAACACAGCACGTTGGGTCGCCCCTCCGACGAAGGAGGTCACGTGAACCCGGTCCTGGAGGCGCACGGCCTCGTCAAGCGCTACGGGCACGTCACGGCGCTGGCCGGAGTGGACCTCGAGCTGCTGCCCGGGGAGATCCTCGCCGTGATCGGCGACAACGGCGCCGGAAAGTCCAGCCTGATCAAGGCGCTCTCGGGCGCCCTCATCCCGGACGAGGGCCGGATCCTGCTCGACGGGCGGCCGGTGCACTTCCACAACCCGGCCGACGCCCGGCGCGCGGGCATCGAGACGGTCTACCAGGACCTCGCCGTGGCGCCGGCGCTGGACATCGCCTCCAACCTGTTCCTCGGCCGCGAGCTGCGCCGCAAGGACCTGGTCGGGCGGGTCTTCCGCATGCTCGACGCGAAACGGATGCAAGCCGAGGCGAGTTCGCACATGCGGGACCTGAAGATCGGGATCGGCTCCATGAGCCAGGCGGTCGAGACGCTGTCCGGAGGTCAGCGGCAGGGCGTCGCGGTGGCGCGCAGCGCGGCCTTCGCCCGCCATGTCGTGATCATGGACGAGCCGACCGCCGCGCTCGGGGTCAAGGAGACGGGCATGGTCCTCGACCTGATCCGGGGCGTACGCGAACGCGGGCTGCCGGTCATACTGATCAGCCACGACATCCCGACCGTGTTCGACGTCGCGGACCGGGTCCACATCCAGCGCCTCGGACGGCGTGTGGCGGTGGTGGAGCCCGGGGACGTCGACATGGCCGAGGCCGTCGCGATCATGACGGGCGCGGCACGGGGCAACGAGCCCGGCCCCGCCTGACGCCACCGAGCACCTGACGCACAAGGAGCAGTGACCTGTCACCCATGAGACCGGTGCGTACGGCAAGAGCCGGCCGATGACATGATCCGCCGCATGAGGAGCCGCGCCTTGCCCGCCGATGACACCCGGACCGTCGCCGTCGCCGGTGAGTGCGTCGTCGACCTGGTCACCGGCGAGCCCGGTCGTCCGTACCTGGCGCTGCCGGGCGGGAGCCCGGCGAATGTCGCCGTCGGGCTCGCCCGGCTCGGCGTGCCGACGCGAATGATCGCCCGCATCAGCTACGACACGTACGGGCGATCGCTCCGCGACCATCTGACCGGCAATGGCGTGGACACCGAGACCGTGGTGGTCGCGCGTGAGTCGTCGTCGGTGGCCTTCGTCCACCACGACGCGGACGGCGTGCCAACGTTCGACCTGCGGCTCGACGGCACGGCGGACTGGCAGTGGACCGAGGCCGAGGTGGCCGGGCTGCGCCTCGGCCGCCTGTCCGCGCTGCACATCGGCTCGCTCGCGCTGGTGATGCCGCCGGGCGCGGACGTGCTCGCCGGGCTCGCGCGACGGGTACGCGACGAGGCGACGATCAGCTACGACCCGAACTGCCGGCCGGCCGTGATGGACGGCGTCCCCGGCGCCCGCCCCCACATCGAGGCGCTCCTGCGCGTCGCCGACGTCGTGAAGGTGAGTGACGCGGACCTGGCGTGGCTGCGGCCGGACGACGACCACGAGGGCTTCGCCGGCGAGCTGATCGAGGCGGGGGTGAGCGTCGTCGCGGTGACGCACGGCGCGGCCGGGTCCGTCGTGACCGGGCGGCGTTGCCCGCCGCGGCGGGTGCCCGCCTACCGCGCGGGGGGAGTCGCCGACACGGTCGGGGCCGGTGACTCCTACATGAGCGCGGTACTGGCCGGACTGGCCGGCCGCGGACTGCTGGGCGCCGATCGCCGCGACGCGCTCCGCTCGGCCGAGGCCCCGGTACTCGCCGAGATCTTCGACGAGGCGGCCCGCGCCGCCGCGCTGACCTGCACCCGGCGCGGGGCGGATCCGCCGACGCGCGAGGAGCTCGACGCGTTTCACCCATCGGACGCGTGATGTCCGAATCACGGGATCGCGGCAGCGATACACGGGATGTGACGAGGGACTACGCGGACAAACAACCATAGAAGCGCTTAGATGGTGCAAGCTATGTTGCTATGCAACATCGGCACCAGACGACGCGGCGTCCCCCAAACGCCTACGACTTGGATGAGCTGACCGACTCATACGATTCGAAGCGCGACCCGTATGCCGGTGACTTCGAGGAGCCCAAGCGATCACGCGCCTTCGGCCTGATCAAGCGGGTGGCCACGAGCACCGTGGTGATCATGACGCTGATCGTCGTACTCGTGCTCGGCATCGTCGCGAAGACCAACTTCGGCAAGGGCAAGCCCCCTCCCGGCGCGGCGGCGGACACCTCCCTCAACGAGATGCTGAGCCAGATGTCCAACCAGCAGATGGACCCGGTCGTCGCCGGAGCCGAGGCGAACGCGAGGCGGCGGGCGTACGAGAAGCAGGTCGCGCTCGAGAAGGCCGCCGAGAAGAAGAGGAAGGCCAGGGCCAAGGCGCTGAAGGAGAAGCGCGAGTGGGAGGCGCTCAAGAGGAGGATGAGCAACGACCCCAGCGCCGCGGAGAACCAGGCCTACGCCAAGAAGATGAACGCGCTCAAGGGCTGGGGCGGCTGCTGGAGCTCGCTGCTGACGATGTGGAACCACGAGAGCGGCTGGAACGAGCACGCGAGCAACCCCGGCAGCGGCGCGTACGGCATCCCGCAGGCCCTGCCCGGCTCCAAGATGGCCTCGGCCGGCCCCGACTGGCACAACAACGCGATGACCCAGATCGCGTGGGGCCTCAGCTACGTCGGCGCACGCTATGGCGACCCGTGCAGGGCGTGGTCGTTCTGGCAGGCACACAGCTGGTACTGAGCCGGAGGAGGCGCGCCTACCGGTGAGGGAGCTTCGCGGCCACGGAGCGGACGAACTCCGGGAGCACGTCGTCCACCCAGTACGTGCGCGCCTCGACCTTCTTCGGCTGCCCCACGAAGCTGTCGATGTACAACGACGGGCCCGCGCTCACGGAGAAGGCGATGTGCGGCAGCCGGCAGTAGTAGTCGGGCGCGGCACGCACGCACTCGAGCGTGCCGAGCCCGCCCGGCACCCTCGGCCTTGATCCCGCCAGTGAGTCGTAGTTGTCCTTGACCGTGTCGGTGTCGCCGACCGCGATATCCTCGACGCGTACGAGGTCGGGCTGTGCGTGCTTGTTCTTCTCGGTCCCGGCGACCCAGAACCTCGTCTCACACGAGCTGCCCGGTGCGTCACGGTCGTCGCCGTCGCCGTCGCCGAGGTTCGTGACCTTGATCTGCTGCTCGCGCGGCGTCTGCACGACCTTGGTGACCTGGGGCAGGATCGCCCGCAGGTCCGCGGCGGTGAGCAGCTCGCACGCCTTGGGCCAGCTGTCGAAACGGGTCAGGCCGTCGGCCTCGGCGGGCGCGAGCGACATCGGGGTCGCGCCGATCCGTGGCGTGGCCACCCGGATCGCCGGCGTCGTCCGCTCCGCCGCCGGCGTGCACCCGGCCATCAGCGCGGTGGCCGTCAGCGCGGCGGCCGCGGCCGGCACTCGTATCCCTGACATGACATCCGCGACCCTAACCGGCGATGCGCCGGGCGCACCCGCCCTGGCGCCGCGACACGCGGCCACGATCGTGGCCGCGTGTCACCGGCACGTGCCGCCGTCGTGACGGGACGGCGGCCGCCCGTACGCGCCTGGGCGCCGTGCGGGCGGAACTCAGCCGCAGGCCAGCAGCGGGGGCTCGGAGCCGTCCTGCCGCTCCGGCACCTCGCCGTCGATCTCGCGCTGGGCGTACAGCTCACGCAGGGCCTTCAGCAGGGGAGCGTCGCTCTCCTGCTGCCCGTCGACGTACTGGATCGCCTCGGTGAGTTCCTCAGCCGTCAGCTGGGACAGCGGCTTACCGCTGGATCTCCATAGTGGTCTGACGCCATCGTTCATCTGCACGAACCCCTCTTCCCCCGTGCCCCGGCCGAGTCGATCGGCACACCCGCCGGGTATGTGAAGCATGACAAGTCCACGTACGACGCCAACGCCGTCTGGATGGTTTCAATGCCGAACCGTGACCACTGATACCTGTCTGTGATTTCCGGTGTTCACCCTCGCCGAGGTGAGGGCACCGCTGTCGAGGGCCCCGTCGCCGGGGCGATCTCGGCGGTGCACTCCGGGCAACGCCGCGCCCGCAGCGGGATGCTCCGCGTGCACTCGGGGCAGTCGCGCTCGATGGCCTCGGCGTTGCGCTCGAAGAGCTGCAGGAACCGGGCGACCGGCAGCACGATGACGAAGTACACGACCGCCGCCGAGATGAGAAACGAGATCACCTGGGTGAGGAACGCGCCGTACTGAAAATCCGCCTTACCTACGCTCAGCACCAGCCTGTTGAAGTTGGGCTTGCCGCCGACCAGGGCGAGCAGTGGGTTGACGAACGAGTTGACGAACTGTTTGACCAGATCGCTGAACTGCGTACCGATCACCACCGCGACGGCCAGGTCGACGAGGTTCCCGCGCAGGATGAACTTCCGGAAACCGCTCATGATCTAAAGGTGCCCTCCATAACGGACTTGTGCATGATCTTCCCGACCCGCCGAAAGAACGCGGCGACCGGTCGGTAGCTCGGCGCAAGAGCGTAGCGGCGTAGCGCTCCCGGCAATGCCTACATCGTCGGTTAGGCTCCGATGATGACCGATCTCACGGACTTCGCCAGGCTGGCCGCCGCGGAGCACGGACTCTGCGTGGTCTCGACCGTACGGTCCGATGGCAGCGTGCAGTCGACCGTCGTCAACGCGGGCATCCTGACTCATCCGGTGACCGGGGCCCAGGTCGTCGGCTTCGTCGTACGGGGCGGGACGAGGAAACAGGCCAACCTTCGCGCCCGGCCACGCACCACCGTCGTCGCACGTGGCGGCTGGCAGTGGGCCGCCGCCGAGGGACCGGTCGAGCTCGCCGGCCCCGACGACGCCCTTCCCGGATTCGATGCCGGCGGCCTGCCGCGACTCCTGCGAGACGTCTTCACCGCCGCGGGCGGGGACCACGACGACTGGGACGCCTACGACCGGGTCATGGCCGAGGAGCGCCGCACCGCCGTGCTGGTCACCCCGGACCGCGTCTACTCCAACCCCTCCTGAGCACGGCCACGTGACCGAGCGAAGCGAGGGAACCGACAAGCACAGCACCTTGGTCATTCCTCCGACGAAGGAGGGCACGTGACAGGCGAACACCGCTACCTGCTGGACAACGCGCGAGCGGAGGCGGGGACGCGTTTCGCCGCGCTGTCGGCGATCTTCGATCCGCCGACGTTCCGGCGGATCGGCGAGCTCGGGATCAGGGCCGGATGGCGGTGCTGGGAGGTCGGCGCGGGCGGGCCGTCCGTCCCACGGTGGCTGGCGGAGCGTGTCGGGCCCACCGGCCGGGTCCTCGCGACCGACATCGACGTCTCCTGGACCCTCGAGGCCGCGAGCCCGGTGGTCGAGGTACGCCGCCACGACGTCGCGCGCGACGAACCCCCGGCCGAGAC
The DNA here is from genome assembly GCF_006716425.1 of Actinoallomurus bryophytorum. Taxonomy (NCBI): domain Bacteria; kingdom Bacillati; phylum Actinomycetota; class Actinomycetes; order Streptosporangiales; family Thermomonosporaceae; genus Actinoallomurus; species Actinoallomurus bryophytorum. The sequence continues at coordinate 920,782 of NZ_VFOZ01000002.1, forward strand.
CTTCGACCTCGTGCACGCGCGCCTGGTGCTGGTGCACCTCGCCGACCGCGAGCGGGCGCTCCGGTCGATGGTGGCGGCCCTGCGTCCCGGTGGCCGGCTCCTGCTGGAGGACGCCGACCCGGCGCTGCAACCGCTGAGCGCCCCGTACGAGAGCGGGCCGCGGGAGCGGCTGGCCAACCGGATCCGGATCGGGTTCCGCGCCATGCTGGCCGAGCGCGGCGCCGACCTGGCGTACGGGCGGCGGCTCCCCGCCCTGCTGCGCGCGGCGGGCCTGGCCGACGTGGCGGCCGAGGCGTACTTCCCGATCGCCTCCCCCGCCTGCGACCTGCTGGAGACGGCGACCATCGCGCACATCCGCGAGGGCCTCGTCACCGGCGGGCACGCGACCGAGGAGGACGTCGACCGGCACCTGGCGAACATCGCGGACGGCGGCATGGACCTCGCCACCGCACCGATGATCTCCGCCTGGGGGCGCGCGGAAGAGAAGTGAAACCGTCCGGCGCCGCCGCCCGTCTGACATTCGGGCGGCTCTCGTGGCGGGGGTGGCGATGCAGTTCATCGAGTCGAGCATCGTGGGTGTGCGGTCGTCCGTGCTCACCCTCGAACGCCGGGCGAGCCCGATGCGGTTCGCGCTCTTCCCCATGGTCCACGTCGCGGAACGCTCCTTCTACGACGAGGTCACCGCCCGCGTCAGGGATTGCGCGCTCATCGTGGCCGAGGGCCTCGGAGAGGGCGGCGCGCCCGTGCAGCGCCGGATGGCGCGGATCCGCCTCGACGACCTCGTCGACCAGACCGTCGCGCTGGACCTGGACTCGCTCGGGATCCCGGTCTTCTGGGAGTACGCGCGGCGTCCGCCGCGGACGTCGGCCGAACGGCTGACCGAGACCGCCACGGACTCCTTCGGCGCGATCGCCCTGCGTGTTCTCGGGCGCTACGGCGATCCGATCCACCTGCCGAACCTCGATGAGTCGGACGACCACGACGACCGCTGGACGGAGGGCCGGTTCAACCGGTGGATGCGCGACCGCGTCGTCGACCGCCGCGACGAGGCCCTGGTCCGCAGGCTGGCCTCCGTCCACCGGGAGTGCCACGACCAGCCGATCACGGTGGCGGTGGTGTACGGCGCCGGGCACATGCCCGCGGTCGTGGAGTACCTGCGCGGGGAGTTCGGCTACTTCGTCCAGGACGCCGAGTGGCTGATCGTCCGCAACGCCCCCTCCTGACCTTCCCCGAGGGTCAGGAGGGGCGGCGCAGGTGGGCGAGGGCGTCCGCGAGAGAGATCTCGAAGTCGTCGCGGTCGGGGGCCCAGCGTTCGAAGACCGCCGCGGCGGCGCGGGCGAGGTCGTCGGGCAGGCCGGCATCGCGGAACGTCGCGGCCCCCTCCTCCATCTCCGGCGCCCAGCGCCAGGCACGTGCCGCCGCGCTGGGCAGCCGCTCCGGCGCCGCGAGCTGAGAGAGGGTCAGCCGCCGCGCCTCGGTCATCAGCTCCTCGCCGACGCCGTGCGCCTCCGCGAGGGCGTGCGAGACCGCGGCGAGCGCGGCCGACGCCTTGTTGTAGGACCCGAACGCCATCTTGAGCGCCGACGCGCGCCCGACCTCGCCCTCGACGGCGACCGTCTCCACCGCCGTTCCGGTGAACAGCGCGGCGACCTCGGCGGCCCTGCGGGACTCACCCGAGAGGTAGAGCCGTGCACCGGCCGACGGCGAGGGTGGCGGCCCGATGACGCAGCCGTCCAGCGCGGCGTCGAACCGCGAGGCGATCCTCGCGGTGCGTGCCGGGCTGATGGCGTTCGCCTCGACGTACAGGCCGCCGAACCCGGCCCGCGCGACGGCGTCCGCGACCTCCTCGGCCGCGGCGGGCGGGCACAGCGAGATGATCAGATCACTCTCGGCGACCAGCGCCGCCAGATCGGGGACCGGATCGAGCCCCGCCTCCGCGGCCCGGCGCACGGTCGCCTCGCTCCGCCCGTCCCGGCACCAGACCACACGCGTACCGGCGCCGGCCAGCTCACGGCCGACCGCCGCCCCCATCCGCCCCGGATGCACCAGACCGACCGTCACCACACGCTCACTCCCTGCTCCAACGCGTTCTCCTCCGGTCATGTCGTCGCTCCGGGTGTGTGCCCCCCGGCTGCGGCGCGTACCTCGGCGAGCACCTCGTGGACGGGACGGCCCGCCGCACGTGCCGCGGCGAGCGCCTCGTCGTACTCCGGCTGGACCGTCACGACCCGGTCCCCGAGCAGCCCGCGCTTGACGCCGACCGTGGCACCCCCGGCCGGCACCTCGACGCGGTCGCGGCGGAGCGAGCGCCGCTCGACCGTGGAGATCCGCACACCGAGCGTGGTGGTCTGTTCGAAGACCACGCGGCACACGGTGTCGAGGCGTTCCGGGTCGACCAGGACGCTCAGGACCTGGCCGGGCCGGCCCTTGCGCATCAGCGCCGGCGAGCACCAGGCATCGGCGGCACCGGCCGAGCGCAGCGCCTCCAGGACCTCCGGCCACAGCCGCGGGTCGAGGTCGTCGATCGTGCTGTCCACCCGGCGCAGCTCCCCCGACTCCCAGCCGGCGGCGGCCGAGGACTCCCCCACCACCACGCGCAGGACGTTCGGATGCCCCTGTGGGTCGGCGGTCCCGGCTCCCGTCCCGACGGAGGCCGGAACGCAGTCGGGCACCGGGCCCCAGCCGGTGGCGAGCGTGGCGAGCAGGGCCGCGCCGGTCGGCGTGCAGAGCTCCATCGACGCGGGATGCGAGCGCAGGGGCGCGCCCGCCTCGGTCAGGAGCTCGAGCACGGCGGGCACCGGAACCGGCAGCGGGCCGTGCGCGGCGCGTACGACACCCGACCCGGCGGCCACCGGCGACACGACGCGGATCGCGGGTCCCAGCAGGTCCAGGGCGTGCAGCGCGAGCGCGCACCCGGTGACGTCGGCGATCGCGTCCAGCGCGCCCACCTCGTGAAAGTGGATCTCGGGGACGTCCACGCCGTGCACCCGCGCCTCAGCCCGCGCCAGCCGCTCGAAGACGGCCAGCGCGAAGTCCAGCGCGGGCGGCGGCAACGCGGCCGCCGACAGGATCGAGACGACGTCGGCGAGGTTCCGCGAGACGTGGTCGGCCGGTACGCGCACGTCCGCGTGCAGGGCGCGCAGGCCGTGCCGCCGCACCTGGTCCACACCGACGTCGAGGGGGCCGACGGCGAGGCCGGCCAGGCCCGAACGTACGGCCTCGAGGTCTGCGCCGGCGTCCAGCAGCGCCGCGAGCAGCATGTCGCCGGCCGCGCCGTTGCCGGCGTCCACCCAGAGCGTCCTCACTCTGACGTCCCGGAGGTCCTGGCCGTCCTGCGCGCGATACGGGCGGCCGCGACCCCGGCACCGAAGCCGTTGTCCACGTTGACCGTCACGACCCCGGGCGCGCAGCTGTTCACCGTGGCGAGCCAGGCCGTGACGCCGTCGAGGTTCCAGCCGTAGCCGACGCTGGTCGGGACGGCGATCAGCGGCACGCCGACCAGGCCGCCGAGCACCGACGGCAGCGCCGCCTCCATGCCGGCGACCGCGACGACCACGTCGGCCTCGTTGATCCGGTCGAGCTGGGCCAGCAGCCGGTGCAGGCCTGCGACGCCGACGTCCACGATCTCGTCGGGCTCGGCGCCGAAGACACGGGTGGTCGTGGCGCACTCGCGTACGACGGGCAGGTCCGAGGTGCCGGCGGCGACGATCGCGACCCGGCCCTTCGTCTCGCGTTCGCCGAGCACCGCCGTACGGCCGACCGGGTCGAGCACGGCCTCCGGCAGCCGCTCGGCGCATTCGGCCATCGCGGCCTCGGACAGCCGCGTGGCGAGGATCGCGCCGCCCGGATGCGCCTCGTGCAGGGCTCGCAGCGCGGCCACGATCTGTGCCGGGGTCTTGCCCTGGCCGAACACGACCTCCGGATCACCGGTGCGTGCGGCGCGTGCGGTGTCCAGGCGGGCGAAGCCGAGATCGGTGACTCCATCAGGCTGAGATACCGTCATCGGAGTCCCTCGACTGATACGTGTTGCATGGTGGACGTTGTGGTCCTCTCCGACGATCTACTGGCTGAAATGGCAGGCTACGGCAGAACGCTGGTGGCGTTCTCCGGCGGTGTCGTACTCACCACGGCAACGCCCGCGCTCGGGACCGGCCAAATCGCCGCGGTATCGGCCGTCTCGCCGTCCCTGCCCGCCCTGAACTGATCGCCCGGCCGCCCGCCGGTCAGGGTCTTCGCGCCGCCGCCCGCCGGCAACCCCCCGATCCGCAGCCACGGTCGTTGATCAGCGACCTGTACGCCCTGGGTGGCGTGTTCGCCGAGCTGTGGGATGTCGCGTCCGGCGTGTTGGACGGACCGGCTCGATGTCCCCTACGGATGCGGCGGGGAGACCACGTTCGACAAGGATGTGCTGGCGTTCGCTACCGGACGTGATCGCGGTCTCCCCCGACTACGATCGCCACCCTCAGTTGCGGCCGCGGTTCGACATGGTGCGGGCAAACCTGGCCGATACCGGGCCAGGTGCCGGAGTGACCCGGCCGGCCCTGCTCGACCTGGCGCTGACCCAGTACCTGACCGAGTGGCGTCTGTCCTTTGCCGCCCGCCTGCTGCGCGAGACCGACGCCCGTTGGCGGTGATCGCGCGCCGGGTCGGTTACTCCACCGAATTCGCGCTGAGTCACGCTTTCCGCCGGGCGTACGGCGTTCCTCCCGGGCGCTTCCGCGTCATGGGCGATCCTTCGCCGGACAACCCGGCGGACGCGACCCGGCTCAACGCCGGGCGGTGATGACGCGCGCGGTCGCCGGTAGGCGATATCCACCGGAGGGGGTCCGGTGCTCCTCGATCATGTCGGCCATCACTTCGCGCGCGCCGGCACGCTGACCGGCGCTGAGTGAGTCGAACAACGGCTTGAGCGCGCCGAAGCCGGCATCGAACTCCCACCACGCCTCAAAGTCCGGATACTCGGTCTCCCACTGAAACCACTCGGCTTCGATGTCCAGGAAACCCGCGTCCGTGAGGTAACCCTCGAACGCACCAGGCCGCGCCGACTCGCTGAAGACCACCTCCATGTCGGGAACCGCACCCTCCGGAAGCAGCCGACGCAGCACCGACAGCCCGATCCGGGTGTACGGGCTGTCGGCCAGGTCACTCCAGGTAGCGATGCTCAGTGGCCCGCCGCGTCGTAGTATTCGGGCGGCCTCCCGTGCCACCACGTCGAACGGAGCCGTTCCGGGCAGGAACATCCCCATCCGGGAGATGATCGCGTCGACGCTGCCATCGGCGAGGTCAAGACCGGCCATCGACATCGTCCGGAACTCGACGGGCAGGTTCTGCGCGGCCGCACCGGCCCGCCCGGCATCCAAAACCGTGGGGTTGACATCGATCGCGGTGACCCGGAGATCGAGGCGGCGGCGGGCCAGCGCGAGGCTCAGCTCGCCGGTGCCACAGGCCAGTTGGACGACATGTGCGCCCTTCGGCAGACCTTCCACCGGAGCAAGCAACGGATCGGCCAGTCCGGCCAGCAGCCTCATGATGTTGGTAGACGCATCGTTTGCCGTAGACACCACGGACGATCCCCCTGAGAAAAACACAACGTGCGGTCGGGTACAACGCGTCCATTGAATCCGGTGTTCGGCCTCCTGAACCATGCTCCGATGACCGGCGACCATACGACTGCGCACCGCGGACGCCGCCACGAGGGACAATCCGTCCGTTGACGGACCGGCTATGCCCTACAGCCTGAATCCGTGCTCCACGCCAATACGACACACAACGTCGGTGGCACAGCACGATGAGCGGTCAGCAGTCGCTCGACCCGGGGAGGACGATCTCAAGCCGGTTCGGGGACAGATCCGCGACCGGACGGGCCAGAATTTTCGGTAGGACGGCGCCCGGCATCGCTGAGCCGTGGACGTAGGCGATCGTCCGGCCCACCCGGAGCTCGGGCGGTGTCCAGGCGGGCGAAGCCGAGATCGGTGACTCCATCAGGCTGAGATACCGTCATCGGAGTCCCTCGACTGATAGGTGTTGCATGGTGGACGTTGTGGTCCTCTCCGACGATCTACTGGCTGAAATGGCAGGCTACGGCAGAACACTGGTGGCGTTCTCCGGCGGTGTCGACTCCAGTGTCGTCCTCGCCGCGGCGATGCGTGCTCTCGGCGCCGGTCAGGTCGCCGCGGTGACGGCCGTCTCGCCGTCGCTGCCCGCCGCCGAGCTGGAGGCCGCGCGGGAGTTCTGCGCGAGACTGGGTGTCACGCACCACACGCCGGCCACCGACGAGATGGACGTGGCCGGCTACCGGGAGAACGGCCCGCGGCGCTGCTACTTCTGCAAGAGCGTGCTGCTGGACACCGCGAACTCCCTCGCCGCCAAGCTCGGCTACGAGACGATCACCACGGGCACCAACGCGTCTGACGTCGCCGCCGGGTTCCGCCCCGGGATCAAGGCGGCGGCCGAGCGCGGCGCGCGCACCCCGCTCGCCGACGCCGGTCTGGACAAGGCGGCGGTGCGCGCCATCGCCCGCCACTGGGGACTGGCCGTCTGGGACAAACCGGCCGCCGCCTGCATGGCGAGCCGGGTCGCGTACGGAATTTCGGTCACACCCGCGCGGCTGGCCCGCATCGAACGGGCCGAAACAGCCGTCCGCAGCGCCCTCGGCGGCTCTGTCCGCGACCTGCGGGTCCGTGATCTCGGCGACGCCGTACGCCTTGAAATCGACTCTGACCTGGTCGAACGCGCTCGCGACAACGGTGCGGTGAGCATCGCGATCCGCGAGGCGGGGTTCGACACCACCCCCATCAGGGTGGAGACATTCCGGTCCGGATCCATGAACGACGTTCTGGCCGATTCGGATACGGGAGAATGAACCAGACCTGAATTCGGTCGGACCCTCCCGGCCGTTGGTCACCGGACTCCCAGCCGTTAGTCTTGCCCGGTACAGCTCGCGACGGGACGGCTCATGCCCACGATCGGAGATAGCCAGCGGATGACGCCAGACCGACCTGAGTTCCGTCGTCTCGACAGCTCACACCTTCTGCTGACCGGCGCCACCGGCTTCCTCGGGCAGGCGACGCTCGAGAAGCTCCTGTCCTCCTATCCGGGAGTGCGGGTCTCGGTGCTGATCCGGCCGAGGCCGGGCCAGCCCGCACAGCGCCGCTTCGACGGCCTGCTCCGCAAGCCCGTCTTCCGCCGGCTGCGCGAGAAGATCGGCGAGGAGGAGCTGCGCCGCATCGCGGCCGAGCGCGTCAATGTCATCGAGGGCGACCTGGGCGAGGTCACCTTGCCGGGCGACCTCGACGTGGTGATCCACGGCGCGTCCACGGTCTCCTTCGACCCGCCCATCGACGAGGCGTTCCGCACCAACGTCTCCGGCGTCGTGACCCTGTACGAGGCCCTGCACAAGGCAGGCGCCGACCCGCACGTCGTGCACGTGTCCACGGCCTACGTCGCCGGGGTGCGCAAGGGCGTCGTGCCGGAGGACCGCCTCGACCACACCGTCGACTGGCGCACCGAGCTGTCCGGCGCGCTGGCCGCCCGCACCGACGTCGAGCGCGACTCGCGCCGGCCCGAGGTGCTGCGCAAGTCGATGTCGCGCGCCCAGGGCGAGCACCGCAAGGCGGGCCCCCAGTCGGTCGTCTCGGCCGCCGAGGAGGCCCGGCAGGAATGGGTGACCGACCGCCTCGTCGACTACGGCCGCGCACGCGCGCAGAGCCTCGGCTGGCCGGACGTCTACACCTTCACCAAGGCGCTGGGCGAGCGTGCGGCCGAGGAGATGTGGGGCGAACGCCGGCTGTCCATCGTCCGGCCGGCCATCGTCGAGAGCTCGCTGCGCCACCCGTACCCGGGCTGGATCGACGGCTACAAGATGGCCGACCCGCTGATCATCGCGTACGGGCGCGGCGTCCTGCCGGAGTTCCCGGGCCTGCCCGACAGCGTGGTCGACATCATCCCGGTCGACCTGGTCGTCAACGCGACCCTCGCGGTCGCCGCAGCCCCGCCCGAGGTGGGCACCACCGGTTACTTCCACGTCGGCTCCGGCTCGCGCAACCCGCTGCCCTTCCGCAGCCTGTACGAGAACGTCCGCGCCTACTTCCAGCGGCACCCGATGCCGGCCGGCGAGCGCGGCCACGTCCAGGTGCCGGTGTGGCGGTTCCCCGGCGCCCGCCAGGTCGAGATGATGCTGAGCGGCAGCGAGCGCGCCACCTCGATGGCCGAGCGTGCGCTGCTGCGGCTGCCCGCCTCGGCCAAGACCCGCGACTGGATGACGGCGGTGCACCGGCAGCAGTCCAACCTGGACTTCCTGCGCCGCTACTCCGATCTCTACCAGGCCTACACCGCGGCCGAGGTCATCTACGACGACAGCCGCACCAACGCGCTGCACCGCCTGATCCCGGCCGACCTGGCCGAGGAGGACGGCTTCGACCCGTCGGACATCGACTGGGCGCACTACCTGCAGGAGGTGCACTCCCCCAGCGTCACCGAGCTGATGCGCGGCTTCTCGCGCAGCCGCGGCGGCAGCAGGCGCACGGTCACTCCCTCGCTGCCGGAGCGCACCGACGTCGCGGCCGTGTTCGACCTCGAGGGCACGATCGTCGCCTCCAACCTGATCGAGTCCTATCTGTGGGCCCGCATGTCGTCGCTGCCGCGGTCCCAGTGGAGCGGTGAGCTCGCCGACCTGGCCCGCTCGCTCCCCAAGTACCTGCGGGCCGAGCGCCGCGACCGCGGCGACTTCGTCCGCGCGTTCCTGCGCCGCTACGAGGGCGCCGGCATGGACGAGCTGCGCGACCTCGTGGACGACGTCCTCGGCGACGCCCTGCTGCAACGCGTCATGCCCGAGGCCGTACGCCGGATCCGCGCCCACCGCGCCGCCGGGCACAAGACCATCCTGATCACCGGCACCGTGGACGTGTTCGTCCGGCCTCTCGCGGGCCTGTTCGACGAGGTCGTCGCGAGCCGGATGCACACCCGCGACGGCGTGCTCACCGGCTATCTGGACTCCCCGCCGCTGGTCGACGAGGCACGCGCCGCCTGGCTGCGCCGCCACGCGAGCGACACGGGCATCGACCTGGAGGGCTCGTACGCGTACGCGGACAGCTACTCCGACCGGCCGCTGCTGGAGGCCGTGGGCACCCCCGCGGCGGTTAACCCGGACCCGTCGCTGTACCGCCACGCCAAGCGCAAGCACTGGCGCATCTACGAATGGGGCACTCACACCCGTGGACGCGGAGACGTGCTGATCGACACTATCGGGACCCTCAAGAACGGAGCGGTGAGCGCCCGATGATCCTCGCGCTCGAATACCACCGGTCGCCGGGCCGGTTCATCGCCGCTCGCAGCCTGACCGCCACCAAGCTCGGCGGGCGCATGAGCGGCATGATCGCCGGCAACGTCTCGCCGCTGCGCCTGATCAACCGCCAGGCGCCCGAGCTGCCCGGCGAGGGCTGGACCCGGGTGACGCCACGGCTGTCCGGCATCTGCGGCTCCGACCTCGGGCTGCTGACCGGGCGTTCCTCCCCGTACCTGTCCCCGATGACCTCGATGCCGTTCGTCCCCGGCCACGAGGTCGTCGGCGAGACCCAGGACGACCTGCCCGGCATGCCCAAGGGCACGCGGGTGGTCATGGACCCGGTGCTGTCCTGCGTCGCCCGCGGCACCCCGGAGTGCCGTTGGTGCGCGTCGGGCCATCAGAGCCGCTGTGACCACATCACCACCGGCCGCATCTCGGCCGGCCTGCAGACCGGCAGCTGCGCCGACACCGGCGGCGGCTGGAGCCGGCAGTTCGTCGCGCACGCCAGCCAGCTGCACGCGGTGCCGGACGAGCTTCCGGACGAGCGCGCGGTGCTGGCCGAGCCACTCGCCTGCGCGGTCCACTCGGTACGCCGCGTGAAGGTCGCGCCCGGTTCCACCGCAGTGATCATCGGGGCGGGCACCGTCGGCCTGCTCACGCTGCTGGCGCTGCGCGAGCTCACCGAGGTCGGTGCGGTGTACGTCGTCGCCAAGCACGGTCACCAGCAGGAGAAGGCCAAGGCCCTGGGCGCGACCGCGGTCATCGAGCCGCGCAAGGCGATCCGCGCGCTGCGGCGCGTCACGGCCGCGCGGATGCACACGCCCGAGATCGGCGGCGACTTCCTGCTGGGCGGCGTCGACGTCGCCTTCGAGTGCACCGGCGGTTCGAGCGGCCTGGACACCTCGCTGCGGCTCGTACGCGCGGGTGGCACGGTCGTCGTGTCCGGCATGCCGAACGGCGGGGTCGACCTGACGCCTCTGTGGTACCGCGAGCTGGAGCTCGTCGGGGCCTACTGCTCCGGCGCCGACGGGGCGGACTTCGCCGACGCCATCAGGCTCGCCGGCACCGCGCCCCTCGACGGTTACGTCGGTACGACCTATCCCCTCGCCCGCTGGCGCGAGGCCATCAACCACGCTGCCGATGCGGGACGTCTCGGCACCGTCAAAGTCGCCTTTGATCCGGCCCGTTAGGAAGGTTACGAGTGAGCAGACCAGGCTTCGTACTCGACGTGGATGAGCGGACTCCACCGCTGCTCATGCACCAGGGTGAGGGCTTCCGGCTGGAGCGGTTGCCGCTCGGGGCGAAGGTCATCTACCCGCCGGACTCCCTGCCCGGGATCCGGAACGTCGACGCCGCCATCCGGCACGCGCTGCTCAACCCGCACGGCACCGAACCGCTCCCCGAGCTGCTGACGCCCGGGATGCGGCTGACCATCGTCTTCGACGACCTGTCGCTGCCGCTGCCACAGATGCAGACACCGGACGTACGCCAGCGCATCATCGAGCAGGTGCTCGAGATGGCCGCGGCCAAGGGCGTCGACGACGTGGAGCTGATCGCGGGCAACGCGCTGCACCGCCGGATGACCCCGGCCGAGCTGAGGCGCACCGTCGGTGACCGCGTCTTCCAGGCGTTCTTCCCCGAGCACCTGAAGAACCATGACGCGGAAGACCACGACAACCTCCTGCACATGGGCAAGACCAAGCACGGTGAGGACGTCGAGATCAACCGTCGGGCCGCCGAGAGCGACCTGATCGTCTACGTCAACATCACGCTCACCGCGATGAGCGGCGGGTCCAAGTCGGTCTCGGTCGGCCTGGCGAGCTACAAGAGCCTCAAGCACCACCACAACGTGCACACGCTTCGGCACTCGAACTCCTTCAACGACCCGCCGAACTCCGCGATGCACCACTCGTACGACCGGATGAAGGGCGTGATCGACGATCACGTCAAGGTCTTCACGGTCGAGACGACGGTCAACAACAACACGTTCCCCTCCTCGATGGGCTTCCTCAACAAGCGCGAGTGGGAGTGGAACGTCCGCGACCAGGCGTCCTACGTCGCGGTCAAGCGTGCCAACGAGCTGCTGCCGGCCAAGACCCGGCGCCGGATCTGGCAGTCGACCGCCGCGCCGTACGGGGTGACCGGCGTGCACGCCGGCGAGCAGTCCGAGGTGCACCCGCTGACGCTGGAGAACGTCCACCGCCAGCAGCTCACCGAGGTGAACGGCCAGTCCGACGTGGCGATCTACGGGCTGCCCTACGTCTGCCCGTACAACGTCAACTCCGTGATGAACCCGATCCTGGTGATGTCGCTCGGGCTCGGCTACTTCTTCAACCTGTACAAGAACAAGCCGATCGTCCGGCAGGGCGGCGTGGCGATCTTCTACCACCCGGTGCCGAACGAGTTCCACCCGGTGCACCACCCGAGCTACATCGACTTCTTCGAGGAGATCCTCACCGAGAGCACCGACCCGGTGCTGCTGGAGACCAAGTACGAGGAGCAGTTCGCCAACGACCCCTGGTACATCCAGCTCTACCGGAACAGCTACGCCTACCACGGCGTGCACCCGTTCTACATGTGGTACTGGGGCGCTCACGCGCTGGAGCACCTGGGTGACGTGATCTTCGTGGGCGGCAACCGGAAGACGACCTCCCGGATGGGCTTCCGCTCGGCCACGACTCTCGCGGACGCTCTGGAGATGGCCAAGGACACGGTCGGCTCCAGCCCGTCGATCACCTACCAGCACGCCCCGCCGCTCACGCTGGCGGACGTGCGATGAGCCTCCGCAGGGAGGTCCGGCTGCTGCGTCATGGGCGGGACTGGCGGGGTCGCTCCACGGTGCCGCAGTCGGCCGAGCCGCACATGATCGAGCAGGAGGGACGCGACTTCCCCACCGCCTGGGCACGTACGCGGGTGGCCGTGGCGGTCCGGTCCGGTCTGCGCCGTACGCTGCTCAAGCCGGTCGCGTTCCGCCAGACGACGCCGGTGATCGAGGGCACCGAATACCTCGACGGCGTGCGCGGACCGGTGGTGTTCGTGGCGAACCACTCCAGCCACCTGGACACCCCGCTGATCCTCGGCTCGCTGCCGGAGCGGTTCGCCGACCGCGTCGCGGTCGGCGCGGCGTCGGACTACTTCTTCGACGTCCGCTGGCGCGCGACACTGACGGCGATCTTCTTCAACGCGTTCCCGGTCGAGCGGTACGGCTCGCGACGGCTGCGCAGCCTCGCCCTGGACCTCGTGGACGACGGGTGGAGCCTGCTGCTCTACCCCGAGGGCACGCGTTCCGAGGACGGCTGGATCAACCCGTTCAAGCTCGGCGCCGCGATGCTGTGCGTGACCAAGGGCATCCCGTGCGTGCCGATCGCACTGCGGGGTTCGTACGCCGCGATGCCGCGGGGACGCAACTGGCCTCAGCCGGGCAAGCCGCGCGTCACCGTACGCTACGGCCGCCCGCTCGTCCCGGAGGAGGGCGAGGACGTACGCGCCTTCCGTGTGCGGATGGCCAAGGCGGTCAGCCAGCTCGCGGCCGAGGAGGATCTCGGCTGGTACGGCGCCCTGCGCGCCGCCGCCGACGACGCCCTCGAGCTGCCGGGCGGTGCCCGCCCGGTCCGCCCGGGCGCGCTCGCGAACCAGGACGGCGGGCAGAACGGGTCGGGCGACCAGGTGTCGCACTGGCGCCGCATCTGGGCGTCGACCCAGCCGCTGTCCGACAAGCGCCGCAAGGTCTGGCGCGACTGACGCCGGAACGAGGGTGGCCTCCGCCGCGGAGGCCACCCTCGTTCCGTTCATGGCCGCCGCGTGTTCCCGGCGGACACGGGGGCACGACCGGGCGACGAGTCCTACACGACGCGTGAAGCGCGCGATCTGATCGGGCGCGGCCGGACAGGGGGACACCTGACATGGATGAGCCGCAGGACCGCCTCCCCGCCGAGCTGGTCCGGGCCTTGGGCGACGACGCGCTCGGTCCACCGGACCAGCCCGCGTTCCTGCTCGTCACGACCGACGAGGACGGGGGCCCGCGGATCAGCATGCTCAGCGTCGGTGAGCTGCTCGTCCACGACGAGCGGACCCTGCGGGTCGCGCTGTGGCCGGGTACCCGTACGGCCGGCAATCTCGGCCGCGGGGGCACCGCACTCCTGGCCGCCGTCTCCCCCGGCTCGGTGACCTACGTGTGGACGCGCCCGGCCCGGCTGATCGTCCCGGAGGACGCCGGCCTGGAGTGCTTCGAGCTGACGGCGACCGTCGCACGGGCGGACGCGCACGCGGGGATGCCGGTGACCAGCGGGATCACCTTCCGTGCCGAGGACCAGGAGCAGGCGGTGGCGTCCTGGCGGCGTCAGCGTGACCTACTCGCCGACGCCCGGCGAGAGTGAGACGCTCACTCGCGGCGGCCTTCGAGAACGGCTCGCGCCGAAAGCCGGGAGGCCGACCGTGACGACGCTGGTGACCGGGGCGACCGGCCACATCGGCCGGCTCGTCGTCGACCGGCTCGTCGAGGCGGGCGAGGACGTACGGGCACTGACCCGCGACCCGGCGCGCGCTGCGTTCCCCGCGGGCGTCACGGTGGTACGGGGCGATCTCACCGAACCCGGCACACTCGCCGAGGCCTTCCACGGCGTCGAGCGGCTCTACCTGTTCCCGGTCCCCGCGACGGCGCACGCCGTGGTCGGGCTCGCCCGGCGCGCCGGCGTGCGCCGCGTCGCCGTCCTGTCCTCCGGTGCCGTCACCGGCGGCGCCGACACGGACTTCCATCGCCTCGTGGAGCGGGCCGCCGAGGAGTCCGGGCTGGAGTGGACGCACGTACGCGCGGGTGAGTTCGCGCTGAACATGCTCTGGCTGTGGGGGCCGCTGATCCGCGCCGAACGCGTCGTCTACGACCCGTTTCCCGATATCGGCCGGTACCCGACGCACGAGGCGGACATCGCCGACGTCGCCGCGACCGTGCTGCTCGAGGACGGCCACGCCGGCGCCGCGTACGACGTGACCGGACCGGACCCGATCGGCCACCGCGGCCAGATCCAGAGAATAGCGGCGGCCATCGGCGAGGACATCCGGCTCGTGGTCGTCGAACCCGAGGAGGCACGCGAGCGGTACCTCCGCCCGGGTGGCCTCGCCGCCGCCAACGCCAGGTTCCTCCTCGGGCTCGATGACGGCGACGAACCCCTGACCGTCCTGCCGTACGCGCCCCCGTCGGAGATGGGGCCCCCGACCGCCGAGGCCGTCACCGGCCGGCCGGGGCGCTCCTTCACTCAATGGGTACACGACCACGCCGACGACTTCCGCTGAGCCGCCGGCCATGCGCCTCGATCACGTGGCCGCGCCAGAGCCCGGCACCTCAGGCCAGGCTGGTGCGCAGGCTCGTGACGCGGTTGCGCGCGGCGTCGAACGTCGTCTGGCTGAGCTGTCCGTTCCGCAGTGCGTTGGCCAGGCCGGTCAGTGCGTTCTTGCCGTTGGTGGGGCTCTCCCCGCACACGAGGAGCAGGTCCATTCCCGCCTTGGCGGCCGACACCGCGCGCTGTGCCGTCGTGCCGAAGTTGGACAGGCCGTTCGCGGTCAGGGAGTCGGTGATCGTGACTCCCTTGAAGCCGAGGCGGCCACGCAGCTCGTTCTGGATGATGGTCGAGGACAGGCCGGCCGGGAAGTCGGGGTCGAGTGCCGGGTAGGTGGCCCACGACAGCATGACGAGCTTGACGCCCGCGCTGATCGCCGGAGTGTACGGCGCCTCGTCCACGGAGCGCAGGGTGGAGGCGGAGGCGGTGAGCGTCACCGGCTTGGAGTCGGTGTTCTGGCTCGCGGTCGCCGACCCGAGGCCGGGGAAGTGCTTGGCGGCCGCCGCCACCTTGTACGCCTGCTGCGCCGTGATGAAGGCGCTGCCGAGCTGCCCGCAGACGGCCGGGTCCTTGCTGTAGGACCGCCCGTACTGGTCCTCGAAGTCGCCGGCGGTGCGGTACACGTCGAGGACCGGGGCGAGGTTGACGTTCATGCCGACGCTGGCGAGGAGCTGGCCGGCCACGTCGCCGGCGTCACTGGCGGCCGAGAGCGGGTCGGACGACTGGCCGATCTGCTTCTCCGACATCGTCGGGCCGCCCGGCAGCCGTCGCACCTGGCCGCCCTCCTGGTCGGTCATCAGCAGGAGCGGCGCGGTGACCGGGCTGGAGCGGTTGGCCGCCTTCAGGTCCTCGCACACCGAGTTGATCTGGTTCAGGCTGGAGATGTTGTCGCCGAAGAAGATGACGCCGGCCGCTCTCCCGGCGGTGATCGCGTCGAATATGGCCTGCGGTACCGCCGTGCCCGAGTAGGAGTAGATGATCCGCTGCCCGGCCTGCTGCTCGGGGGTCAGGGTCGCCGCCGGTGCCACGCTTCGTACGGCGGCGCGCGCGGTGCCGGTCAGGCCGAGGGTGGCGAACGCGGCACCGGCGCCGGCGATCATCGCGGTGCGCCGGGTCATGGAGTTGTCGTTCATCGCGTGTGCGCGCACGGGCTCCGGTAATGGCGCCGGAGGGGATGCGCTGCCTCTCTTCCTCTGTGGTCTCGCCGCGGAGCGGCGGTGCGGGGGCCTCGGCTCACGCCGGGGGGAGAATGCCTCGGGCCGGACGGGTCCGGCGTCATGGGCTCAGCCGTTCGCCAGCGCCTGGACGCGCGAGTAGTCGCCGTTGAAGTAGTCCTGGTCACCGGGGAAGGTGCCCGCGTCGGCGAACTGCCAGATCGTCTGGAAGCCCCAGTTGTAGGGCATCGGGCCGGGAGAGCCGTTGTAGTTGGCGAGCATCAGCGGGTTGGTGGAGGAGAAGTCGCCCGTGTTGCCGGTGCACTGGCTCCACCAGCTGGTCGCCGTGTAGATGACCGGCCAGCGGCTGGTCTTGGCGTGGTACTCGTTGCTGAAGGAGAGGATCCAGTTGACCATGCCGGAGGCGGACAGCCCGTAGCAGGCCGCGCCGTAGGGGTTCCACTCCATGTCGAGCATGCCGGGGAATGTCTTGCCGTCCCTGGACCACCCGCCGCCGTGCGCGACGAAGTAGTCGGCCTGGGCCGCGCCGGACGAGGTGTTCGGCGTCGCGAAGTGGTACGCGCCGTGGACGAGACCCGCGTTGTACGCGCCGGTGTACTGCTGGCTGAAGTACGGGTTCGTGTAGTTGGTCGACTCGGTCGCCTTGGAGTAGGCGAACCTGGCGCCGTTGGCGGCGACCGCCGACCAGCTGACGTTGCCCTGCCAGCTGCTGACGTCGAGGCCGGGGGTCTGCGCGACGGCCGGCCGGAGCAGCACCTTGCCGGAATCCGGCACATGCCTGGCCACCTGGGAGCCGAGCCAGTCCCGCTCCGGATGGGTTACGGGGTCGGCCGAGGCGCCGGCGGGCTGGGCGGCGGCGAAGAGCGCACCGCACACCACGGTCGCGACCGAAAGGGCTGCCAGGCGGGACTTACGCCCCGTCCGGGGAGAGCGTCTGAGTAGTGCCACGTGATCCTCCAAGGAGGGGGAGACCTGGGGACTGTCGTGCACTCCGCGGCCGGACACTCGCGCGGCCGGTCACGTCGGCGGGATACGGCGGATGGGCATGGCTCCTTCCGGTCGTACACCACACCCGCTAGTACGTAGATATCTTGCGCGGCGGCTCAGGAAAAGGTGGAAAATTATCCCAACTATCCGGGTCGGGTTGGTAGTTCTCCCCCACGCCCCAGGTCAGCGGGGCCGGACCGCTCCCGAGGGCCGGTGAAATTGGCCGGATCCGGCAGCCTCCGGCGTGTCACACGGTGACGGCCTTATCCAGGCTGCGATGGAGAGGCGGGCCCGCGCCGACCGGGCGTACGGCGTGCCGGCGAAGTCTCAGCGAACTCCGCGGGGACGGAACTGGATGCTGATCCGCGGCCCCGCCGGGCGCGCGGTCTTGGGGATCGCGTGCTCCCAGGTGCGCTGGCAGCTGCCGCCCATGACGATGAGGTCGCCGTGGCCGAGGTCGTGGCGCAGCGCGTGGCCGCCGCCGCGCGGGCGGAGCAGCAGGCTGCGCGGGGCACCGACCGAGACGATCGCGACCATGGTGTCCTCGGTGCTACCGCGTCCGATGCGGTCACCGTGCCAGGCCACGCTGTCCGCGCCGTCGCGGTAGAGGCACAGTCCGGCCGTACGGAACGGCTCGCCGAGCTCGTCGGCGTAGTGCGCGCCGAGCGCCTCCCTGGCGGCGAGGAGGACGGGGTCGGGAAGCGCCTCGTCCTCGTCGTAGAACTTCAGGAGCCGCGGGACGTCGACGACACGGTCGTACATGTGCCGCCTCTCCGCATGCCACGGCACGGTCTCGGCCAGCCGGTCGAAAAGGGTGTCGGAGCCGGTGAGCCAGCCCGGCCGCAGGTCGATCCAGGCTCCGCGGTCGAGGACCGTGCGCCGTACCGACGAGCCGAGCTCACCCAGGCCGACCTCGTCGGCACAGTCCAGCAGCGAGCCCTGGAGCGCAAGCGTCATGGCACCAGTGTACGCCCCAGTTCAAACAGGTGTTCGAAGACCCATGGGCTCGCGCGACCACGGCCGGGGAACGTCAGTGGCGGCGCGACGCGGCGAGGACCAGTCCCGCGGTCGCCGCGCCGGTGGTGAGGAGGAAGGCGATCCGAAAGCTCGCGTAGTCCGGCGACGGGCCGAGCGTGAGCGTGAGCACCGCGACGGTGACCGCCCCGGAAAGGTACTGGGACGTGGTCAGCAGCGCACCCGCCGTGCTCTGGTGCGCGGACGGCACGTCGTGCGTGCCGATGATGAACATCGACGTGTAGATGATCCCGTGCCCGAACCCGCTGAGGACCAGCCCCGGCAGCAGGTCGGCCGCGTACGAGTCACCGTGCAGGGTGACCGCGAGCCAGAGCAGGCCGGCCGTGGCGATGGCGAACCCCGTGACGAGGGCCGTGCCGGCGCCCAACCGGCGCACGGCCCGGCCCGCCGTGGTGCCGCCCGCGGTGACCATGACGGCCAGCGGGAGGAACGCGAGCCCCGCCTCGAACGGCGTGTACCCCTTCATGGACTGCAGGAGAAGAGTGAGCAGGTAGAACTCCGAACCGACGCTCGCCATGTAGAGCGCCGTCGCCAGCGCACCGGAACGCAGCGAGCGCGTACGCCGCAGCACGTGCTCGATCAGTACGTTGCCGGAGACCCTCTCGTTGCGGACGAACCCCGCGAACAGCGCGAGGGCGGACCCGAGGCAGACCACGGTCGGCGCGGCCGCCCAGCCGCGGTCGGAGCCGAGCGTGAGCCCGAGGACGAGCGTGAGGACGGTGCCCGTGCCGAGCACCGAGGCAAGCATCGGGATCCGGCCCGCCGGGACGTGCTCGCGTGCGGGGCCGACCCAGACCGCCGCACCCAGTGCGCACAGCAGCGTGAGCGGGACGTTGACGTAGAACGTTAGCCGCCACGACGCCGTCGTCAGCAGACCGCCGAGGATGGCGCCGGCGGCGAGCCCCGACGCGCCGACCGATCCCCAGACGGCGAGCGCCCTGCTGCGTTCCGGCCCCGCGGGAAAGGTCGTGCCGATGAGACCGAGCACGGCCGGCTGGAGCAGGGCCGCGCCGAGCCCCTGGGCGGCGCGCGCCGCCAGGAGGACGGTGCCGTCCTGCGCCGCGCCGCCGACCGCGCTGGCGACCCCGAACATGATGATGGCGCCGATGAAGAGACGCGCCGCCCCGACCCGGTCCGAGAGCCGCCCGCCGACGACGAGGAACCCGGCGAACAGCACCGCGTACGCGCTGATGACCCACTGGGCGAGCGCCGGCGCGAGGCCCAGGTCGCCGGCGATGCTGGGCAGGGCGATATAGATGATCGAGTAGTCGAGGGCGATGAGGAACTGGGCCAGGGACAGCACGGCCAGTGTGGCGGATCGGCGCTGGGTGACCGGCGCCGCCGCTGTCATAACGCTCAAGAACGTCTCCGTCGCGGGGAGAGACAGGGATCCCGCCGAGGGTACGTGCGATGGACGACGATCGGTCGGCCGAGATGCCCGAGGGCACTCGCCCGGCCGGTTCCGGCCGACGTCCGCGCGCGACATGTCTGTCCTCCACGTGAGTGGAGGGCCCTGGTCGAACATTGACACTAGTGTGAAGGCAAGCCGGGGGAGGAGCGCCGCCGTGAGGATCGGTGAGATGGCCGAGCGCACCAACGTCTCGACGGACGCGCCTGCTGCACTACTACGAAGAACAGGGCCTGCTCGCCCCCGGGCGGACGCCGAACGGCTACCGCGGCTACCCCGAGCGTCTCCTCAACCGCATCGTGTAGATCCGCGGCCTGCTGGACGCGGGCCTGACCACCAGGATCACCGGGCAGATCCTCCCCTACCTCGATGATCCTGCACGATCCACGTCACGGACGCGACCCCGGAACTCATCGCGGACCTCGAGCGCCATCGCGAGCGGATGGACTCGCGAATCCGCTGCCTTTCCAGGAACCGCGATGCCATCAGCGCCTACCTGGACGCCGGTGCGCGACCCCAGCCCAGGACCGCACCACCGGCACCGATCTGTACCTCCGAGCTGAGAAGTCCGGGCCGCGTTCGCCTCCGATCTGCCCGCCGCCACCACCCGACTTATGGAGGTCAAGCAGCGCGTCGCCGACGAGGAGCGATGCCCTTCGATCGTGTGCCTCAGCTCGCCGAGGTCAGCATTCAGGTCGTTCAGGAGCACGTTTGCAAGGCACGCTCTCAGCCGACAGAGACCGGCGGGAGCGTGAAGACCGAAACCCCCACAACGAGGGTTCCGCGCCGATGCCGACACTGAGCGGGTGACGGGAATCGAACCCGCGCTATCAGCGGGGGAAGTCGGCACCGCCAACCGGTACCACTGACCTGCATCCCGTCAGCGACGGTAATCGCTCCAACCCTTACATACAATGTCGTGGCCGGCATCAAGGCAGGCGCGATCGCGGACCGCTTGATCCATGGATAGAGACAGGTCGATTTTAGTAAGTTGGACGCGGCAAGACGAGTAACGAGACCGCCATTGCTAAAAACCGGTCCAGTCGGCCAGTTGGCGGTACTCCGCGTTAGACCGTGGCGCCGCTCCGTTGCAGCACGTTTCCCGCGAAACCCGGCCCAGGTCATCAAAGTCGATGCCGATACCTGCGGTGCGAAGCACGCCGAACTCGCGGTCCACCGTGTTGCCAAAGATCAGAGGGTCATCCGAGCTAACGCTTACCGCCAGACCGTCCTGCTGCCAGCGGGCGATCGGCAGGTAGCGGGCCGACGGCAGGCCAGCTAGGCGCATGTTGGAGGTGGGGCAGGACTCGACCACGACGCCCGCTTCCCGGCCAGCCGCAAGCGTGCGGCGCAGTCCGGCGGCGACCGGTTCTTCATATCGTTCGCAGAATTGGCGGAAGCGTGACGCGAGGCCAGGACCTGCCGGCCGTTCCAGCCAATGCAGCGCCTTCGGTCCGCCGTGGGTCAAGAAGACGAGCGCGCGGCCGACTGGGCTCATCCAGTCGGGGTGAAATGCCTTCAGGGCCGTTGGCGGGTCGTTGATCTGTGCAGCCAGACGCCTGGGCGTCTCACCCTGCAAGTGCAGTCGGTAACCGCCGATATCGCGGCGCGCCAGCCACGCAGCCAGCAGGCTGTCCGAGTCCACGTCGTACATGGCTAGGCCCGACTCGCCCACTAGGTCGTCGAGGAGTTCGCGAGCGCCATTGGCGAAGTCGTCGCCGAGCGACAGATATGGTGCCACCTCTGAGAGCCAACAGAGGTCCTCAAGGACAGCCCGTCGGTGCAGCTCGCGTGGCCAGCGGGGGGCCACGAATTCAGCGACCGTCGCGTCCAGGGCAAGCCCATGACCGATTCGGTCGACCACTCGGTCTGGAAAGATCAGCTCGCCCACACTTCGGAGGCCCTGCATCCGCCAGAGGAACGATTCCCCGGCATGGCTGTTGGTCACCAGCCCGTGCGGCAGGGCACGTAGGTATTTTAGGAGTGGTACGAACACCCAATTCGGGGTGGTCAGTTCGTCACCGACAACGTCCACGGCAGTTAGCATGGACCGGACGGGCTCATGTTGCTCAAGCAGTCCCTCGATGGCGAGCGCCAAATTCCAGTAACGCGCGAAGTCGTACAAGAGGTAGGGCGCTTGGGCAGATCCGGACCAGTCGCCCTGCCGGAGGAAGGTCATCGGGACCGACAAAGCACGAGCACGTTCGGCCACGGCCGCACTACGCGAGAAGCCGCTTAAATGGCTCCTAAGGCTACTCAAGATCTTCTTTTCGAGACTGGCGGGAGTCGAGAACGGTTGGACGGTCACTGACTTGCGGAACTCAGCCGAGGACACCCGTGGCGAGTGCATAACATTGTCTACCGCCCCAGCGAACGCGAGCCCCTTGAGTTCGCTGATAGCACCGTCGCGTAGCAGTCCCATTTGCTCGAATCGGTCGACGAATATCGGCAATCCTTCGCCAGGACGTGCGCGCAGGAACCTCGTCAAATGTGTGCATGCGATGATCAAACCGCTTAGAAGGTCGCCGTCCTCCAGCACCTCAGCGTCGGCGAATTCCTTAAGCTTGGCGCGGATCAGGTCGGCTGGTGAGTCGATCACTGGCCAGTGCGGCGCGGCTTCCTCTAGGACCTCCCAGGTTAGCCCCGACACTGAGTCCGGCGAATCGGTAGGGTAACGCGAAACCGATAAGGCGAGTTCGGTCACCTCGCGCCAGTACCGCCCGACCCGGATCGATTCGAGGATCACCGGCTCGAGATCGATCAGCCCGCCGCTGCGGACGTAATTCAGGTAGATGATGGCGACGCGGATCCCGTAGATCAGCGCGGCAATTGCGAACGGCTGCCCCACACCGTCATGCGCCGAGAGTTCGCGCATTCCCTTGTCAGTGGTGCGGGCGTTAACGGTCAGGCCGAGCAAGGTGAGCAAACCCATCGACGCGCCCGAGTGCAGGTGCGAGTCGGCCAGATCGATGTCGAGCTCCGCAGGGTTAATCGCGCTGTTGTCGCTGCGGTCGGTGAGAAGCTCGAACGGGAACATAAAATCGAGGTCATACCGTTCGTAGTTGGTGGCGACCGCGCATAGCTTGAGATGGTTGTACTCGGTGCTATCAAGCTGCTCGGCAATGCGGGTTGGCAGATCGTGTCCCACCCCGACCAGCTCGCCTCGGCCCATCCGAGCTAGTTCGAAATGGCTCCGATCGGAGCCGTTCAGCAACGCCGCCTTGGCAAGTTCGTATCCACTGAGGCCGAGCCATTCGATTCGCTGCGCCATATGGGCCGCGAGGAACGCAGCGATCTGAGGGTCGGTCATTGGCGGAGCTCCGCCATAATCGTGGAGATCAGTGCGAGGTTAGCGGTACCCGTGTCGTTGGCCCGCGCAGCGTACTCGTAATTGCCCCGCCTGTCGGTGATGTCGACGGACTCGCTTGTCGTCGCCCTGCCCAGCGCGCTGCGGGCACGGCGCTTGTCATAGTCACCGGTCAGCGGCTCTACAAGAGAGAGCAGTTCCTCGCTGACGTACTCCAACAGTTGCCGATAGCCGACCAGCCATAGACCATCATTGCCGGGGCGCTGCGGCGGGTTCATGTTTTTTGTGACCCGATCACGGAACAGCTGCCGCAGCTCCTCTAGGGCACGCGATGATCGCCCGCCTCGCGTCAGCGTGGCCGACCAGTTCGCGATGATCCACTTCAGCGGTTCTGATGCGATGAACAGCTCGTTGAAGCAGCGAGGCAGCGTCATCTCATACCAGTAGCAGAATGCTTTTCCGGGACTGTAGTCATCAAAAACCAGAGAGTTGCGCTTGAACTCGGCGACGTACTGCAGATATCGCACGCCTGCCCGATCGACCGCCTCGGCCAGCGTGGGCAGCGATGCCCCTGGTCCGATGTCCTCGCCATCCAACCACATCGTGGTAACCAGGCCGATATAGTCGGTGATCAACCGCTCGTAGTTATTCCAGGCCGCCCAACTCTGCTGGGTGCGTAGTACGAGCGCGTTCCATGTCTTCTGCGAACGGCTCAGATATGTCGCACCATAGGAAATCGGGATGCTAAGAAAGAGATCGTCAGTGTCCTGCTGCAGGAGTTTGATCTCCTGGAGATAGCTGAAGTCGCTGACAATCAGATGAGCCGGGCCGGTCGGCCGCCGTGGCTGGAATGCGGAGAGTCGAAATAGGTCTTCGATAAACAAGGCGCTGGCCACATCGGCGAACGGAATTTCGACCGCACCGTTACCCGCCTGACCCTGACCGGGCCCGTCGCTGCCAACGTCACCGACCGGACCGCCAAACCGTCGCAGGCGAATTTTTCCAAGTGGCTCATCGATCGTATTTGTCCACATCCCTATTGGCCGCACCGATAGATTGAGTTTGGTCCAAGCCGCCGAGGCTTTAACAGACACTGGCACCCCCTTGCGGGCCGACTCGACCGACTCGATGTCCAGGCGCACTCCGTATTCCGCATCCTGCGCAACAATATCGACGAAGTGCTTGAGCCACGGTGAGATACTGGGTGTATCGTTGTTGCGCAGAGCCCGCACTAGCTGATCGGAGACCCGCCAAAGGTTCTGCAGCCGCCGCGGCGTCTCAGGCAGCCAGGAGATGCCAGTCACAGGTTCCTCTAAATGAGGGTCGGACGCCTGCGAGAGAAACGTGACGAGCTCCTCGGCCGTCCCGCCATTGGGATCGAGCCGCCGGAAGATTTCGAACAGCAGATCGGACAGCGGTACCGTCTCGCCGATAGGTGTGAAAGCCATTCGGCGCTCATAGCGGAGGTACGGCGGAGAGACAGTACGCGCCGGGCTAATCAGCTTGTCGATCTGCCGCACCGCCAGTCTTTCGGCGTGTGCGCCGGAGACCGAAACACCGAAGTCATGCACTAGGTCGGCAGTCAGATGCACCCGCAAGTCGTCGCGGAACATGCAAACTACCGGCGCGACGCCTCCTACCGACAGGATGATTCGCAGGTCCTCCATGATTTCCCGGGTGCGCCGCGGCACTAGATCACCGTCGTCGATCGGGATGACGACGATGGCGTCACGGTCACGATTGGCCACCTCGCGCAGGAGCCGCATCAGCGCGGCCACGCTAGGCACGAGGTTTTCCTGGAATGAGAGCAGACCCTCGCTGTCTAAGGCGTACTGAGTGAGCGAGGCAGTTCGGAGGGTGTTGGCGAGCACGGGCCGGCCGGTGGCCAGCACCGCTGCGCGGAACGCCCGCTGGACCACGCTGGATACCTGGGTCACGTCGCTGGTCTTCTCGCCGCGCCCGTCCAGGCAGGCCTCGATCATCGTCCGGACGTGGCTCACAATGATCGACAGCAGCGAGTCGGAGGCGCGGAACATTTCCGGCCGAATCAACGGCAGCACGATGTACTTCTGATCACTGAGGAGTTCAACGCACAGCGCCATGAGCAGCGTCGTCTTCCCGGAGCCCCGAGCGCCAGAGATGCCGACGACCGATTCGTCCTCGAGATTGGTCCCCCGGGCGAAGGCCGCCCTGACCGGATCATCGTCGATTTTGACCCGCCGCGGAGGGGTCACATCCCCGAGTAGGTCGCGCAGTGCCGACACCACGTCCCGGACGCCATCCGGAATTGCGGCGTCGCCCTCCATGAAGGCACGACTCGCATGCTCAGTCACGGGCACCAGCTTCAATCGCACCGTTCAGACGCTCGATGATCAACTGATACTCCTCATGGACGACCTCGCGATAGTTGGGGGAGTTGTCGTCTAGCCAGCCGAGGGCGGCCCGCTCATCGTTCGCTGAGATATGCTTTTCGAACTGGGCTAGCTGTACCTGGGTCAGCTTGTTCGCGAGGCGTCTTCCGACCCGCAATTCGAGTGTGTTGTAAATGTCTTGTAGCGCCAAGCGGACTTGTTCTTCCGTCATGTTGACGAAGCCTGCGTCACTTAGCAGCTCGGGACTCAGCGTAATCATGAACACTACCTTCGAAAGTTCCTATCGTGACGATCCAAGCCTCATCGGTCGATAGTCGTCGAACCAGAGGCATCAACGCTCCCCTGCCGGCAACGAGGAATAAATATTCCTTTGAGAGGTAATACCTTCCGGCTTCGAGCTGCAGCCCAGAGGATCCTAGCTTTGGGACGCAAGAGAACCAGCAGCAGAGCATCATCAATTTTATCGACTACGATGCCATGCCCCCGTCCCATTTCTTCCCATCCCACTACATGCGTCGATGTCGATCATTCGAGGCAATGGGAACACGTCTCCGCGAGACGTGCCATCCCTGAACTCAGGGATGGAAGAAATCCGCACATCAAACCGGCTGTCGCATAGCGAGGAGCGTTTCCATCCTGTCCGAAATGCCGATTAACGAACTGGCCGACCGGTATGCGGCAGCGAACGTCGACAAGGGAGCTATTGACAACTGACGCCCCACCCAATGCCGACGACCACCATTGTGGCAAGAGTCCAGCCCACGGCGATGAACAAGTAAGCGAGCCACTGGTAGATGCCGTGGGGTCGAAAACCTCTCCCGCCAAGGTCGGTGATCGACCAGAGGAGGTCGGGGGTGTAGACGAGGGCGTTGAATGCGATGCCTTGGCGGGCTCGACTGGGTGCGGCTGGTGGAGTCCCTAGATCACTGTTCCGGTGAGCAGAAGAGCCACCGCCTAGTAGGCCGTGATGCGTGTTTGTTGGTAGCCGCAGCCGACCGTAGCGTCCTGGACGCGGCCCTGAGTTCGGCGTACCAGGGCAGCGGCGCGCTATGGCGCATACGCCAGTTGCACCACGCGCGCTCCGGCTGTGTCGCCGACCCGCTCTACCGCCGTACGGCGTCGGGCCTCGCGTCTCCTTGAGCGCGCGCCGCCGGCTTTCGGCGACTTCTCCGTACGGCGCTTCGGGCGCCGCCTTTGGGGGTACTCTCCCGAATATCCAATAGGAAGGTTTCCTAAGAGAAGCTTAAGAGACGCTTCCGCCCCCGGTTCGGTCCCCGCCAGGACTACGGCCGGTCCGTAAGTCATCCCCCCGAAGGAGAAACGACATGCGATGGAAGGCACGCATCGCCGGACGGCGGCGCAGGCTCGTCGCCGCCGCGGTCACCACGGCCACCGTTGCGCTCGGCACCGTCTCCGCGCTGAGCCTCGCCGGCCAGGCCGCCGCGGGTGAACCCGCCGCCGCCGCGGCGCTCGGCGGCAACTGGTACGGCGCGGCGCCGTACGTCATGCCGTTCGACAACAGCCCGCCCGACCTCGGCCCGGTGATGAGCGCGACCGGGCAGAAGTCGTTCCAGCTCGCGTTCATCCTCGCCCCGAGCGGCGGTGGATGCAGCCCGACCTGGGACGGCACCCATCCGGTCTCCTCCGACACGCAGGCCGCGTCGGTGATCAACGGCATCCGGGCGGCCGGTGGTGACGTGACCGTCTCGATCGGCGGGTACGGTGGCACGAAGCTCGGCCAGACCTGCGGCGACCCGTCCTCCACCGCCGCGGCGTACCAGCAGGTGATCACCAAGTACGGCCTCAAGGCGATCGACTTCGACCTCGAGGAGCCCGAGTACGAGAACGCGGCCGCGATCCACAACGAGATCGGCGCGGCGAAGATCCTCCAGCAGAACAACTCCGGCCTCTACGTCTCGGTCACCACGGCCGGTACGACCGGGGGCGAGGGCACCGGCTGGTTCGGGAAGCAGATGCTCGCCGAGGCCAAGAGCCAGGGCTTCACGCCCGCCAACTACGCGATCATGCCGTTCGACGGCGGGTTCGGCGGCTCGGCGGCGCAGATCAGCGCGCTGGAGGGCTTCCACTCCACGCTGATGAGCACGTTCGGCTGGAGCAGCGCCACCGCGTACGCGCGCGAGGGCGTCTCCCTGATGAACGGCCGGTCCGACACCGGGGAGTACTTCCGGCAGGCCGACTTCCAGGCCGTGCTGGACTACGCCACCTCGCACGGCCTGTCCCGCTACACGTACTGGTCGGTCAACCGCGACCGGCAGTGCGGCACGCCCGACAACAACGGGCAGACCTCCGGCACCTGCTCGAGCGTCGCGCAGAGCGCCTGGGACTTCACCAAGTTCACCGCGAGGTTCGGCGGCGCCACCCCGCCTCCCCCGCCGACCGACCCTCCGGCGGGTACCTGCGCGGCGCCGGCGTGGAGCGCTTCCAGCGTCTACACCGGCGGCATGGAGGTCACCTACACGAAGCACACCTACAAGGCCAAGTGGTGGACCCAGGGCGAGACGCCCGGCAAGGCCGACGTCTGGACCGACGAAGGACCGTGCAGCTGACCCGGCAGCGCGCGGCCGGCGGCCGGTGGGCGACTCGCCCGCCGGCCGCCGCTTTCGCATGCGGCGATAGGTTTGTGTGCTTTCATGCAGACGCCGCAGCATCGCGAACACCAGGAGTTCCTGTGACCATGCCCGAGGACGAAGCCGCCAAGACGTTCCAGGAGTTCGACTACGACGGTGACGGCTACGTCACCGCCATGGAGTTCAAGCTCGCCATGACCGCCCGCCGCGAGCAGGTCACCGGCGACGAGATCGACTCGATCTTCGGCCACGCGGACCAGGACAACGACGGCAAGATCAACCAGGCGGAGTTCACCAAGGCGTGGAACGCCTGACGTACGGACCTGCCGCTGCTGCCGGGCGTGGCGCGACCACGCCCGGCCGCGGGGATCAGTTCGTCCAGTAGTTGAGGTTGAGCGGGCCGCTCACGAACTCGACCCGCACGGTGTGGGTGCTGCCGGCGGCCAGGCTGAACGTGCCGGCGTTCACGGTCTGGTACGTCTGCCAGCCTCCGGTGTTCGGCAGGGTGACCGTCGGTCCGGCGACACCGTCGACGACGAACCGCAACTGCCGCCCGGCCTCGGTGGTGGCGACCCTCGCCTTGAGTGTCACCGAGCCCTGCAGCGGGATCTCCTGCCACTGCAGCCATTCACCGCTCGCGATGCCGCCGACGTCCCAGCCACCGCCGGTGTCGGTCGTCTTCTCGACGTCGATGTCACCGTCGCGGTAGAGGTTCCACTGGTTTCCGGCCGTGGTGTCCTGGTAGCCGTCCGCCGACTCGGCCTGGACGCGCAGGTCGGCCGGGTACGGGTTCCGCGAGTACCGGCGCAGGATATTGATCATCTGGTTGGGGTAGTCGTACCGGCGCTGGTCGTAGGTCCCGGGCTCGGTCCGCCACATCGTGGCGTTCTCCTCCCAGTCGCTGAAGCCCTCGACCAGGGTCGCGTACGCGCCGGAGCCGGCCGTCTTCTGCAGGTTGCCCGCCAGGGTCTGACCGTGGTTCGCGTCGATGTTCATGTTCGTCGAGCCGCTGGCGAAGTGGAAGCCGGGCACGGTCACGCCGTACGAGCGGCCGTTGAACGTCGTCATCGTCTCGCCGCCGGGCACCGGGAACCACGCGTGCACGCCGTCGACGACCGCGGCGCTGCTCGGGTCCTGCTGTGTCCAGGACTGGTCCGCGATGAGGTACGGGTCGACGTTGAACTCGGCCTTCGCCTTCTGCCGCATCGCGTTCACGAACTTGGTGATGTTGCCGTTGTCCTGGTCGCTGAAGGCGAAGTCGTTGAGCGACCACTCGTAGATGACCGGCCGTCCGTCGATCTTGAAACGCATGTTGTCCGGCACGGCCTGGAAGAACGCCCGCAGGTTGTTGTCCCACCAGTACTTGAGGCCGCCCTCGCCGGTGCCGTTCACGTCCCCGACGTCGAACGGCGGGCTGTACCCGCCGGCATTGTGCTTGTCGAGGTTCTTCTTGTCGGTCAGCGACGCCGGAGTGTCGTCCAGTGCGCTGATCTTGAGCCGGTCGGCGGCGCCGGCCCGGTTGATCGCCGCGACCAGCCCGGCCAGCTTGCGGGTGTCGCCGCCGCCGTTGTACTGCTCCTTTCCGGGGATGTAGCCGCGGATCGTCGGCGCCACGAAGTCGACGCCCGCGGCCAGCAGTTCCTCGACGTAGTTGTCCCAGAACGCGTTCTCGTCCGAGGTCGCCTTGAACATCGGGATGCCGTAGACCGCATTGCCCTGGTTCTCGTACGGTCCGCCGTGCAGGGTCGTACCGGAGAAACCGAACGTCACCCCCAGGTATCCGGAGGTCGCGGCCGGTGCGCGCGCGGGCAGTGCCCCCGCTGGGGCCTGCGCGCCGGACGGCGCGAGCGGCACGACGGCGGCGACCGAGGCCACGGCCGCGGTCACGTACAAGGATGAGCGGCGTCTTCCGCGCATGAGTGATTCCTCTGGGGCTCGGAGGCGACCGCCCGGACCGCTGGCGGGCGATCCAGGCAGCATGATCACGGCATGCTAGTGGTCTTCGAGGGGGATCCACTTGTGCGACCAGGAGAGCACCGCGTCCAGGACCGGCTCCAGGTCGAGCCCCTTCGTCGTGAGGCGGTACTCGACCTGGACCGGCGAGGTGGGGAGCACCCGGCGCTCGACGAGCCCGTCGGCCTCGAGAGTCCGCAGCCGCTCCGCCAGCATGGTGTCGCTCACACCGGGGATGGCCGCCTTGATCTGGGCGTAGCGGTGCTGGTCGGTGAACAGGACACGGAGGATCGCCCCGGTCCAGCGCGCACCGATCAGCTCGATCGCGGCGTGAAACCGCGTGCAAACCGGGTGGATCTCGGGCATGACCTGCCTCTCAGTTCGCTCCGCCCTCGTCCGTGCGCAGCGGGCGGAGGGCCGCCTCGACTCGTGCCAGTTCCTCGAACATCGCCTTCGCGGAGGTGATCATCAAGTCGTTCGGGACGAAATTCTCCTCCTCGTCGATGTACTGGTGGACGAAGGGGATGGCGACCGCCTCGAAGACGGGGGTCATCCGGAGCGTGGTGAGAACCTGCTTGAGCATCTGGGCGGCGCGCAGGCCGCCACCGATGCCGCCGTAGCTGACCAGGCCGACCGGCTTGTACTTCCACTCGTTGTGCAGGTAGTCGATGGCGTTCTTGAGCGGCGCGGTGTAGCCGTAGTTGTACTCCGGCATGACGAAGACGAACGCGTCCGTTCCGCGGATCTTCGCGCTCCAGTCGAGCGTGTGCTGATGCGTGTACTGGCCGAGCCGCGGATGGTTGGGCTCATCCATGAACGGCAGGTTCAGCTCGGCGAGGTCGGTCAGCTCGATCTCGTCGAAGCCGGCGTGCTCCCGCGCCTGGGTGTCGGTCCACTGCCCGATCGGCAGTCCGAGCCGCCCGGGACGGGTGCTCGCGATGATGATCCCCAACTTGGCCACGCTACGTCTCCTCGCTCTGTCGGCTCGGCGGCTCCGCGAGCGGGCCGAGCCCAGCGGGTCCGCCTCACGGCGAACCCAGGTTTCCTGAGTCACTAAGGAGATCTTAGTTCATGACCGGAGCGGAGGCGCCACGGGGTCGCCCACACGGCGCCACCCCGGGGTGTCGCCGCCCTGGTCGCCGCCCACGACGCTTACCCTGGGCGGGTTACCGATTCGTAGCAAAAGGAGCGATATGTCCGTCGAGGCGACGCCGCAGCGGGACGAGATGCGCGGCCGCTGGGTGGTACTGGGCGCGCTGATGCTCGCCATGCTGCTGGCGGCCCTCGACCAGACGATCGTCTCCACCGCGCTGCCGACGATCGTCAGCGACCTCGGCGGCTTCAGCCACCTGTCCTGGGTGGTCACCGCGTACCTGCTCGCGACGACGGCCTCCACCCCGCTGTGGGGCAAACTCGGCGACCAGTACGGCCGCAAGCCACTGTTCATCAGCGCGATCGTCGTGTTCCTGGCCGGGTCGGTGCTGTGCGGGATCGCCTGGAGCATGGGCTCGCTGATCGGCTTCCGCGCGATGCAGGGCGTCGGCGGCGGTGGTCTCATGGTGCTCGCGCAGGCGATCGTCGGCGATGTGGTGCCTCCTCGCGAGCGCGGTCGCTACCAGGGCGTGTTCGGGGCGGTGTTCGGCGTGGCCAGCGTCGTCGGACCGCTGCTGGGCGGCCTGTTCGTCGACCACCTGAGCTGGCGCTGGGTCTTCTACGTCAACCTGCCGATCGGCGTCCTCGCGCTGGTCGTGATCACGGCGGTCCTGCGCGGCGGAGGCGAGCGGCGGCACCACACGATCGACTATCTGGGCACGGCCCTGCTCGCCGGCGCGGCCGTGTGCCTGGTGCTC
The DNA here is from genome assembly GCF_006716425.1 of Actinoallomurus bryophytorum. Classification (NCBI taxonomy): domain Bacteria; kingdom Bacillati; phylum Actinomycetota; class Actinomycetes; order Streptosporangiales; family Thermomonosporaceae; genus Actinoallomurus; species Actinoallomurus bryophytorum. Next base: position 952,073 of record NZ_VFOZ01000002.1, read on the forward strand.
ATGACCACCTGGGCCGGCAGCCAGTACCCCTGGGGCTCCTGGCAGATCATCGGGCTGGGCACCGCGGCCGTGGTCCTCGCCGTCGCGTGGGGCCTCGTCGAGCGGCGTGCCGCCGAGCCGGTGCTGCCGCTGCACCTGTTCCGCAAGCCGGTCTTCTCCCTGGGGTCGGCGATCGGCTTCGTCGTCGGCTTCGCCATGTTCGGCGCCCTCACCTTCCTGCCGATCTTCCTGCAGGTGGTGCACGGCATCTCCCCGACTCTGTCGGGGGTCCACCTCCTGCCGATGATGGCCGGGCTGCTGGTGACCTCGATCCTGTCCGGCCAGCTCATCTCCCGTACCGGCCACTACCGGGTCTTTCCGATCCTCGGCACCGCCGTGACCGCGACCGGGCTGTTCCTGCTGTCCCAGATGTCGGAGCACACCTCGACACTCGTGATGAGCTGCTACTTCTGCGTGCTCGGCTTCGGTCTCGGCCTGGTCCTGCAGGTGCTCATCATCGCCGTACAGAACGCGGTCGACTACGAGGACCTCGGCGCGGCCACGTCGGGAGTGTCGTTCTTCCGGTCGATCGGCGGGTCGTTCGGGGTGGCCGTGTTCGGGTCGATCTTCGCCAACCGGCTCGCCGCCAACACCGCGGACGCCCTGCGCGGCGCGCGGCTGCCGGCCGGGTTCGACCCCGACACGATCCGGCGTGACCCTAAGGTCGTCGCCACCTTCCCGCCTCAGGTCGCGGCGAAGGTCCTGCACGCCTACTCGCTGTCGATCCAGAGCGTCTTCGCCTGGGCGGTGCCGGTGGCGATCCTGGCGTTCGTGCTCACGTGGTTCCTGCGGGAGAACCCGCTGAGGATGACCTCCCAGGCCTCCGACCTCGGCGAGGGACTCGGCGGCGCGCCGACCGAACGCTCCTCGCGCCACGAGATCGAGCGCGCGCTCTCCCAGCTCATGCGCCGCGACGCGCGCGCCGAGGAGATGTACGCGCGGCTCGGCACGCTCGCCGGAGTGGACCTGCCGCCCGGCAGCATGTGGGCGCTGTGCCGGATCGCCAGGGACGGCTCCGTCAGGGGCACCGACCTCGCCGAACGCGCCGAGGTCACCGTCGACGAGGGGCGCCCGTACACCGACCGCCTGGTCTCCGCCGGTCTCGTCGACCGTGAGGACGGCACACTGCGGATCACCGAGACGGGGCGCGCGGTCGCCGACCGGCTGGTCGAGACCCGGCGCGAGGCGCTCGAGCGGATGTGCGACGGCTGGCACCCCGAGGACCACCCCGAGCTCGCCGGCCTGCTGCGCGGGCTCGCGGCGGACTCCCTCGGCAACGCCGGCGACCGGGCGCTCGTACGGGAGGCCGCCGACAGACGGCCATGAGCGGCCTGCGCGTCAGGTGAGCTCGCCGATGAGGACCTCGACGGCCCGTACGTACGCGTCGTGGTCGAGGTCCGCGTCCCACGCGGTCTGCAGAGCCAGCCCCTGGTAGATCGCGATGAGCACCCGGATGAGGCCGTCGGGAGGCAGGTCCGCACGCAGGTCGCCGCGTTCCTGGGCGGCGCGGATCAGCCCGGTGAGGACCTCACGGGGTGCGTCCACCCCCTCGCGGGCCACGGCCTGGACCCGCGGCGAGCGCAGCGCCTCGGCCCAGATCTGCACCCCCAGCCGCGTCCGGTCCCGCTCCGCGGGCTCGGCGAGCGAGCGCAGCAGGCCGAGGTAGCCGGACGCGACGTCGCCGAGCGCTCCGGGGGCGCGTACGTCGGTATGCAGCAGCTGCTCGGCCCGGCGCTCCTGCCACTGGCCCGCGATCGCGGCGACCATGTCCTCCTTGTCCGCGAAGTAGCGGTAGACCAGACCGGGGCTGAGGCCGGACTCCGCGGCGATGTCCTGGATGGTCGTGCGGTGGAACCCGGCACGGGCGAAGCACCGGGCGGCGCCGTCGAGGATCTCCTGGCGCCGTGCCCGCAGGTGCTCGTCGCTGACCTTGGGCACCTACTCCACCTCCGCCTGGGCGATCCGGTAGAAGGGCGCGGCCGGTTCGTGCCGGCCGAGCGGTCCGAGGTACTCCTCGGCGGCCTGCCGCGCCGAGCGGTCGACGGTCAGCCTCATCCCCCGCTCCGCGAGGTGGCCGGGGAGCTCGTCCGGGACGAAGCCGAAGGTGAAAGGTTCACCGGCGGCACGGACCGTGGCGGCCCATTCGGCCAACCCGTCGAAGTCGCCGGTGCCATCGAGCGCCCTCCGGTCCATGTAGGTGAAGATGATCTGGCTTCCGGGTGCCGTCGCCGAGGTGAGCGCGGCGAACGTGGCGTCGACGGACCGCGCGTCGAGGTAGTTCGTCACGCCCTCCCAGACCACCGCCGTACGCTCGCGGCGCAGCCCGGCCTGCCGCAGCACGAGAGCCAGGTCCGCGTCGCTCAGGTCGGCGGGCACGAAACGGACGTGGCCGCGCCGGTCCGCGGGCACGGCCCGGCCGACCAGCCGGCGTTTCAGCGCCTGGGTCGCCGGGTGGTCGACCTCGAAGACGGCCGCCGAGCGCATGCCCGCGAGCCGGAAGGCGCGACTGTCATAGCCCGCGCCGAGCAGCACCACCTGCTGGACGCCGTCGGCCAGCGCGGCGTCCAGCAGGTCGTCGATGAGCCGGGTCCGCACCACCGCCGACGCCCGCGGCCCCGCGGGCCAGCGCCGGTCGATGAAGCGCTCGATCCGCCCGCCGACGCCCGGCAGCCGCGCGAACGCCACCACCAGCCGGTAGCCGGGCCCCAGCGCCGCCGCGGCGTACGGATCGTCGAACAGGCGCCGGCCGTGCCGCACCGACTCCAGCGCACGGAAGAGCGCGACATGTCGCGCCGTCCGGCTCGGTCTGTTCCGCATGCGGAGAATAATAGTGAACGAACATTTATTTTTTAAGTGTCAGTGCTCGGTCACGGGCGTACGTCGATCAGGTCGACCTCCATCAGGTCGGCGAGCGCGCGCAGGTCGGTGATGCGGTGGCCGGTGCCGAGTGCCCAGTGGTGGGAGATGCCGGTCGCGCTCCACAGGTCGGTCCACTCCCCCGGGTCCATGCCGAAGTCGACGCGGGAGGTGGTGTTGCCGATGCGCAGGTGCGGCCCATCGACGACCTCGCCCTCCGAGGCCACGAACGCGTACCGGCCGTCGCGGTCCTGACGCAGGCCGAACGCGGTGACCGGTCCGTGCTTGACGTCGAACTCGACCGAGACGCCGTACCCGCGCTTGCCGTGGTAGACGCCGAGCCCGCGCAGCAGCGGCCGCCCGTCGCTGATGGCCAGGTGCGCCGGGCCGTCGTGGCCCATTTCGACGTGGCCGCGCTGGAAGTCCAGCGCCTGGAACTCGGTGAACGACCCGCCCGCGCCCAGCCGGTCCATGATCAGCATGGCCAGCGAGGTGCGCAGCTCGTACTCCCCCACGGCGGGGACGCCGCGCGCGGTCAGCAGAGAACCGCCGAGGATCATGCCCGCGCCCAGCCGTTCGTGGACCTCCCCGTCCAGGCCGCGGTGGTAGTAGGCGAGGCTGTCCAGGCCGAAGTCCTCGACGAGGCGGTCCAGTCCGACCGCGACGCGTGCCGCCCAGTCGAAGTCATCGTCGTTCACCGACTCGTCCAGCGAGAAGACGTCCGTGGCCTCCTTCTTCTTGGCCGCGGCCTCGGCGTCGGTGACCTTCTCGACGCGTACGCGCAGGTCGTCGAATTCCACGACCTCCATGTGACCACCGAAGTTGGCCGACACGAGGGTCAGATCGGTCGAGACGTCGAGCATCCCGGGATACAGGTGGCCCATGAGGCCGTGCCGCCCCCGCCGCAACGCCCCGCGCACTCCGGCCGCGCGCACCCAGCGGCCGATCTTCGCCCAGGCGCGCTCGTCCTCCAGGTAGCCCGACACGGAACGGAACGGGATGCCGCAGCGCAGGAAGGCGTTGGCCATCTCGGGCAGCGGGCAGGCGCCGCAGTACGCCAGCCACTGCCCGGTGTCGAACGTCTCGTGCTCCATCGTCTCGGTCGGCTGCAGGTTGATCAGCAGGACCGGCGCGCCGCTGCGCTGCGCGATGGGCACGAGCATCGTCGCGGTCATGTACGTCGTGAGGAACCCGACGATGATGTCGCAGCCCGCCGCCCGCAGCTTCTCGGCCGCGACGGCCGCCTCCTGCGCGTCGGAGACGAACCCGGCGTCGACGACCTCGGCGCCGAGCCCACGCATCCGTTCCGACACGCGTTCGGCGGAGCGCCGGAGCTGCGGCAGCAGGTCGGGGAACTGCGGCCAGTAGGCCCCGAGCCCACCGGCGACCAGCCCCACGCGTACTCCGGTATCGGTCATGTCCTCACTCCGTTTCGTTCGGTGACGGCGGGCCCGCGCCCGGCCGGATTCCGCGGGCCCGCCGCCGGTCTAGGTGCCCGGGGCGCTGAAGTGCCAGTGCCCCGAGCCGATGGTGAACACGGCGGCGCCGTCGCGCAGGTGCACGAACCGCGCGCCGTCCTGGGCCACGCTGCCTCCGCTGCGGTCCGGCACCCGTACCTCGGCGGTGCTGTTGACCGGCACGTCCACGTCGAGCGTGAACCTCCCGCCGGTCGTGGACCAGCGGCTGCTGACGCGGCCGTAGTCGGTCTGGTAGCTCGCCGACGCCCAGCGCACCTTCCCGCCGGGCCGCGGCTGGATGACGACGCGCTGGTAGCCGGGCGAGGCGGGAGCGATGCCGGCGATGTTGGTGTACATCCAGTCGCCGACCGAGCCGAGCCCGTAGTGGTTGAAGGAGTTCATGCCCGGGTCGTTGAACGTGCCGTCGGTCCTGATGCCGTCCCAGCGCTCCCAGATCGTGGTCGCGCCTTTGCCGATCTCATAGCCCCACGAGGGGAACGTCGTCTGCTCCAGGATCTGGTACGCGACGTCGTTGTGGCCGGTCCTCGTCAGCGTCGGCAGTAGCTCGCCGGTGCCGAGGAACCCGGTGGTGAGGTGCCCGCCGTGAGCGGCGATGTTGGCCACCAGCTTATTCGCGGCGGGCGTGACCTGGGCATCCGGCAGCAGGTTGTCCGACAGCGCGAGCACGTAGGCCGTCTGGCTGCCGCCGCCGACCGTTCCGTCCGATTTCACGTACTTCGCGTCGAACGCGTCGCGGATCTGACCCCACAGCGTGCGGTACGTCGCCGCGGCGTCGTGGTCGCCGATGCCGTCCGCCATCTGCGCGACCAGGTCGACCGAGTGGGCGAAGTAGGCCGTGCCGATGAGGTCGAGCGGGGTGTCGTCGCCGACGTTGAGCCAGTCGCCGTAGCCCTGCGCGGGACGGATCAGGCCGGTGCTGTGCGCCTTGAGGTAGTCGATCCACTTGCGCATCGCCGGATAGCGGTCCCGTACGACCTGGAGGTCGCCGTACCGCTGCCACAGCGTGAACGGGATGATCACGCCCGCGTCGCCCCAGCCGGCCGTGCCCGAGCCCGCGGAGACGGCCGGGGCGACGTCGGTGAACGCCCCGTCGGCCGTCTGGGCGTCGGCCAGGTCGGTGGTGAACTTGGCCAGGAACGCGTCGGCGTCCATGTTGAACGTCGAGGTCGGCGCGAACGCCCCGATGTCGCCCGTCCAGCCGAGCCGTTCGTCGCGTTGCGGGCAGTCGGTGGGAACGCTGAAGAAGTTGCCCTTCTGCCCCCACACGATGTTGTGCTGGATCTGGTTGACCAGCGGGTCGGAGGTGGTGAGCGTGCCGTTCGGCGGCGCGTCCGCGTGCGCGACGACACCGTCGACGGACGCGAGGGACGGCGTGCCCGGATAGCCGGTGACCTCGACGTACCGGTAGCCGCGGTAGGTGAACCGCGGTTCGTACGTCTCGGTGCCGCCGCCCTTCAGCGTGTAGCGGTCGGTGTCGACGGCGCCACGCAGGTTGGCGGTGTAGAGGGTGCCGTCCGGATTGAGCACCTCGCCGTTGCGCAGGGTCACGGTGGTGCCGGCCGGGCCGGACACGTGCAGCCGGTTCCAGCCGACCATGTTCTGGCCGAGATCGAAGATGTAGGTGCCCGGCTTGGGCTGGGTCATCTTCACGGCGTGCAGGACGGTGTCGACGCGTACCGGCGGGCCGGCCTGCGCCACGAGGTTGGGCGTCGCGGTGCCGAGCTTGGCCGTGGTCCAGCCGCCGTCGTCGTAGCCGGGAGCGTCCCAGCCGGCCCGTTCGTTACGCGCGTCGTAGGTCTCGCCCTGGTAGATGTCGGAGGAGGTGAGCGGGCTGGCCGCGGTCTTCCACGTGCCGTCGGTGCCGACGGTCTGGGACGTGCCGTCGGTGTAGTCGACGCGGAGCTGCCCGAGGAACCACGGCTGCTGCCCGTACACGTGGGTGCCGGCGAAGCCGATGTTCCCGGCGTACCAGCCGGGCGCGAGCAGCGCCCCGATCGCGTTGCCGCCCTGCCGCAGCATCGAGGTCACGTCATAGGTCTGGTACTGGACCCGCTTGTTGTAGTCGGTCCAGCCCGGGGTGAAGTCGTCGTCGCCGACGCGGGCGCCGTTGATGTGCGCCTCGTACAGGCCCAGCGCGGAGACGTACAGGCGGGCCGCGGCGACCGGCTTGGTCACCTGGAACCCGCGGCGCAGGTACGGCACCGGCGGCGACGGCTGGGCGACCTGGTCGGCCCACGGACCCGAGCCGTACGCGGCGGCGTCCTTGGCGGCGGGCCAGGAGGAGTCGTCGAAGCCCGGCTGCTCCCAGCCGTCCGGCGCGGTCTGGGCGGCCTTGAAGGAGCCGTCGGTGACGAGGTCGAGCGGCGCGGCGCCGGAGCGTTCGACTTGGAGCCGGCCGATGACCCCGGCCGGGCTCTCGGTGGTGTTGACCGCCTCGATCGCGATGGTGTTGGTGCCGGGGCGCAGTGCCGACGTCACGTCGGCGAGCTGCCCCTGTTTCCAGGAGTCGGTGACCTGCGGGGACGCGGAGACGCGCTTGCCGTTGACGTACAGCGTGAAACCGTCGTCGGCGGTCAGCGTGAACTGCGCGCCGGTGATCGCGCCGGCGCCCAGGTCGACGGTACGGCGGAAGTAGCGGGTCGAGACGGGCTCACCGGCGGTGGGGTCGCCCTCGGGGTACCAGATCCAGTGGGCACCGGACAGGCTCGGTGTCGTGGCGGGGCTGCCGATCCACGACGCCGTCCAGTCCTGCGCGGCCAGGCCGGTCTCGAAGGTGGACGCCTTGCTCCAGGCCGAGGGCCTGGCCTGGCCGTCCCACACGCGGACGCGCCAGTAGTACCGGGTCTGCGACCGTGGCGCCGGGCCGCCGTACGGGACGTCGACCGACTGGGCACCGGCGACCCGGCCGCTGTCCCAGACGTCGGCGCGGCCGCTGTTCAGGTGCGCACGGGTGGCGGCGACCTGGACCTGGTAGGCGGTCTGGGCCTGCCCGCGTACGGCCGAGGCGAGCCGCCAGCCGAGGCCGGGCCGGGTCACGTCGGTGCCGAGCGGGTCGGACGCACGCGCGGTCGTCGTCGCCAACACACGCAGGCGCGAGGCCGCGGCGGCGGACGCCGGTCGTGCGGTGAGACCGCAGGTGATGAGGAGGGCCATTAACACGACGAGGGAGAGGACGGGGCGGGGCGCTCGCATCGGGTGATCCCTTCTGGCGGTGGCCGCCGTCGGGGCGCGGGGCCGGCCGGTGCGGAGGGAGGCCGGCCCGGCGCTCGACGGTCAGCGGAGGAAGGCGGCCGCCACCCCCGCGTCCACGGGAATGTGCAGGCCTGTTGTGTGGGTCAGGTCCGCGCCGGTGAGGGCGAAGACGGCGTTCGCGACGTGCTCGGGGAGCACCTCACGCTTCAGGAGGGTGCGCTGGGCGTAGAACTCGCCCAGTTTCTCCTCGGGTACGCCGTAGACGGCGGCGCGCTTGGCGCCCCAGCCTCCGGCGAAGATGCCCGATCCGCGTACGACGCCGTCCGGGTTGACGCCGTTGACGCGGATGCCGTGCTCGCCCAGTTCGGCGGCGAGCAGGCGTACCTGGTGCGCCTGGTCGGCCTTTGCCGCGCCGTACGCGACGTTGGCCGGCCCGGCGAAGACGGAGTTCTTCGAGGCGATGTAGACGATGTCGCCGCCCATGGCCTGTTCGACCATGACGCGCGCGGTCTCACGGGAGACGAGGAAGGACCCGCGTGCCATCACGTCGTGCTGCAGGTCCCAGTCGCCTGCCGACGTCTCCAGCAGTGGCCGGGACAGGGACAGGCCGGCGTTGTTGACCACGAGGTCGACGCCGCCGAAGGCCAGCACCGCCTGCCGGATCGCCGCGGCCACCTGCGCCTCGTCGGTGACGTCGGCGGCGACCGCGACGGCGACGTCGGCGGCGCGGAACGCTCCGGCGCCCAGCTCCGCGGCGACCTTCTCGGCCGCGGCGACGTCCCGGTCGGCGATGACGACGCAGGCGCCCTCGGCGGCCAGGCGCCGCGCGATGGCCGCGCCGATGCCCGAACCGCCGCCGGTCACGAACGCGACACGGGTGGCGAGGGCCTTCGGCTTCGGCATGCGGGCGAGCTTGGCCTCCTCCAGCTCCCAGTACTCGATGCGGAACTTCTCCGCCTCAGGGATGGGGGCGTAGGAGGAGAGCGCCTCGGCGCCGCGCATCACGTTGATCGCGTTGAGGTAGAACTCGGCGGCCACACGCGCGGTCTGCTTGTCCTTGCCGAACGCGAACATGCCGACACCGGGCACGAGCACGATGGCCGGGTCCGCGCCGCGCATCGGCGGGCTGTCCTGTCCGGCGTACCGCTCGTAGTAGGCGCGGTAGTCCTGCCGGTACGCCTCGTGCAGCTCACGCAGCCGCGCCCGTACGTCGTCCAGGGGGGTGTCCGGCGGCAGGTCGAGGACGAGGGGCCGGACCTTGGTGCGCAGGAAGTGGTCCGGGCAGGAGGTGCCGAGCGCGGCCAGCCGCGGGTGTTCGGCACGGGACAGGAAGTCGAGCACCTCGGGCGCGTCGGTGTAGTGGCCGACCTGCGGCCTGTCCGTCGAGGCGAGGCCTCTGACCAGGGGGAACAGAGCGGCGGCCCGCGCGTGCCGCTCGGCCTCCGGCAGCGGTTCGTGGACCACCGGGCCGAACGGCTCGGGCCGGCCGTTCGCCTCGATGTACGCCTCGGCGGTACGGATGATCTCCAGGGAGTTCGCCTGGCACTCGGCGCTGGTGTCGCCCCAGGCCGTGATGCCGTGGCCGCCGAGGATGACGCCGACGGCCTGCGGGTTGGCCTTCCTGACCGCGGCGATGTCCAGGCCGAGCTGGAAACCGGGCCGCCGCCAGGGCACCCACACGACCCGGTCGCCGAAGACGCGCCGGGTCAGCTCCTCGCCGTCCGCGGAGGTCGCGACGGCGATGCCGGAGTCGGGGTGCAGGTGGTCGACGTGCGCCGCCTCCACCAGGCCGTGCATCGCGGTGTCGATGGAGGGTGCGGCGCCGCCTTTGCCGTGCAGGCAGAAGTCGAACGCGGCGACCATCTCGTCCTCGCGCTCGACGCCCGGGTACACGTCCACGAGCGCGCGCAGCCGGTCGAGGCGCAGCACGGCCAGGCCGGCGGCCTTCAGCGTGCCGAGGTCACCGCCGGAGCCCTTCACCCACATCAGCTCGACAGGTGAGGCCGTGACGGGGTCGGTCTCGACGGCCTTGGCCGAGGTGTTGCCGCCCGCGTAGTTGGTGTTGCGGGGGTCCGATCCCAGCGTGTGGGACCGGTTGAGGAGATCGTCCACCGTGCTCATCAGGCGCCCCACCCGGCGGCCTGGCCGTCCTTGCGCTCGTCGCTGACCCGCTCGAAGTAGCCGGATCGCTTGTAGGCGGCGACCGGGTCCGGGTCCAGGCCCATCTCCTCGCGCAGCTCGCCGAGCAGCGGGCGTACGTCGGTGTTGTAGGCGTCCATCAGCACCGCGTTGGCGCCGAGCACGTCACCGGAGTTCTGGGCCGCGCGCAATGCCTCGACGTCGACGAGCAGGGCCTTGGCCGTGGCCTCCTGCACGTTCATCACCGAGCGGATCTGTCCGTGGATCTTCGGCTCGATGTTGTGGCACTGGTCGAGCATGAAGGCCACGTGCTCGCCGTAGCCGCCGCCCTGGACGACCTCGTGCATGATGCGGAACAGCTGGAAGGGGTCGGCCGCGCCGACCATCAGGTCGTCGTCGGCGTAGAAGCGCGAGTTGAAGTCGAACGCGCCGAGCTTGTTCTCCCGCAGCAGGGAGGCCACGATGAACTCGATGTTGGTGCCCGGCGCGTGGTGCCCGGTGTCCACGACGACCTGTGCCTTGGGGCCGAGGCGCATGCAGTGCGCGTACGCGGTGCCCCAGTCCGGCACGTCCATGGTGTAGAACGCCGGCTCGAAGAGCTTGTACTCCAGCAGGAACCGCTGATCGTCGCCCAGCCGCTCGTACACGACGGCCAGGGCCTCGGCGAGCCGGTCCTGACGGGCCCGGATGTCGTCCTGGCCCGGGTAGTTGGTGCCGTCGGAGAACCACAGCTTCAGGTCGCGTGAGCCGGTCGCGTCCATGATGTCGACGCAGTCCAGCAGGTGGCGCAGCGCCTTCTTGCGGATGGCGGGGTCGGGGTTGGTGACGCTGCCGAGCATGTAGTCGTCGTCCTGGAACACGTTCGAGTTGATCGCCCCGAGACCGACGCCGCGGTCGCGGGCGTGCGCGGCCAGGGCCGCGTAGTCATCGACCCGGTCCCAGGGGATGTGCAGCGCCACGGTCGGCGCGACGCCGGTGAACCGGTGCACCTGGGCCGCGTCGTCGATCTTCTCCTCAGGCGTGCGCGGCACGCCCTGCTGGGCGAACACCTTGAAGCGGGTGCCCGAGTTGCCGTACGCCCATGACGGCGTCTCGATGTGCTGTGTGCGCAGTGCCGCCTTCACGGCCTTTGTGTCGGTCACGAGAATCCCCGATTCTTGCGAGCTCATGCCAGGTGGAAAATTTCGGCGAGCGGCACCATGCCCTCATCGGGTCGACCCTCGAGGTCCTCGAAGAAGGGCGCCATTTCCGCCTGCCAGCGGGCGTTCACCTCGGTGCGCTCCATGGCCGCCTGTGCCGCCTGGAAGTCATCGGTCTCCAGGTAGCCGACGAGCAGGCCGTCGTCGCGCAGGAAGAGGGAGTAGTTGTGCCAGCCCGTCTCGCGCAGCGCCGCCCGCATGTCCGCCCAGACGGCCTCATGACGCCGGCGGTACTCCTCCAGCCGGTCGGTGCGGACCTTCAGCAGGAAGCAGACGCGCTGCACGGGGGGCTCCTTGTCGGTGCGGACGATGGCGGAGCCGCGCCCGTGCGGCCCCGCCCCGCCTCGCTCAGAAGTGGAAGTTGTCGATGTTGTTCTTGTCGAAGACGGTCGGCGGGCCGAGGATGACCTCGCCGTCCGCGCCGATGGTCCGCTCTCCGAGCCGGCCGGCCTTGAACTTCTCGCCCTGGGCCCCGGTGATCTGCCCGGAGGCGAGGGCCGCCGCGGCGTACGAGGCGAGGTAGCCGAGGTCACCCGGGTTCCAAAGCTCGAACTTGCTCACGGTGCCGTCCTTGACGAACTTGCGCATCTGGTTCGGCGTGCCCAGTCCGGAGACCTGGACCTTGCCCTTGTACTTGGAGGCGGAGACGTACCGCGCCGCGGCGGCGATGCCGACCGTGGTCGGGGCGATGATGCCCTTCAGGTCCGGATACGCCTGGAGCAGACCCTGTGTCTGCTGGAAGGACTTCTGGTCGTCGTCGTCGCCGTAGGCGACCTTGACGAGCTGGATGCCGGCGTACTCCGGCTTCTTCAGCTCGTCCTTCATGAAGCCGATCCAGGTGTTCTGGTTGGTGGCGTTGGCGGTCGCGGACAGGATCGCGATCTTGCCCTTGCCGCCGATCAGGTCCGAGATCACCTTGATCTCGCTGCGCCCGATCTCCTCAGAGCTCGCCTGGTTGATGAAGACGTCGCGGCACTCCTTGGCGGCGTCGGAGTCGTACGTGACGACGGCGATCTTGCGGGACATGGCCTGCTTGAGCGGGCCGCACACCGCGTTGGGGTCGTTGGCCGCGATGAGGATCGCGTCCTGCTGCTGCTGGATCAGCGTGTTCAGGTAGGAGATCTGGGACGAGGCGGAGGCGTCGGACGGGCCGACCTCCTTGGCCGTGCCGCCGTACTCCTTGGCGCCGGCGATGCCGGCCTTGTCGACGATCGTCTCGTACGGGTTGTTGACCTGCTTCGGCAGGAACGCGACCTTGAGGCCCTTCTTGATCGGCGCGTTCGGGTTCGCCTTCGCACCGCTCGTCGCGGCTGCTCCGTTGTCGCCGGACGATGACTTCTTGGTGGTACCACCGCATGCGGCGGCACCGACGGCCAGTGCGGCCACGAGTGCCACGGCCGCCATTGGACGTTTGAGCATTTCAACTCCCTTTTTCATTCACTGGGATGAGGCGGAGATGGACCCGCGGGGATGTCGGCGTGCCTCGCGTACTCCCGCGATGATGCGCGGCGTCAGCACCGAGACGATGAGGAGCAGACCCGTGACGATCGACTGGATCTCGGTCGCGACGTCACGGAGCATGAGCAGGTTGCGGAGCAGGCCGATCAGCAGGACACCCGCGACGACGCCCCCGAGGGTGCCGCGACCGCCGTCGAAGTCGACGCCGCCGAGGAGCACGGCCGCGATCACGGCCAGCTCCAGCCCGAGACCGTTGTCGGCGCGGGCACTTCCGTAACGCAACGTGTAGATCGCTCCGGCGAAGGCCGAGACCACGCCGGAGACGACGAAGAGCAGGAGCTTGATGCGCTTCACCCGGATCCCCGCGAAGAACGCGGCCTCCTCCTGCGCGCCGGTCGCGAAGATCGCCCGGCCCGCCCCGGTCGCGTGCAGCACGACCGCGGTGACGATCGCGGCCACGATGAACAGCGCGAACGGATACGGGATCGGGGTGCCCGGAACGGTCTTCGTGGCCAGGTCCGCGTAGTTCTGCGGGAACTGGGCCACCGCCTTGGTCCCGAGCACGACGTAGGCGAGCCCGCGGTAGAGCGTCAGCGTGCCGATCGTGACGGCCAGCGACGGCAGCCCGAGCCGGGTGACGAGCAGTCCGTTGACCAGCCCCGCGATCGCGCCGACGATGATCAGGAGCGGAATGATCGTCTCGATCGCCCAGCCGGCGTCCCACAGGGCGCCGAGCAGGGCGCTCGACAGGCCCAGCACCGAGGCCACCGACAGGTCCACCTCGGCGGCGACGACCAGCAGGGTCATCGGCAGCGCGATCAGCGCGATCTCGCTGAGGTCATCGAGGGCGAAGGACAGGTTGTCGCTGGTGGCGAAGTCGGGCGTGCCGAGGGCGCCACCGGCGAACACCACGATCAGCAGTGCGGTGACGATGACGTCCCAGCGGACCAGCCGGGTCACGGGGTTCGGCAGAGCACCGGGGGAGCTCGTCTTCACGGGTGCGTCAGGCGCCATGACGGACGTTCCTCCTTCGCAGCGCGCGGGTGACGCGCAGGCTGAGCAGGCGGTCGACACTGATGGCCAGGAGCAGCAGGAGGCCGGAGATGGCGTCCTGCCAGAAGGAGTTGACCTTCAGCACCACCAGGACGCTGCCGATCGTGGTGAGCAGCAGGGCGCCGAGCGCGGCGCCGTAGACGGTGCCGAGCCCGCCGACGATGGCGACGCCGCCGACCACGACCGCGGCGACCACGCGCAGCTCCCAGCCGTGCGCCGCGTCCGCCACGACGGTCCCGAACCGGGCCAGCCACAGCACCCCGGCCAGGCCCGCGAGGATCCCGCTGCAGGCGTACGCGGTCAGGATCCGCCGGCGGATGGACAGGCCCGCGAGCCGGGCCGCGTCGGGGTTCGAGCCGATCGCGTAGAACTCACGGCCGGACGGATAGGAGCGCAGGTAGTACCCGACGGCCAGCATGACCACGACGGTGATCAGCGGCAGGTACGGGATGCCCAGGACGCTGCCGCTGCCGAGCTCCAGCAGGGAGTTCGGAACGTCGGCGGCGTTGATCTGCTGCCCGTGCGCCCAGTAGTAGTCCAGGCCCTGGATGACGTACAGCGTGCCGAGGGTGACCACCAGCGCCGGGACGCGGAAGAAGCTGACCAGCACCCCGTTCACCAGGCCGCAGACCGCGCCGATCGCCATTCCCAGGATCAGCACGAGGACGATGTTGCGGTCGTGGCCGAGGACGAACTTGCCCGAGGCGAACGCGACGAGGCCCACCACCGAGCCGACCGACAGGTCGATGTTGCGGGTGATGACGACCATCGTCTGCCCGACCGCGAGCAGCGCGAGGATCGAGGCGTTCAGGAAGATGTCCTTGACGCCCTGCTGGGACAGGAACGAGGAGTTGGCCGCGGTCGTCACGACGACGAGCACGATCAGCGCGGCGAGGATGCTCAGCTCACGTGCGCGCAGGACGGTGTCGACGAGCCGGCGCCCGCCGCCGCCGGTCTCGGCGCCGGCCTCGGTCGTGGTGATCGTCGCCATTACGCGGCCTCCCGCCGGTTGCGGCCGGTCGCGGCGGCCACCACGGTCTCCTCGGTGGCCTCGTCCCGCGGGATCTCGGCGGCGAGCCGCCCCTCGTACATGACGAGCACCCGGTCGGCCATGCCCAGCACCTCGGGGAGGTCGGAGGAGATCATCAGGACCGCCAGGCCGTCGGCCGCCAGCTCCGACAGGAGCCGGTGCACCTCCGCCTTGGTGCCGACGTCGATCCCCCGTGTCGGCTCGTCCACGATCAGCACGGTCGGCTCGGTGGAGAGCCACTTGGCGAGTACGACCTTCTGCTGGTTGCCGCCGGACAGCACGCCGACCGCGTCGCTCAGGCGTGCGTACTTCAGCTGGAGCCGGATCGCCCAGTCGGCGGCACGGTCCCGCTCGGCGCGGCGGGAGACGAGCGGGCCACGGCGAAGTGCGCGAAGGGTGGTCAGGCCGATGTTGCGTTCGATCGAACCGTCCATGACCAGGCCCTGCTGGCGCCGGTCCTCCGGTACGAGAGCGATCCCCGCCGACATCGCCGCGGTGGGACTGCCACCGGGCAGCCGCCGGCCGCCCACCGTGACCGAGCCCGCGTCGTAGCGGTCGACGCCGAAGACGGCGCGTACCACCTCGCTGCGGCCGGCCCCGACCAGCCCGGCGAGGGCGACGATCTCCCCCGTGCGCACCTCGAACGACACGTCGGTGAAGACGCCCTCGCGGGTCAGCCGCTCGACCTTCAGGACGGCCTCGCCGACGGTCGTGTCCTGCTTGGGGTAGAGCGTGTCGAGCTCGCGGCCGACCATCCGCTGGACCAGGTCGTCGGGTGTGATGCCCTGGAGTTCCTCGGTCGCGATGAGCCGGCCGTCGCGCAGCGTCGTCACCCGCTGGCACAGCTCGAAGATCTCTTCCAGCCGGTGCGAGATGAACAGCAGCGCGCAGCCCTGCTCGCGCAGCGTGCGTGCGACGGTGAACAGCCGCGCGACCTCGTTCCCGGACAGCGCGGCGGTCGGCTCGTCCATGACCAGCACCCGGGCGTCGCGGGACAGGGCCTTGGCGATCTCGACGATCTGCTGGTCGGCGATGGACAGGCCGCGCGCGGGCCGGTCCGGGTCCAGGGAGACGCCGAGGCGCTCGAACAGCGCCGCGGTCTGCGCCCTCAGCGCCCGGCGGTCGATCCGGCCGAGGCCGGCGCGTGGCTGGCGGCCCATGAAGATGTTCTCCGCGACCGAGAGGTCGGGGAACAACGTCGGCTCCTGGTAGATGACGGCAACGCCGGCGTGCTGCGCGTCGCCGGGCCCGCGGAAGTCGCGTGGGCTCCCGTCGAGCAGGACCTGGCCCTCGTCCGGCCGGTGCACGCCCGCCAGGATCTTGACCAGCGTGGACTTGCCCGCGCCGTTCTCGCCGGCGAGCGCATGGATCTCTCCGCCGCGCAGGTCGATCGAGACGTCCTGGAGTGCCCGCACCGCGCCGAACGCCATGCTGACGCGTTCGAGCGCGAGGATCGGAGGCGACTCACTCATGCTTCGCTCCACGGAAGGTGAACGATGTAAAAACGTTTTAACGAGATTGACCCGGGACGCTAGGTCTGACCGCCGGATACGTCAAGAGGGCGAAACGACCGGCTTCTGCCGCCACCCGCCGTGATCATGCCTCTGATCTGCAAGATTGCGACTCGGATAACGAGACGGTCACTCTCTGGGCGATCTTGAAGTCCGGATGCGCCCGGTTGACACGTTTTAATTAGCGCGCCAAAGTGAACGCCACTTGCAGGGTAAGAGAGGCGCGGCAGAGCGATGGTCACCGTGGGTATCAAGGAGGTCGCGCAGCGGGCGGGCGTGTCCCCGGGCACCGTCTCGAACGTGCTGAACCGGCCGGAGCGCGTGGCCGCCGCGACGCGTTCGCGGGTCGAGCAGGCCATCCGCGAGCTCGGCTTCGTACGCAACGGCTCGGCCTCGACCCTGCGGGCCGGCCAGAGCCGTGCCGTCGGGCTCGTCGTCCTGGACGTGGGCAACCCGTTCTTCGTCGAGGTCGCGCGCGGTGTCGAGGACGTCGTCAGCGACCGCGACCACGCCGTCATCCTCTGCAACTCGGGCGAGTCACCGGAGAAGGAGTCCCGCAACCTGCGGGTGCTGGCCGAGCAGCGGGTACGCGGCGTGCTCATCACTCCGGCGGCGGACGACACCTCCGACCTGCTGCGGCTGCGCGACCGTGGAGTCGCGGTGGTGCTCGTGGACCACCCCGCCTCGGGTGACATCTGCTCGGTCGCCGTGGACGACGTGGCCGGCGGCGAGCTCGCGGTGCGTCACCTCATCGAGGGCGGCGCCCGGCGCATAGCCTTCGTGAGCGGCCCGCGGGCGATCCGCCAGTGCAGTGACCGGCGCCGCGGCGCCGTGCGCGCGCTGGAGTCGGCGGGGCTGCCCGCCGAGAGCCTGGCCGACATCGTGGTCCCCGAGATGACCGCGCAGGGCGGAAGGCTGGCCGGCCGGACGCTGCTGGATGAGGGATTGCCGGACGCCGTCTTCTGCGCGAACGACCTGCTCGCGCTGGGTGTCCTCCGCGTCCTGTCGCAGGCAGGGGTGCGCGTCCCGAAGGACGTCACCCTCATCGGCTACGACGACATCGAGTTCAGCTCGGCCGCCGCCGTACCCCTCAGCTCGGTCCGCCAGCCGACCTACCAGCTCGGCAAAATCGCCACGGAGCTGCTCCTGGACGAGTGCGACGACCCCGAGGGGCACGCGCACCAGCAGATCATGTTCCAGCCCGAGCTGGTCGTCCGCGAGTCGAGCGGCTGAGATGGGGTCCTACGCCGCGGTGGATCTCGGTGCCTCCAGCGGCCGGGTGATGCTCGCCCAGCTGAGCGAGGACCGGCTGACGCTGCACGAGGCGCACCGGTTCGCCAACCGGCCCGTACGCGTGGCCGGCACGCTGTACTGGGACATCCTCGGCCTGTACCGCGAGATCCTCGACGGCTTGCGAAGCGCCGGGGGCGCCGACTCGATCGGCATCGACTCGTGGGCCGTGGACTACGGGCTGCTGGACTCCTCCGGCGCGCTCATCGGCAACCCCGTGCACTACCGCGACAGCCGTACGGACGGCGTCATGGAGCGGGTCGTCGGCCAGATCGGCGCGGACACGCTGTACGACGTCGGCGGCCTGCAGTTCCTGCCGTTCAACACGGTCTACCAGCTGGTGGCCTCGGCCCCTCCCCCGCGGGCACGGACGCTGCTGATGATCCCCGATCTGCTCACGTACTGGCTCACCGGTGAGACCGGCGCCGAGGTGACCAACGCCTCGACCACCGGCCTGTACGACGTCCGCGCCGGCGAGTGGGCGTACCCGCTCATCGAGCGGCTCGGCCTGTCACGCCGGCTCTTCACGCCCCTGCGACGGCCGGGCACCACCGCCGGAACCCTGCGCCCCGAGGTCGCCGCCGAGACCGGGCTGCCGTCGTCGCTGCCGGTCACGGCGGTGGGCTCGCACGACACGGCCTCGGCGGTCTTCGCGGTCCCCGCCTCGGACGACCGTTTCGGGTACGTCTCGTGCGGCACCTGGTCGCTCGCCGGCGTGGAGCTCACCGCCCCGGTGCTGACCGCCGAGAGCCGCAGGTCCGGGTTCACCAACGAGGTCGGCGTCGACGGCACCATCCGCTACCTGCGCAACATCATGGGCCTGTGGCTGCTGCAGGAGTCGCTGCGCACCTGGGGGGCCGAGGAGTCCCTGCCCTCGCTGCTCGCCGCCGCGGCGGACGCCCCGCCGTTCGCCGCGCTCGTGGACCCCGGCGACCAGGAGTTCCTGGCACCCGGCGACATGCCCGCGCGGATCGCCGCCCACTGTGAGCGGACCGGCCAGCGGCCGCCCGCGGACCGGGCGGCGACGGTCCGCTGCATCATCGAAAGCCTCGCGATCGGCCATCGCGCGGCGATACGGGAGGCGGCGCGGCTGTCCGGGCGCGCGGTCGACGTCGTGCACGTCGTCGGCGGTGGCGCGCGCAACGCCCTGCTGTGCCGGTTGACCGCCGACGCGTGCGGCCTGCCGGTGGTGGCCGGCCCGGTCGAGGCGACCGCGATCGGCAACGCGCTGGTCCAGGCACGCGCCCACGGCTTCACCGGCGACCCGCGCGACCTCGTACGACGCACCCAGGACCTGACCGTCTACCGGCCGAGCGGGGACGATGCCGCGTGGGACCGCGCGGCGTCGCGCATCGGGCTGAGCTAGGCCCACCCTCGGCGACCAGGGCCGCGCGACTCCGTCACGACTTCCAGGCGGGCATGACGTCGAACGGGGTGGCGATCTTGGCAGGGTCGCGTTCGACGAGGTCGCCGTGGACGTCGTCGACGAAGGCCGCGTCGATGCGGGCCATGACGTCCGGGTCGAGCTTCCGGCCCGCGGCGGCGGTGTTCTCGCGCAGCTGTTCGGGGCGGGAGGCGCCGACGATGGCGCTGGAGACGCCGGGGTTCTGCAGCACCCACGCGACGGCGAGCTGGGCGAGCGTGAGGCCGGCCTCGTCGGCGACCGGGCGCAGGCGTTGCACGGCGGACAGCACCGAGTCGCCGAGATAGCGGCCGACGAAGCGGGAACCGCGGGCGTCCGTGGCGCGACTCTGCTCAGGTGCCTTCCCCTGAGGCAGGTACTTGCCGGTCAACGTGCCCTGGGCGACCGGCGAGAAGACGATCTGCGCCAGGCCCAGGCGTTCGCTGGTGGGCAGGACCTCCTTCTCGATGACCCGCCAGAGCATGGAGTACTGCGGCTGGTTGGAGACCAGCGAGACTCCCAGCTCGGCCGCGAGGGCGGCGGCGGCCTCGATCTGGGCCGGACGCCACTCGGAGACTCCGAGGTAGAGGACCTTTCCCTGCCTCACCAGGTCGGCGAAGGCCGTCATCGTCTCTTCCAGCGGCGTCTCGTCGTCGTAGCGGTGCGCCTGGTAGAGGTCGACGTAGTCGGTGCCGAGGTTGCGCAGGGAGGTGTGGCAGCTCTCCATGATGTGCTTGCGGGACAGCCCGCGGTCGTTCGGCCCGGGGCCGGAGGGCAGGCAGACCTTGGTGAGGATCTCCACCGACCCCCTGCGTACGCCGGACAGCGCGGCCCCGAGAACACGTTCCGCGGCGCCGTAGTCGGGGCTGCCGTAGACGTCCGCGGTGTCGAACGTGGTGATCCCCTCGTCCAGAGCCGCGGCCACGCACCGGCGCGCGTTCTCCGCCGCCTCACTGGAGTGGGTGAGCCAGTTGCCGTAGGTGATCGCGCTGACGGTCAGGCCGCCGGCGCCGAGCCTGCGATAGTCCATAGGCGCCCACGCTAACGGCACACGTGTCCCGGAAGTACTCGCCCGTACCAGGAGCATCGCGAGCGATCGGACCTTAGGTAGATCTTTTACGATCACGACGTTTGTCGCGTAAATTCCCTACACTTTGCTCACCTGCACGGTTATGGTGCCTGGCATGCGTTTTGTCCCCTTCGTCCTGGTTCTTGCTGCGTTGATCGTGGGCATCCCCTCCCTCGCCTCCGCCATCACCAACGGCACCCCCGACGGTGAGAGCCACCCGGCCGTGGGTGCGCTGGTCGGCACCAAGGCGTTCCCGGACGGCACGTGGTCCTACTGCACCGGCACCCTCATCTCACCGACCGTCTTCCTGACCGCGGCGCACTGCGGCGACGCCGGGCAGAAGACCGCGATGGTCTCCTTCTCGAGCCGCTACCAGCTCGGTGCGGGCGTCTACGTCGGCCGCTACGAGACCGACCCGCTGTACAGCGCCAAGTCCGAACTCCACGACATCGCGGTGGTCGTCTTCAACACCCCGATCCCGGGCATCAAGCCCGCCCGGCTGCCGACGGCGGGCATGCTCGACCAGCTCCAGTCCAACGGCACCCTCGCGACGTCGGCCTTCACCCCGGTCGGGTACGGCTCGGTGACGCCGACCGACCACGGGCGGGCGTTCCACTACTCCGATATCCGCCGCCGTACGTCCATCTCCTACGGCGCCCTCACCGGAAGCTGGCTCAAGCTGTCGGAGAACTCCGCGAAGAAGGACGGGGGCACCTGCTACGGCGACTCGGGCGGCCCGAACTTCCTCGGCGGCCCGACCTCGGACCTGCTCGTGGCCACCACGATCAGCGGGGACGACGACGTCTGCAAGGCGACCAACCTGGACTACCGGCTGGACACCGAGGCGGCCCGCACGTTCCTCGGAAAGTACGTCACCCTGCCCTGACCGTCTGGTGAACTTCGCCCCGTCGGGGACGCCAGTGCACGATCATGGTTCAGGTGGCTCCTATCGTGGTCCTGATCTTCATCGGCGTGGCCGTGGCCCTCCTGACCGCCCTCGTCGTGGCGGCCCGGAACGGAGCCATCAGGGCCGAACGACACAAGAGGGACACCCTCTACGCCTGGACGATGACCAACGGCTGGCAGATGCACGAGGGCGACGTCAACACCTCGTGGCGGCAGCGGCTTTCCGGCCTGCGGCAATTCGGCATCCGCCGGATCGTCTTCTCCACCGTCCACGGCCTGCCGGTCACGGTCGCCGACTGCCACTACACGACGGAGAGCACCGACGGCGAAGGCCGCTCCACCAGCCAGCGCGTGAACCTGTCGGTCTTCGTGGCGCGGCTGCCCGGCGGATGGCCCGACATCGAGGTCCGCAACCGCCGCATGGGCTCGCGGTTCATGCGAGCACTGGGACGCCAGTCGCCGGTCGAGATCGGGCACGCGGAGTTCGACCGGCGGTTCAAGGTGGTGACGGCGGACCCGCGAGCGGCACACGTCCTGCTCTCCCCAGCACTCGTCGACGCCCACCTCCGGAATCAGGCGCCGCCGTGGAGTCTCCGCGGCGGCGAACTGATGACCATCGAACAGGGCCGCCTGACCATCGAGCGGATCGGTCCGGGGGTCCAGCGGCTCGGCTGGCTCGCCGAGGCACTCGGCTACCGGGCCTGACCTCCGGTCACGCGGGCGGCGTGAAGGTGCAGGGCAGTCGCTTGTAGCCGTTGATGAAGCCGGACAGCAGGCGGTCGGGCTCACCGGCCGTACGGATGTCCGGCACCCGGGTGAACAGCTCCTTGAGCATGATGGTGATCTCGCGGCGGGCGAGGTTGGCACCGAGGCAGAAGTGCGGACCCGGGCCGCCGAAGCCGACGTGCGGGTTGGGGTCGCGGGTGATGTCGAAGACGTCCGGCCGGTCGAAGACGGTCTCGTCGCGGTTGGCCGAGTTGTAGAACAGCAGCACCTTGTCGCCGGTCTTGTAGGTGTGCCCGTTCATCTCGTGGTCGCGGGTGACGTTCCGGCGCATGTAGATGACCGGCGTGGCGTAGCGGACGATCTCCTCGACGGCGCCGCCGATCCGGCCGTCGAAGTCCTCGAGCAGCAGGCGCCGCTGCTCCGGGAAGTCGGTGAACAGCTTCAGCGCGTGGCTGAGCGCCGTACGCGTCGTCTCGTTGCCCGCCACCACGAGCAGCAGGAAGAACGACCCGAGCTCCCGCGTGGTGAGCCGCTCACCGTCCAGGTTGGCGTTGACGAGGGCCGAGGTCAGGTCGTCGGTCGGGTTCTTCATCCGCTCGCGGCCCAGGCCGGCGGCGAGACGGTGCAGGTCACGCGCCGCCCAGACGATCTTGAAGAGGGCGCGTGCCATGCCGAGCCGGCTCGGGCTGTCCGCGTCGACGCCGGTGTACTCGGCGTCGGAGTTGCCGAGGATGACGTTGGTCCGCGCGATGACCCGCGCGTAGTCGCGTTCGGGGATGCCGAGCATGTCGCAGATGATCTCGACCGGCAGCCGTACCGCCACCTTCTCGACGAAGTCCCCCGGGCCTGAGGCGATCAGCTCGTCGACGATGCGCGTCGCGCGCCGCCGTACGTCGTCCTCGGTCTTGGCCAGCATCCTCGGCGTGAAGGCGCGAGAGACGATCCGGCGGATCTTGGCGTGCCGCGGGTCGTCCATGTTGATCAGCGAGCCGAAGAACGGCCCCATGTACGCGGGCAGGTCCGGGATCGTGGTCGCGCTGGGCTCACTGCTGAAGACGTCCTGGTGACGGCTCGCCTCGCTCACGTCGGCATGCCGCACGAGCGCCCAGTAGCCCTTGCCCGAGCGGACGAGCGGCACCGACACTTCGCCGAAGAACGCGGGTTGCCCCTGGTCGCGCAGCACCTTGAAGGCGGCCATCCGCTCATCCAGGGGACGCGCCCAGAACTCCATCGGGGACAGGTCGATGCCCCGGACACCGGGAGCCGAGTCAGTCGCCATACCCGCACCGCCCCATCCCGACATAAGTGACCAGTTACATCAAACCACACTCGGGTCACGGCCGAAAAGAAGAGGGTAGCGGCTACTTGCTCCCTGGAGTTCCGACCCGCCCTGGGCTTCTGTGGCGCAGGACGACGGTGATGCTCTGGGTCTCGCCGATGTTGCCGGCGGCGTCGACGGCGCGGTACTCGATCGTGTGCCTGCCGTAGCCCGGCGTCATTTCGTCCCAGGGTGTGGCGCGCGCGGGCCGGCCCAGCTTGCCGTAGACCAGATGGTCGATCTCGGTGCCCAGCGGCGTGAAGACGAACGGCGCGGCCGGGTCGTCCGGCCAGCCGAAGTAGCGGAACCATCCGTCGCCGTCGACCTGGAACTCGGCCAGTGCGGGGCCGCCGGAGTCGCGCGGGGTCAGCCTCATGGTGAACCGCTCGTCGAAGACGTACTCCCCGCCGGTGACCGCGGCGGGCCGGGAGAGTTCGTAGGAGACCTCGGGGCGCTGCGCGTCGACCTTCCAGCTCAGCGTCTTCGCGCCGGTCCGCGCGGTGACCGTGTGCGTGCCCGCGTCGAGGTGGAACGGTGCCAGGGCGAGGTCACCGCCCCTGCCCGCGACCGGACGGCCGTCGAGGCGCCAGTGCACGACCGGCACCGACCGCGTGGGATGGGTCGTCTCGGCGTAGATCACGTCGTCGGCACCGACATCGGTGCTCTCCGGCGTGGTGTCGCCGAACACCACCGGCGTCGCGGCCTCCGGCGTACGTACGCGCGTGTCGACCGTCCACGTACGGGTCTGGGTCAGGGCGGCCGAGGACCTGATCGCCGGGTCGCGGACGAAGCCGGTCGGGTCGGTGACCTCTCCTGTGAGCGTGTGCCGGCCGGGCGCGGGACGGAGCCGGGCGAGGTCGAGGTACGGCCGGGCGCCCGCCTTCCGGCCGTCGAGCCGCCACGTGATCCGCAGCCGATGGTCGACCGGATGCATCGTCTCCAGCCAGACGACGCGGTCGGCGCCGATCGGTGCCCCGTCCGGAGTGCTCGCCTGGATGAGGCTCACCTTCGCGGAGATGGCCTGGGTCATGCGCTCGCGCGCGACCTGGTCGTACGCGTACCCGAGCGTCTTCATCATCGAGTGCTCGCTGGGCCGCCAGACGCCCTTCGTGGCGTACATCCCGCCTTCGTAGCGGCCGATCTCGCCGCCGGAGGTGCTCGGCTCTCCCAGCCAGCGCCACCACTTGCGGTGCTGCTCGCGCATCTCCCGCCCGGTCAGCACGGTGTGCTGGATCGAGTCCGGTTCGGACCCGGCGTACGCGCCGCCGGGCACGCCGCGGCGGTAGTAGTCGTACTCGTCCTGGAGTCCGCCGAGGGTGTGGCCCAGCTCGTGCGGCATGATCAGCGACGCCATGGCGTTGCCACCCGAGGCGGTCGCGTACGTGCCGCCGGTGCCGCCGTAGGTCGTGCTGTTGGCGAGCGCGACGATCTGGCGGTCGGCGGCGCCGGGAACCAGGTCGGCGTACGCCTCGGCGGCCTTCGCGTTCACGACCAGCCGGCGCCGCATGTCCTCACGGTCGCAGCCGTCCCAGAACGCCATGCCCAGCGGCGTCCGGCGTATCTTGTCGCCCGGCTCGGGATCACAGCTCACCCCGGACTCCCCCGAGGTGATCTCGACGCGGTAGACGTTGAGGTAGCTGCGGTAGGACTTCCAGGGCTCGAACGCGAACAGCATCGCGAGCTGGTCCGCGACGTCGCGCCGGAACTTGGGCATGTCGGCGGCGGTGTAACCGTCGCCGAGCAGGATGAGGTTGAACCGCTTGGCCGGATCCCCCGTCACCTGCAGGGGAACGACCCGCGCGGCGACCTCGGCGCGCGCCGGTGCCCCGGCCAGGACGGGCAGCAGGAACGCGGCCGCGACGGCGCGTCTCGGGGCTGATCCGCGGGAGACCATCGGTTAAGGGGCGAACAGCTGCGACTCGTCGCGGAACGCCTTGAACTCCAGCGCGTTGCCGGCCGGGTCACGCAGGAACATCGTCCACTGCTCCCCCGGCTCGCCCTCGAACCTCAGGTACGGCTCGATCACGAACTCCGTACCGGCGTCGCGCAGCCGTCCCGCCAGCTCATGGAACTCATCGGGAGTCAGGATGAGCCCGAAGTGCGGCACGGGAACGTCACGCCCGTCGACCGGGTTGCTCTGCGACCGCTCCGCCACGGAGGGCACCTGGTGCGTGACCACCTGGTGCCCGTAGAAGTTCCAGTCCACCCAAGCCTCGGAGGAACGCCCCTCGTCCAGACCGAGCACGCCACCGTAGAACCCGCGGGCACGGTCGAGGTCGTCCACCGGTATCGCCAGGTGGAAACCGGGACGTGCAGTCATCGGAAACTCTCCTTCACCAGGGGCAACGGCCTCACACTCGCCGATACACGCCCCGATGTCGAGCCGACCGGCCGCCGGCCGGGAAGCCCGCACGGGCACCGGCGGGCCGGCCGTCGAGGACGCTCTCACGCGGAGCCGGTCAGACGTCCGCGCCGGAGCTGAGCCAGCGACGCCAGCTCACCCGTTTGACGCCACGCACCGGTACGGCCGCTCGAGCGCTGCGACGATGGGCAGCCTGTCATCCCCGGCATGCTCGTGCCACCCGGTTTCGCCCCGCGGCGATGATGCCACGTCCCCTCGCCGGAGGCGCTCCAGAGATCGCGGTAGGTCGCTCTGTGTCGCCCCGCGTAAGGTCGGTGGGGCGACCGGAGGGAGATCGATGGAGGACGTCTTCGGCGACAGCCGGATCATGGCCATTCTGCGCGGGCTGCCCGAACGCGAGACGGTCGAGCTGGCCGTGCGGGCGTGGGATCTCGGGATCCGGCTGGTCGAGGTGCCGGTGCAGACGCCCGATGCCCTGCCCTCCCTGCGGGCGGTGGTCGCCGCCGGGCGTGAGCGGGGGCTTCCCGTCGGCGCCGGAACGGTGATCTCGCTGGAGCAGGTACGCGAGGTCGCGGCGGCCGGTGCCGCGTTCACCGTGGCACCCGGCTTCGACCCGGCCATCGCCACCGCCTCGGCCGGCATGGGCCTGCCGCACCTGCCGGGCGTGGCCACCCCGGGCGAGATCCAGGCCGCGCTGCGACACGGCCTGACCTGGCTCAAGGCGTTCCCCGCGAGCGCCTTGGGCACGGCGTGGTTCACCGCGATGCGCGGACCGTTCCCCCAGATCAACCTGGTGGCCACCGGCGGCCTGGACGCACGCACCGCCCCGGACTACCTCGCCGCGGGCGCCCGCGTGGTGGCGGTCGGCTCCGCCCTCGCCGACGCCGAACAGGTCGGCCTGCTGTCGAAGCTGTGCTGACCGTAGGCCTGAAAAGCGGAAGGTCGGCGGTTCGACCCCGCCCCTGCCCACCACCTCTGAACAGCCAAGACGCCCCGGAGCCATCAGGCCCGGGGCGTTTTTGACGGCAACGGTGACGGCAACCGCTACCGCAGTTCGTCTTCTGAGCAGTGGGGAATGTTGGGTCGCGACATGCCTGGGATGACATGCACGTCCGCTTGGGAGACCCAGCCCCCATCACCATCCAGCCAGTACCAGAGGCCCTTCCCCTGTAGTTCGACGTAGCAGCGGACCCATACGGTTGTGCCGCCGAGGATGGCGCCGTGCGCGTAGCCGGGTGACCCACCAGGCCCATCTGCAGGCCGAAGGATTTGGGGGTCATGGCCATTCGCCGATAGCGCATGACTGCCCTCATCGGTCCTAGAGGGGTCAAACCATTGGTGATAAGTGAAGGCTCCTACGGGGATGGCACTGGCGAGGGTCAGCGCAAGCCATAGTGCGTTGACCTTCTTCTTCAACGACCGAGCCTCTGCGGCCCGCGTCGCTAACGCAACCACGCAAGTGATCGCGGAGCCAGCCAGGAACATCACGAACCAGGGGACGTGGGCGATCCCCACGACAGCAGCGACTCCGGAGGATGCGACGCCGATGCTGAGCAGGATCAAGTCCGTGTGTGTCCATAGGCCGACGCTCGATTTCCGCCTGACGGGCCGTATGCCCTTGGCGTTGGTCTCATCGCTCTTGGAAGGCACAGCGTCATCCATCTCGGTCATTAGACGAGGATGCCCCGGGATCGGATTCCGGGGCATCCTCGTTGGTCTTGCTGTTCTAACTCAGTGCGTCTCCTAGCTTCTCGGCTGCCTTCCGTTTCTCGTCGAGTGCGGCGTGTGCGTAGATGGTCATCGTGACTCCGATGTCGCTGTGGCCGACGATGTCCCTTCATCCGCGAGATCGGCGCCATGCTCGAACGCGGCCCGACCGCCGGACAACTCGCAGCCGAAGTCGGCACGGCACCCGTCACCCGAGCCAGCGGAAAGGTTCCATACGGTCGGGTTCCGACACGCCGCCAACCGGCCCGCGCGCAAAGCCCTGACAATCCCTGGGTCGCCGACCTCTACCACGCGCTCGCAACCGCGGCAAACGCCACCCACAAACGGTCCGCATCCTCGGTCGCGGCTGGCTCCGCGTCATGCACACCTGCTTCCGCAACGGCACGCCCTACGAACCCGCCGTCCACACCAGGCATGCCACCACGACTGCTTGAGTGCTGCTGCGGCGCTTCCGGTCCTCGCTTCGCTGCGGTCCGGGTCACCTTGCCACCGAATACCCAACTGCCCGACAGGCCGGGCACTACTACGCTGATCTACGGCTAGATCATCAACCAGCCGACGGCATTGGAGCCTGGCGTGGATGAGCCCACTCTCCTGCGGAATCAACTAGCGCAGGGACCACGGCCGACAGGGCAGGCATCGCCTGGTTTGAAGCTCTAGCCGACAACGAGCAATTCAACGCACTGCGCAAACTCGCAGACTTCTTTCTCCAAGCCGGCGCAACCGGCCAAGACGCGCAAGACAGCATCCTCAGAGCCGGCATCCGCCCTACCCACACTCCCGCCGTGCTGATCACGCGCGGAACATTGCGGTCAGGTTGGCAAGATCACGAACCTGCCACCATACGAACGAACCAAGGCGTTCACACTCCTGATCGCCTTGTTCAGCATCGCCGACGAAAGACGGCGCACGCACTTGTGCGCCCGACAGTGCAGCCATGCCTGGCACCACCTCGAAAACACGGCCAGTTGACTCAGGGAACTGCCGCGCGGCTCCCCGACCTGCCTGGCGGTCTGCGTCCGCTTCGCGGCAGAGACGCGATCGACGAGGAGTGACAGGCCCTGGCCCGCACGCCGGACAGGGATGACCCCGGGGTACGGCCAGGAGGAACGTCCGGCGGTGCAGCCAGTGCGCTGCCCGGCTGCCCGAGGGCCGCAGGCGGTCGCGCCGGTACTGCACGGCCTGCCGAGTCGGACGATGTTGCGAAGGCGCCCGCCCGTGTTCTGGCAGTGGCTGCTGTCCGGCTTCGCCGCCCCGCCGACCGAAGCTACTCAGCGTAGTACGGCCGCCAGCAGGTCGGCTCCCAGCGCCGTCAGATCGGGCAGATTGAGGGTGTAACGGACGTAACGACCGTGCCGCCGGGCCGTGAGCAGGCCCGCGCGGCGCAGGGCAGCGAGGTGGCGGGAAACCTCCGGGGGCGAAAGTTCCCAGGCATGGGCCAGCTCACCGGTGGTGTGCGGGCCGCGGGCCAGGGTGCGCAGCAGCCGCAGCCGTACCGGATGCGCGAGTGCCTCCAGCCGTAGCGTGACCGTTTCCAGCGATACCGGCTCCGGTGGACTCGGCTTGGCGACGGGGTACTGCACCACCGGCCGCCGCCCGGGCGCGTGGATCGCCACCAGGTGCGGGCGACCGAAGACGCTGGGGAGGAAGGTGACCCCGGTACCGTGGGCGGCGGTCGCATTGTCCTGCAGCTTGTCCACGATGATGCAGCTGCCGTCCGGCGCCAGGGTCACGGCGCTGGAGACCGACGCGAGTGCCGCCCCGATGCCGTGGTGCCTCAGCAGGTCGTTCTTCAGGCGCAGGTCGGTGGCGAGTTGCACGGCGACGCCCGTCCAGGCGGCGTCGAAGAAGGCCTCCGCGCACTGTTCGAGGGTGTGACGCACCCGCGCCCGTACGACGGCCGGGTCCGCGAGCAGCCGTTCCGCGAAGGCCTCTTGGAGCGCGCCGCGGGCCTGGGCCAGGTCCAGGGCCCGCTCGCGCGCCGTAGCGTCGGCGAGCGGCGACGGCGCGGCGAAGTGGACCCGGTTGCTGCCGCACGTGGTGACGAGTGCGGCGGTCACATAGGTTTCATCGTCGATCCGGTCCACATCGTCCAACTCCTCGGCGAGGGTCGGCCGGGGACGAGCGGGGACCAGGAAGTCGGCTCGTGAGGAACGCCACAGGAACTCCGCCTCCCTGAGCCGCCCGGCCAGCTCCGGCCGCAGCCCAGCCCAGACGTCCCCGGCCCAGCCAGCGAGCTGCGGGTGATGCCCGGGTTCGGCCAGCACATGCAGCATTGCGGTCAGCTCGGCCAGCGGGGAGGCGGCGAACCGCAGTCGCTCGGACGGCAGGCCGCTGATGTCGATCCTCAACGTCATCCCCTCATCATCGCTGGTCGGATGGCCGACGACCGCGTCGCTTGACGGTATCCGTCAACCGACGTGCCCAGCCCGGCGGCCGAACGCACCGTTGACGCCATGGCAACCACCACCAAGATCCAGCCCCGCGCCCTCGTCCGTGCCTCCGGAGGCCCCCGCTATGCCGTCGCCCTGGCCGTGGACGCGCTCGGCACCGGCTTGCTGCGGCCCTTTCTGCTGCTCTACGGGGTGACGGTGCTGAGCCTGTCCGCGTCGGCCACAGGCATCGCCATGACGGTCGGCGCCGTCATGGGTCTGGTGTGCATGCCCGCGGTCGGCCGATGGCTGGACCGGGGCGCACGCAGCACGGTCGTGGCGGCGTCGATGCTGGTGCGGGTGCTGGGCGTGGCGCTGCTGCTGGCCACCCCGGCGGGACACGTCTGGCTGTTCGCGACGGCGGCGCTCTTCCTCGGCATCGGCAACCAGGCATGGCCGGCCGCCCACGCAGCCCTCGTGGCCACGGTCGCCCACGGCCGCGAACGCGACACCGCTCTCGCGGGAGGCCGCGCCCTGCGCAACGCCGGCCTGGGCGCGGGCGCGATCCTCGCCACCGCGTGCCTGGCGGGCGGCACCACCGCACTGCAGGCGCTGGCAGCCGTCACCGGGCTCGCCTATCTCGCTGCGGCAGCCTTGGCGTGGTCGGTCCACGTGCACGCTCATCCGGCCGCTACCCCGGCCAAGGGCAGGGACGACGGGCCCGCACCCTCGATGCGCGCGCTGTTGGCCGCCAACGTGGTCTACGCCTTCTGCCTCAACGTCACCGAAATCGCGGTCCCTCTGGTCCTGGTGACACAGTTGCACACATCCCCGGTGTGGTCGGCAGCCATCTTCGTGGCCAACACGGTGCTGGTGGTCACCCTGCAGGTACCGGTCACCGTCCTGATGTCCCGCTTCTCCCGGCGGACCGTGCTGGCTCTCGCCGGCGTGGTACTCACCGCTTCCTACCTCGGCTTCCTCGCGGCCACCTCGCTGGGACACGGCTGGGGTGCCCCGGCCATCGCCACGGTGGCCGTGGTCTGCACCATCGGCGAGATCATCTATGCAGGCAGCGCCACCGCGTTCGTCACCGCCCTCGCCCCGGCCCACGTCCTGGGACGCGCCCTCGCCCGCTTCCAGCTCTCCACGGGCTTCGGCCTGGCCGCCTCCCCAGCGGTCATCACCGCTCTCGCCTCCCACGGCTCGGCCATCCTCTGGGGCAGCCTCGCCGCTGCGACGCTCATCTCCGCCTCCGCCGTTGCCACCGAGAAGGATCAAAGAACGCGGCTCAGCGGTTGTTGCCGCCGGGCGCGAGCAGGCTCGTGAGCTCGGCGATCGCCTCGGGGAGACGGCTTGAAGTAGCGGCGGACGTTCTCCGGCTTCTAGTGCCGGGATATCGCCATCAGCATCAACAGCGAGGCGCCCTGTTCGCCGAGATAGGTCAGGGCGGAGTGACGGTACTCATGCAGGCCCCACAGCCCGTCCCGGGCCCGCGCACGGCTGTGTGCTCGTCGAGCAGCGCGCGAGCCTGTCCGTACGACTGGCGGGCCAACCTGGTGTCTGGGCAGACGTCGCGGGGGGCGGACGACCTTGCTCGGCCCCGGGTCGGCGGTGGGTGACGAACACAGGCCCGCGCATGCGGCCCTTCAGCAGACGGGACAGCAGCCGGACGGTGCCGGCATCCCATTACACGGGCTCCAGCACGTAGTCCTCGCGAGCCTGGCCCCGGCGGCGGGTTTTGGTCCGGGCGCCCTTACTGGATATCGAACAGGTCCACCCGCCGGGAACGTGACCGCTCGGGCTCCAGTGGACTGGTCGTCGCGTCCGGTAGCGAGGTGTAGAAGGTCATGCGCCCAAGCGTCCGCACGCTGACTTGCGGGTCGCATGACGTGCCGGCCCACGGCGAATGCACATGCGGCCTGACGACAACGTTGACGACTACGTCCCCTTCCATCGGCTCACATGGGCACACGTCGACCACCGTCTGACCTCGGCTCGGATGCTGCGAGCAGGGCTGATGTCACTTCTGAAAAGCGGAAGGTCGGCGGTTCGACCCCGCCCCTGCCCACCGCCAAAGATCAGCGAAAACAGCGCCCGACCTACATGAACAGGTCCGGGCGCTGTTTGCTTTCTGTCCGGCTGTGTACGGCCGTGACCGGGTGGCGGCGGGTGACTGTGCCAAATACGTGCCGAAGCCCTGGCCTCAATGAGCTGCCTCGATGTGCTTGTGGGCAACAGGCTCGGAGCGACCTGGGGTGGGCGCGATGGTGATGGCGGCGAAGCCAGCAGTCCGGAGCTGGTCACGGTAGACGGAAGTGACGTTCCCGAGGCACAGCCGACCTGTTGCTCTGCCGCCCCCTTACCGCAGCCGATGTGCAGTGCCGCTGTCGACCGGCCGCGACACTGCACCCGTTGGTGGCCCACGCCGTCCGGGCCTTACGAGAGTGGGCCGGCCGGGGGTGTCGTGATGTATGGACGCCCGGCAACCACTTCAGGCCCGGTCCAGCGGATGAGTTGCTCGCACACCAGCCGGACGCCGAGCGCCGAGACCATGCCCGTGGCGATCGAGATGGGGATGCCCAGCCAGGGCGGCGACCGCGCAGCGGATTCAGGGCGCAGGCTGGTCTCGGCTCCAGATTTGAACGCCCCGCGGAAGGTCCTCGATGCCGCCGCCTTCGGGGATCATGCCCCAGAGGAAGGGGATCAGGTACTGAGGTGGTTCGCCCAGGAGCGCGACAAGGTCGTCCTCAGTAATGGTGAGGGTGAATCCTGAGCCCGTTCGCCCCGAGTCCCATCCTTGTTCGATGGCCCGTCGGATGCAGCCACTGACGAGAACGGGACGGATTGCGATCGTTCGCTCTCCCAGCCAGTTGTCTGGCCGGGCGCAAGGGAGTGTCACCATAAGAACGCTCACCGGCTCCTCGGCGCGCTCAACGGCGAAGGTGAGAGGGGCCCAGTTGTTGCCCTGGCTGTAGGTCGGCTTGTGTCTGACTAGCCAGCGGTAGACGGTGCCGTCGACGGCGATGGACCGTGAGCCCTTCTTGGGCATCGCCATGGCCGCCTCCGTGCTTGCTGTTGTTCCGGCGCTGTTCCGTGGGGGCACCACAATCAGCGAGGAGTGATGCGAGACGACCGAAAGTGTAATCGCTGCATATCCACGGTTTACAGGGTCCAAACCAAGGTGCTTGGCTCGGTACTGCACCTGGGAACGGCGATTTCTCTCTCGGGCGCGCTGAAAAGAAGCAAGGGGGCTTCCGCGAAGGGAGCACCCGCACCTGCGGCCTCTCCTGATGCGCGCGGAGATGCGCAAGTTCCTTGAATCGAGCCGGCTGCCCGGTGGCTGGCAGATTGGCGGAGACTGCCGACTCATGGGACAGCCGCACATCGTCCATGCGGAGCACGATCTGGAGATGCGATTCCTCAGAGAGAGGAGGCGCGCCTATCCAGGCGGCGTCCCCGGGGCAGGGAAGAACCGCGCCTGACACGAGCGGTGGACCGGCCCATCACTGGACTTCGACCTCCCATCGCCCCATCTCCGCGTCGTCCTAACCGACCGCACCCTGACTCGCGGATCCCGCGACGAGCCGGGCCTATGGGGAACGCGCATGCGACCTGACGACAACGTCGCCTTCCAGCGGCTCACATGGGCACACATCGATCACCGTCTGACCTCGGCAGGAGCGCTGCGACCAGGGCCGATGTCGCTTCTGAAAAGCGGAAGGCCTGCCAGCAGCTCGAAAAGTCCAGCCTCGGTGAGGATCCCGCAGCGAAACACCAGGTCACCGTGCGAAACCGAGGTTTCGAGCCCAACAGGTGCGCAAGAGGTCAAAGGGTGGTGACCATGCCGCCGTCGATGAGCACGTCGGTTCCGGTGATGTTGCCGACGGTGCCGGAGGCGAGGAGCAGCACGAGTTCGGCGACTTCACCGGGGCGGGTGAACCGTTCAGTCGGGGTTCCGGCGACCGCTGCGGCCTTCACAGCGGCCGGGTCGACCGCTTGTGCCCGTCCTACGGTTTCAGCGACGCCGCCCTGGCCGAGCCATAGAGCGGTTTCGACCGGCCCGGGGCTGACGGTGTTGACCCGGACCCCGCGTGGTCCGAGTTCCTTCGACAAGGATTTGCAGAAGCTCCGCAATGCCGCCTTGGCCGCGCTGTAGTCGATCACGCCGGGATCAGGCAGCGAGGCGTTGACCGAACAGACGGTCACGATGGTGGACGGGGCCCGCTCGAGTAGGTGGGGTACGGCCGCGCGGGTCGCGCGTACGGCGGATAGGAGGTTCACCTCCAGTGCCCACTGCCAGTCCTCGTCTGTGACGCTGAGGAATCCTCCGGTGCGGGGGTGGACTCCGCCGACGTTGTTGACGAGCACGTCCACCCCGCCGAAGCGGGCCACCGCCTCGTCCACGAGGGCCTGGCATCCCGATGTGGTGGTGAGGTCGCCCAGGACGATGGCGACGTCACCCTGGTCGGCGAGGCCGCTGAGGCCGGCGGAGTTCTCCCGCGCTCCCGCCGCGACGCGGGCTCCCTCCCGGATCATGCCTTGCGCCACCGCGAGCCCGATTCCTTTGCTGGCGCCCGTGATGACGGTGGCCTTGCCGGCGAGGTCGAGGTTCACAGCGACTGCCCGTGCAGCCAGGTCAGGCACGCGTCCGCGACCTCGCGCCAGCCGGAATCTATGGTCAGCGAGTGGGATCGGTCGTCGAACTTCACAATGTCGGTGACGGCCTCGGAGTGGCGGTACTGCTTCAGCGTCGAGCGGGTGACCGATTCCGGGACGGTGTGGTCCTTGCCGCCGGTGATCAGCAGCAGTGGTCCGCGGTTCTCGTTGCCCGTGGCGACCTTCGCCGGCGAGTGCGGGTTGAAGTTGGCGGACGCCGCCTCGAACAGCGGGCGTCCCGGCGCCGGAATCGTCCAGTGCTCGTACAGCTCCTGGGACTCCTTCTCCGACACGGCGTTGGCGAAGGCGAACCGGAACTGCTCCGCGGTCAGGGAGACCGCGCGGTTCTTGTTGGCCGGGTTCTTGAACACCGGCAGCGTCGCCTTCAGCGCCGACAGCGGCACCGGCAGGACGCCCTTGATCTGCGCCGCGTCGATCGCGATGGCCGCGACGGCCCGGTCCTGCCCGAGCAGCTTCTGCGCGATCATCCCGCCGAACGAGTGGCCGATCAGGACGGGCGGCGACGGCAGCCCATCGATGATGCGGGCGAAGTGCTCGGTGACATCGTCGATGCCGTGGCCCGCGATCGCCTCGGGATCGGCCCGGGACGCCTCGACGGTGTCGCCGTCGCCGGGCCAGCCCGGGGCATGCGGCTCGTACCCGGCGTCGCGGAACAGGTGCGTCCAGGGCTCCCATGAGGTGGCATGGAGCCACAGGCCGTGGATGAAGAGTACGGGCGTCGCCATGGTTCGGTCCTTTCGTCGCTGCGCCCGGCTCGTTGGAGCCGAACTGCGGGACCGACCCTAGGGAGATTCGGCTCGCGCGGCTTCTGTCGCCGGTTGGGTCGCGTGGCGGGGCAGGGCGTGACGACATCCGGCCGGCTAGCGTCACATGACTGAATCTGATCCCGGCGTCCGCGGACCGGCGCGGCCGTTCAGCGCGGCGCCCAGTTGCGCACGCGAGGTGATGCCGAGCTTGGGGAAGATGCGGTAGAGGTGGGAGCTGATCGTACGGTGGGACAGGTACAGGCGCTGCGCGATTTCTCGGTTTGACAGGCCTTGTGCGGCGAGCTGGGCGATCTGGGCTTCTTGCGGCGACAGCAGCTCACTCGGGTCGGCAGTCGGCTGCCATCCCCCTTCCCCGGTCGCGCGAAGCTCCTGGTCGGCCTGTTCGGCCCAGGCGCGGGCACCCAGCGCGTCGAAGGTGGCGCGGGCGGCTCGCAGCGGGACGCGGGATTCGACGACGCGGCGATGCCGTCGCAACCACGAGCCATAGGCCAGTTCCGCGCGGGCCCGATGCCACGGCAGCCGGCGACCGCCGCCGTCGAGGGCACTGCGGAACAGCGCCTCGGCAGCCGTGTCGTCGGCCAGTACCGCGCGGGAGTACTCCAAGGCGATCCTGGCCGCAGGCGAGGGATCGTCGCCGGTGATGCGCTCGATCGTGGCCAGCAGGGCACGCCCGTCGTCCTGGCGACCGGTGTGTACGGCGGCGTCGGCCAGGTAGCCCAGCGCCCACACCTGCTGGACGCGCTGAAAAGCCGGGTCCCCCGGATCGAACACGCGCCGCAGATGCTCGTACGCCTGCTCGTAGCGGGCCGCGCTCAGCTCGGTCAGGCCACGGGCGAGCTGAACACCGGCGAGCAGGGAGGACGTGGCAACCGGCGTACGGAACGCGACCCGCTCGGCGTCAGCGAGCAATGCCGCGTCCGAGTCGCGGCTGCCGTGGACCGCGCCGAGGGCGGCGATCGCGATCCGGGCCGTCGCGGCCCAGAGGGTCTGGCCGGTCTCATCGGCCAGTCGCATCGCCTCGTCGGCCGAGCGTGCGAGATCGAAAGCGCCGAGGTAGAACGCGGCCCAGGCTCGTATGGCGAGGGCCTCGGCGAGCAAGCTCAACCGGCCCTGCGAGCGCAGCGTCTCAACCGGGGTGGACAGGAATCCGACCGCGCGGGCGAAGTCGCCCGTGCAGAACGCGGCGATACCGAGCAGGCCGGCCGCTTGCGGACGGCCGTCCGCATCGGCAGGCCACGGGGCGAGGTGGCCGATGACGAACGGCCCGCGCTCGTGGGATTCGGCAAGCGCGCAGATGGCCAGCAGGCGGGGGTCGTCGTCCGGCAGCGACGCCTGCTGTGCCGCGAGGACGATCTCGTGGCGGACGTCCGCTCCAGGATCGCTCCACCACACCCGCCGTGCGGCGCCGACCAGAAGCTGTACGGCAAGGTCGGAATCATCGGTGTGCAGGGCCTGCCCGGCCAGGCTGATCAGTCTCCGCACCTCCGCGGGCTCACTTGAGGAGCCGTCATCGAAGACGCCCTCGAGCCACGCCAGCCGTGACTGATCCCGAGGCCGAAGCACCATCCCGGCGACCTGGCCTTTGATCTGCTCGACCTGGCTGAGGCGGCCCAGCTCGAACGCGATCTCAGCCGCGCTGAGCAGGCGCGCCCCTCGCATCGACGAATCCGGGCTGAGCGCCGCCGCTCGCCGTAGCCACGCCACGGCCGACACCAGGGCGCCGCGCCGTACCGCGTTGCGGGCGGCCCGCTCAAGGTCGGCGGCGACCTGTTCGTCGGCCGTCGTGATCGACGACGCCCGATGCCACGCGGCCCGATCCGGATGCGGGCCCGCCAGGACCTGGGCCAGAGCGGCGTGGCCCGACTGCCGTAGCGCGAGCGGTGCCGCCTGCCGCAGCGCCGAACGAACGAGGGGATGCCGGAAGTGGGCGGATACGCCGTCAGAGATCAACAGGCCCTCGTCGAGTGCCGGCTGGCCGGCTTCCAGGCCGACTTCGGCACCCGCGACGATGCTCGCCGCGGCCAGCATCTCAGCCAGGTCCGCGCCGTCGTCCAGCGCGGCCACCATCAGCAGCATCCGTGTCACGGCAGGCAGGTGCTCGGCCCGGGACACGAACGCGCGCTCCAGCCGGGTGGTCATCGGCAGATCCTCGGACAGCTCGGTCCAGCCGAACCGGCCGGACCCCATGGCCACCGGGAACTCGAGCAACGCCAGCGGGTTACCCCCCGCCTCCCGCAGCACACGTTCGCGCAGCACCGGCGTCAGCTCCGGCGCGGACTCGTCGACCAGCACCGATGCCGAGGGCTCGTCGATGCCGGTGACGGGCACCCATTCCATCGAGGGGTCATCCCTGATCATCTTCGATCCGGCTCGCACCGAGGCCAGCAGCATGACCCGCTCGCCCTCGATGCGCCGGGCAACGAACGCCGCGACATCGACCGACGGCTCGTCCATCCACTGCAGGTCGTCCAGCGACAGCAGAACGGGCGCCTGCCGGGCTGTGTCCACCACGAGCTCCAGCACGGCGAGCGCGATGAGAAACGGGTCCGGCGCGGCCACGTCGCTCATGCCGAATCCCGACAACAACGCATCCTTCTGGCGCGCCGGCAGATGGACGCTGCGGGACAAGATCGGCCTTAGCACCTGATGAAGGCTCGCGAAGGGCAGGTGCGTCTCCGACTCACTCCCCCGCGCGGTCAGCACCGTGAACCCCCGCGCCCGAGCCTCACCGACGACAGCGGCCTGGAGAGCGCTCTTGCCCACGCCGGCCTCTCCCACCAGACCGATCGCGCGGCCCCGCACATCAATGCCGTCCAGCCGATCGCAGAGACCGCCAAGCTCCTCGTCACGGCCGAGCAGTGATTTCCCGCCTGTCACCGCTCCAGCATGACGGGTAAAACGCGGACCGGGTACCGGCCGGCGGGGCTCCCGAGTCGAGCAGCTCAGCGGCGACCGCGACGGGTATCAGCGGTCACGAGGTGGATTTCGGCCTCAGGACAGTTTCGCTTCGGGGGCGAAGGCGGGCAGCTTGTCAAGACTGCTGCGCACGGCCTCGGCGCCGTACTCGAACATCTGCCGTTCGTAGTCGTCGACCGCGGCGAGCAGATCCCGACGGCGTTCGCCGGCCTCGATCAGGCGGCGGCGCAGTAGGTCGGCATCGCGCAGCGCGGTGTTCGCGCCGTTGCCGCCGGTCGGGGAGGTGGCGTGGATCGCGTCGCCGAGCAGCGTGACCGGGCCGGACGCCCAGCGCTCACCGGGCTTGACCACCCGGATGGACAGCAGCGTGCTGTTGTCCGGGTCGGCCTGCTCGATCAGCGCGCGCAGCTCCGGGTGCCAGCCTTCCATCCTGGACAGCACGGCGTCCTGCGCGGTCAGGTCCTCCAGCGAGCCGTTCGGCGGCAGGATCATGGCCCAGCGCACGTAGTCGCCGATGTCGGGCAGTGTGACTTCGGGGGCCAGTTGCTCGGCGGCCTGCTTCGGCGGGGTACGGAAGCGCATCGCGCCGAGCAGCAGGCTGACGCCGCCGTCCGTGATCTTCGAGCCGTAGGCCTTGGACAGGCCGGCGAACTCATCGGTCAGCGGGGTGCGGCCGATGACGAACCGGACGCCGGTGTCGGTCGGGGTGGTCTGCGGCGACAACACCCCGCGGACCGCGGAGGTGATGCCGTCCGCGCCGACGAGCAGGTCGGCGGTGGCCGGGTCGCGGCGGGCGAACCGGGCTTGGACATTGCCGTCGGCCAGCACGTCGTAGCCGGTCAGCGCGGCATCGGTGTGCACGGTGAGGCCGGTCAGCAACAGGTGTCGCAGCACCTGCCGGTCGACCACGATGCCGGTCCGGCCCGCGCCGAGCCTGCCGATCTCGTTCAGCCGCGGGTCCAGGATCAGATGCTCGGCGGAGGCGTCCATGACGATCTCGTCCAGCAGCGGGTGCCAGCGCGTCGGCAGGCAGTCGCGCACCGCCTGGAAACCGATCTGGTTCAGCACGAGCCGGTAGCCCTGGAACCGTGCGCCGATCCCCGGGTCGCGCTCGAACACCTCGGCCTCGATTCCGGCACCACGCAGACCCTGCGCGAGAGCCAGACCTCCCAGACCGGCTCCGACAACGGAAACTCGCATCACACACCCCCGGGACATCGATACGAACTTAGTTCGTTCCTTGACGATCTAAGTTCTACCTCAACGAACTTAGATCGTGTCAAGTTATAGTGGCGGGCATGTCCGCCGATCCCCGCCAACGCCGCGCAGCTCGCCACGCCGAACCCGCAGCGGAGGCCGCCGCGTCGGCACCACGCAAGAAGCCGATCACCGTCGAACGGATCACCGACGCCGCCCTCGAAGTCGTCGCCACCGAGGGGTATGACGCGCTGACCATCCGCCGGGTCGCCGCCGTGCTCGGCACCGGTCCGTCGTCGCTGTACGCGCACATCGTCAACAAGGCCGACATCGACGACCTGTTGATCGGGCGGTTGTGCTCGAAGCTGGTACTGCCCAAGCCCGATCCGGCGCGGTGGCGTGAGCAGATCCGAGACGTGTGTGCCCAGATCCGCGACCAGTACCTGAGGTACCCGGGCATCTCCCGGGCCGCGCTCGCGATGGTCCCGACCAACCTGGAAACCCTGCGGGTGAACGAGGGGATGCTCGCCATCCTGCTCGCCGGGGGCATCCAGCCGCAGACCGCGGCCTGGGCCGTCGACGCCCTGTCGCTCTACGTCGCCGGCTACGCGCTGGAGACCTCCATGGTCCAGCAGCGGCGGAAAGACCCGGACGCGACCTGGGTCCTGACCCAGGACCAACTGGTCGACCGCTTCAACGCCCTGCCCCCGGCCGCCTTCCCCAACACCAGGCGGTACGCGGCCGAACTCACCTCCGGCACCGGACACCAGCGCTTCGACTTCGCCCTCGCGCTACTCATCGACAACCTCGCCCCGCAGGCACCACCCGCCTGATCACGGTGAGCGGTGAGCCGGCTCGGGAAAGTCGCGGCTTCTCCTGCCCGGGCCGGAGCGATAGGGCGGCGTGGCTCTAGGAGAGAACGGAGTCCAGGCGGCAGACGGTGGCTATCTCCGGCATCAACTCCGAGAACGGCGATGGACGTACGGCCTGCTGCATGAGGGTGCCGAGCAGGTAGGAGAACAACGCGTGGGCTCGTGCGGGTGGGTCGTCGACCGGGATGTCGGCCAGCAGGTCCCGAAGGACTCCGATCATCATTTGGTGCATTCGATCGATCGGCTCGAGACGAGCCTTCTGCCCCACGTCCACCCAGTAGCTGAACCACAGGAACGCTGCCTTCGGCCGCTCCGCGAAGATCTCTAGATACGTCCGAACGGCGGCCCAGAAGCGGTCGATGGGCTGCTCGTGCTGGTTCGCCGCCTGGCCGATGCGATCGAGACACCCGCTCATATGACGTGCCATCGCGCCGTCGATGATCTCGTCCATGTCATCGAAGTAGTAGTGGATCGCACTCTTCGTCAGGGGGCTGGCATCTGCCACGGTTCGCGCGGTACAGGCGGCCAGACCGTCACGGGCGAGGACCTCCGTGGCGGCTTCGATGATCTGTTCCTGCTTGGCTCGCTGGTTCGGCGACCACCGCCTCGCCCGGTTCTCCGTGGATGACCCCATGAGGGGGAGCGTACTCGCTCATTGCGCGATCAGGACGGTTGTCCTAACCTTCAGGACGCGTGTCCTAAGCCAGGCGCGCCGCCACGAGAGGAGAGGGTGATCGTGACCCCACCATTCGTCTTCATGGATCTACGGACCGCCGATGTCGGGGCGTCGCGGCGCTTCTACACCGAGCTGTTCGACTGGACGGTCGCCGACGTCCCGGCCGGGCCCGCGGCGGTCCCGATGTTCGTTGACACCGACGGCCCGTGGGGAGGCTTCACCGAGCTCGCGGGGGACGATGACCGGCGGCCACAGTGGATCCCGTACGCGACGGTGACCGGGCTGGAGGACACGACGAAGCGTGCGATACGGCT
Source organism: Actinoallomurus bryophytorum (assembly GCF_006716425.1). Taxonomy (NCBI): domain Bacteria; kingdom Bacillati; phylum Actinomycetota; class Actinomycetes; order Streptosporangiales; family Thermomonosporaceae; genus Actinoallomurus; species Actinoallomurus bryophytorum. Next base: position 992,620 of record NZ_VFOZ01000002.1, read on the forward strand.
CGGTGCGAGCATCGTCCGGCCGAGGGTGGACCTCCCCGTCGGCTCGGTGATCGTCATCCAGGACCCGGCAGGCGCCACGATCGCCCTGTGGGAGCCCGCGGCCCCCAGCAGCACCTCATGACGTCCCGCCCCGGTTACTCCTGTGCACTACCGGGGACGGCCGACGTCGTCGAGAAGGCCAAGCTCGCCGAGCGACTCGGTTACCGCCGCGTCTGGCTGTTCGACTCGCCGGCCCTTCACGGTGACATGTGGGTGGCGCTTGCGCGCATCGCCGCCGGGACCGACCGGATCGGGCTCGCCACGGGTGTGGCCGTACCCGGTCTGCGTCACCCGATGGCCACCGCATCGGCCATCGGCTCCGTTCATGAACTCGCGCCCGGCCGCCTCGTCGTCGCCTTCGGGACCGGCTTCACGGCCCGGCACACGCTGGGGATGAAGCCCATCAGCTGGGCTGCCCTCACCTGCCACGTCCGGCAGGTACGAGCGCTGCTGGACGGCGAAGTCGTCGATATCGACGGCGAGCCATGTCAGATGATGCAGTCGGCCGGCTCTGGGCCCCCGCGTCCGATCAACGTGCCTCTGTGGGTGGCGGCCTCGGGCCCGAAAGGAATCGGAGCGGCCCGAGAACTCAACGTGCCGGGCGTCGTGATGACCAGCATCCCGCCGCAGAGCGACCATGGATCCGCCGACCCGTGGACGGAGCGCGCGTTGCTGAGGTTCGGCACCGTCCTACGCCCAGGCGAGGACCACACCAGCTCTCGTGTCATCGAGGCCGCCGGCCCCGGTTACGCCAGTATCGTTCACGCCGTGTGGCAGAACGCGAGCAACGCGGTCGATGCCCTGCCCGGCGGCAGGGCCTGGCGCGCCTCGATCGAAGCCGAACGCCCCGAGGGCCACCGCCACCTGGTCGTCCACCAGGGTCATCTTTCCCAGCTGACCGAACGCGACCGCGGCGTCGTGGCCGCCGCCGGACCGGGAATTCTGGAACCGGGCTGGACGGGTGACGCCGCGTCCACCGCCGCCCGGTTCGAGGAGGCCGGCGCCGATGGAGTGACCGAGATCGTGTACGTCCCGGCAGGCCCGGACATTCCTGGTGAGCTCACGGCGTTCGCCGCGGCGGCCAACTCGTAACCCGGCGCTGTACGGCAAGACCGATGTACGGACGAGCAGGCTTTCCGCCACCGTGTCCTTCTCCAGAGACCGGCCTCGTTCCGGTGGGTCAGGCCTTGGCACGCTCCTGCTTGAGGCGGAGCTCATCTTGGCGGACCCGGGTCTGGATGGTCTGCTCGCGTTCCAGCCAGCCGGGCCTTTCGGCCTTCAAGGTCTCGATCTCGGCGGTGGTCAGAGGGCCGGTGATGTCGGCGCGGGCCAGGCCCGAGATGGAGACGCGGAGCTTCGCGGCGACGACCTGGCGGGGATGGGGGCCCTCGCGGCGCAGGTCGGTGAGCCAAGAGGGCGGGTCGGCCTGGAGTGCGTTCAGCTCGTCACGGGAGACGACGCCCTCCTGGAACTCGGCGGGCGCTGCCGACAACAGGATCCCCAGCTTCTTGGCCGCGGTCGCGGGCTTCATGGTCTGCGGGGCCTTCGCCTTCGCCTTGGACGTGCTCATGATCCCAAGAGTAGCCAGCAGGAGGGAGTCGTCCGGACGTGGTTAGGCTGAGAAGGTGACCACGAGTGAGTTCCGGCTGGCCTACGCGCCGGGAGTGACGCCCGGGAAATGGGCCCGGGTATGGGCCGAGCGGGTAAGGGACGTGCCGCTTCGGCTGATCCAGACGCCCGCCGCCGAGGCTGTTCTCCTGCTGCGGGACGGCGGCGTGGACGCGGCGTTCGTGCGCCTGCCCGTCGACCGCGAAGCTCTCCACGTGATCCCGCTGTACCTGGAGACGACCGTGATGGTGGTGCCGAAGGATCACGCGGCGGCCGCGTTCGAGGAGGTGGAGCTTGCCGACCTCGCCGACGAGCAGGTGTTCGAGCCGCTCGACGAGGTCGTGGACTGGGCCGACCGGCCCGGGCAGCCCGCCTTCACCCGTCCCGAGAGCACGGCGGACGCGATCGAGCTGGTGGCGTCGGGGGCCGGCGTACTACTGCTCCCTCAGTCTCTGGCCCGTCTCCACCACCGCAAAGACCTCACCTACCGCGCCGTGACCGACGCCCCTCAGTCCCAGATCGGCCTGGCCTGGCTCGAGGCCGAGACGACCGACCTCATGGAGGAACTGATCGGCATCGTCCGCGGCCGCACCCCCAACAGCTCCCGTGGCCGTACCCCCCAGCAGCCGCCCACCCGTAAGAAGCCCCCGCAGAAGCGCTCCACCCCCCAACCTCGCCGCCGGACGCGCCGCCCGACGTGAGTAGGCCGGTGCTGTGGTGGTCAACGGCGTCCGGACGAACTCACCGCGGCGACGCGGGTCACGCGGCCTTGAGGCGCTTCTGCTCCGCGGCCACGATTCGGCGCCGTAGTTCGGTCTCGGAGCCCGTGTCCACCGCGTCCGGGGTCGCTTTCGCCATGTCGCTGCGGCGCGCGTACTCGTCGAACGCCTCGCGCTTGTCGGCCAGCAACTCGAGGACTCGCTGGTCGACGCTGTCCCCGCACAGCAGCCGGTGTACGTCCACGCGGCGCACCTGGCCCATCCGGTGCGCGCGGGCGATCGCCTGCTCCTCGATCGACGGCGTCAGCTGCGGCTCGGCGATGATGACCACCGACGCGGCCTGGATGTTCAGGCCCACGCCGCCCGCCTGGATCTGGGAGACCAGGACCGCAGGTCCCTTGGCGGCGGTGAACCCGTCCACCATCTCCTGGCGGCCCATCGGCGGGACGTCCCCGGTCAGCGGGCCGACGACGTGCACGCCCGGGACGCGATCACTCCCGGAGCCCAGTACCTGTGTCACCGTCTCCAGCACGTCGCGGAAGTAGGAGAACACCACGACCTTGCGCCCGCCGGCCGCGGCCTCGCTGACGATCTCCACCAGCCGCCGGAGCTTCGGCGACCCTTTCACCGTCCCCGGGTCGAACGCCGCCCGGCGCATCGCCATGAAGTTCCCCGCGAGGACCGCTTCCCGGTACGCCCGCAGCGTCGGTCCCTCGAGTGCCACCCATTCCTGGGTCTCCAACCGCGGCGGGAGCTCGCTGAGCACGTCTTCCTGGTTGCGTCGCAGGTAGACCGGTGCCACCGCCTCCCGGAACCTGGTGCCGTCCAGCGCCTCGTCCGCGAGGTCCAGGTCCTCGGCGACCTCCGGGCGCAGGTGCCCGACCAGCACCCGGAACTCCCTCACCTTGTTCTCCATCGGCGTCCCCGTCAGGAACAGCACCCGCCTGCTCAGCGCCGCCCATTCGCTGACCGCCTGCGTACGAAGAGCGTCCGGGTTCTTCACGTAGTGCGCCTCGTCGACGACCATCATCGCCACCGAGACGTCCAGGTCCTCCGGCATGGTGCGCAGCGCCTCGAACGTCGTGATCGCCACGCCGCCCCCGGCCATCCACTCCTGCTGGGCCGCCTCCCGTTTCTGGCCCGGCCCGTGCATGCGGCGGGCCTCCAGCAGCGTGTGCCGCTCAACCTCGCGAGCCCAGTTGACGACCACGCTCGCCGGGCAGACGACCAGGAAGTGCGTCGCGCCCTTGGCCGCCAGGTGGCACATCGCGGCCAGCGACTGCATCGTCTTGCCAAGGCCCATCTCGTCGCCGAGGATCACTCGCTCCTGAACCAGTGCGAACCTCGCGCCGAACGCCTGGTAGCCCCGCAGCGACGTCTTGAGGAGGGACCGGTCGAGGGGGAACACACGAACTTGCTCAGCGATATCGGCGGGGAGGAAGCCCTGGCCTGCCTCCTTGGTCGGATCGAGTCCGGCCACCTCGATCAGCAGGGCGTTGTAGGCGACCGGCCGGGCGAGGTAGTCGCTCCACAGCCGGGCGACCCTCGGTGCCTTTCGGGCCCTTTCCAGCTGAGACTCGGCTCTGGACAGGCGTTTGCGTGCCGCGGTGACCTTTTTGGAACTCAGGGTGGCGTCGAGCTGGGCGAGTGCGTCACGAGCTTCCTGCTTCTTCCGTTCGGAGAATGTGAGGAGCATCCTCCGGCGGCTCGCGCCGCGTGCCGCCGGGTCGAGGTGATGCCCGAGCTCACTTGCCAGCGGCCTCGGGTCCGGGCCCTTCATCACCGACCTGGTGCGTTCGTAGCGGCGCAAGGCGGCGATGAGCGCGGCCTGCTCGGGGGTGCGGGCGTCCGGCTCGATGCGTACGCGGGTGGTCTGCTCGACGGACTCCCGCATCTGCGATGCGGCGGCCATGATCCGCTTGGCCGTCCTCCGGCGTACTCCGGGGATCCGCCTGAGCGCCTCCGCGCCGGCGGTGAGGACCGCGCCGACCGTTTCGAGGCCGGCGTCATTGAGGGGGGTGAACGTGACCGGGCGGCCCCGGACAAGCTCCCGGAGACGGTCCACTGGCACGGTGTCCAACTCGCCGGCGACGACCTGATCGCGCACCACTTCGTACGCCCGTCGCGCGATCTCGCGGGATTCCTCAGGCGCGGCCAGGACCCCCTCGATGGCATCGTGGACCGCGCGGCCGTCGGAGACGACGGCGCGGGCCGCCCTTCCCGCGCTGAGGGGCTCGGCTTCGAGGGGCTTCTTCTCGGCCTTCGCAGGCTCCGTGTCGCTCGTCAGGTCCGCTGTGTGTGCCAAAGTGGTCGAGGCTCTCCGCATTGGAACTGGCGATCGGGCAATTGCGAAGATAGAGGATATCGCCGACACATCGAGAATCTCGCTAGGTTTCCGTCGACGACAACATCCCTGCCAACGGCTCAGCCGCTGGCATGGGCGGTGTTGTCGAGCCAGTGCCGGACGAGGTCGATGTCGCCGTCGACGCTGATGTCGGTGGCTCCGCGGTCGGTGAGAGGAAGTCGCCGGGTCAAGGTCAGCAGCAGCGATCGTGCCGGGCCGGTCACCGTCACATCGGCCTGCCGGGTTCCGGGCTGCCACGCCGCCCCGTCAGGCCGCCGTTCGATGAACCAGGCGCCCGTGCCGTCGGTGGCCAGCCATTGCAGCGTCTGCCCGGTACCCCTGATGGCGTGAGCGGACTCGGACCGCTGCATCTCCCACGTGGGGGAGGTGAGCATCGCGAGGTGGTTGCCGATGAGCGCGGCCGCGACGTCGGCGTCGACGTCGGCGGTCCGGCCCGCCGCGTCGGCCGCGTCGAAGCCGTGCACGACCGCCTCGTTGAGGAGGCTGGACATCCAGAATCGCGTCCCGGGCCGCTCGTCCCCCGCCGGGTTGAACACCGGCGCGTCGAGCGCGTCATCGGAGCACGCGTTCACGACCCGCCGCGCGGACTCCGACAGCCAAGCCTGCCACTCGCGGGGATCGGCAGGGAGCACGGCCATCTCCGAGGGCAGCTGGGTGGGGTCGGTGATGCGCCGCTCGATGATCTCCGCGACCCAGTGCTGGGTCTGGCCCACGTGCTCGACCAGGTCGGCGACGGTCCACTTCGGGGCCGTCGGCACGGCGGCGTCAGGTCCGGCCGCGGTCGCTGATTCCGCAAGACGCCGGGTGTGTTCGACGATCGCGCGCCGGGCGAGTTCCACGTTCAGGTCGGTCATTGGATTGCCCTTTTCCGTAGGTTCGTTGTGCTGTGTGTGACTCGGCGTGCCGGTCGAACTCATCGGTGATCCGTGGACCGGCGTATCGGCTTGCTGATCATCTCCTGATCCGTCCGGTCGCTCGACGAGTCGGCCACGCTCGACGTCGTGAAACGCCGGCAGAACTCGGTGCCGCAGCCCGGTGCGGGGTCTCGGTGAACGCCGACCGGCTCAGTGGTAGCCGGTGATGCCGCCCTTGTCGTCGAAGACCACGATGTGGCCGCCGGCCGGTACGGCGCGGCCCTGCCGGGCGGTGTCGTTCCTGTCGTGATGGGCGGCGGGGCGCTGGAAGACGGTCTTCCCGGTGGTGCGATCGATGATCGCGACGCCGTCCCCCAGCGCGAACAGTGTGCCGTCCTGCACGGTCCAGTGGTGGTCCGGGACCGCCCAGCGGGGCTGCCCGGCCGCGGGCTGCGGCAACGTGAGGGCGGCACGGTGCGGCTGGGCTATCTTCTCGCCGGGATCCTGGGGCCCGGTACGCCGGACCGCGATGCCGGCGGCGACCAACCCGGCGGTGACGATCACGGCCGTGCCCGCGATGACGCGCCGCCTCCGCCTGCGGACCTTCGGACGCGACCGCGGTGGCTCCCTATCGCCGGGGCCGGTCGGCGACTGCGCGGGCGTTTCGGAGGATGCGGCCATGCGGGGAATGTACGGATGCGTCCGGGCGGCCGCCGACGTTTCAAGAGTTGCTGAAAGACCGGAATCGCGGCCCTCAGGTGGGCCGTTCACATCGCGGCGTGGAGGTGACGACAACGATCCCTTCCACGGGCACAAGCCAACAACACTCCAAGCATCCACTCACCAGATGCCTAGGACGATATGGCCTCCAGGTCGGCCAGCATCTGTTTGCTTTCCATCCAGACCAGCGCGCAGCGGGCGGCGCCTGTGGGCGAGGCTCTGAAACGGATGGCGTCGGGTTCCACGTTCGTGTATCCGACGCGTTCGGCGAACCCGCCGTCGAGCACGGCCCCCTCCATCATGCTGATCGTGAAATCGGTGCGCCAGCGCGCAAACGCCCAGGCGCGAGAGATACGAGGGATGATCCGCCCAAGTCCCTTTCCCCGATAGTCGGGGCGGTACCAGCCTCCGCCGGAGAATGCCACGCGGCCCGAGATCCTGTCAGCGATCGGCGCCGTGATCTCGCACATGTCGCCTCTGCCGCGCGCGGACTCCGGATCGGCGTAGAACATCTTCAACGAGGCGGCTTGCGTCCGTAGGTTGGTGGTACGCCAGTCGTAGAACCGCGCCGCCTGCGCGGCGACCACGTCGCCGGCGGCATTTCGGCCGAGGAGGGCGAAGCCCGTCTCCGTGGTGATCCCACCCAGCTCAGGACGGAAGATCGGCACAAGCGATCGCCAGGTCGCGGCGTTGGCCGAATTGACGTTGAGAAGCTCCTCAAGCCGAGCGAAGGAGACGACGACCCCTCGACGCCGGGTTTCGGAATCGGCCCAGGCGAAGAAGCGCTGGAGCAGATCAACCGGGCCGTGGTCGACCTTGATGACATCGCGGAACGCGCCCGTCTGCGGCGAACGACCTGTCATCGATCCCCCTCCCATGTCACAAGCCTGCCGTTCCTGACCGTGGCGCTCACCTGGCGCAGGGCCGTAATGTCGTCGAGTGGGTTGGCGGCGGTCGCGGTGAAGTCGGCGGCCTTGCCCGGCTCGATGGTTCCGCGGTTGAGGTGCTCGCCGAGCACTGTCGCGGCGGCGAGGGTCGCGGAGTGGAGTGCGTCGCGGGGTGTGAGGCCGGCGGTGACGAGCAGGGCGAGTTCGTCGGCGATGGCCCCGTGCGGCAGACCGGGTACTCCCGCGTCGGTACCGGCCGCTATGGCGACGCCCGTCCTGAGGGCCGCACGGACGGCCTCGCGAGCGTGTTGCGTGACGTCATGAGCGGTCGCGAGCATCTGATCGGTGAAGCCGAGCCGTGCCCCCCTACTGGTGTACGAGTGGTAGGCCGACAGCGTCGGCACCAGGGTGATGCCGGACGCTCGCATCCGCCGGGCCTGCTCGTCGGAGAGGTAGGCGCCGTGTTCGATGGAGTCGACCTTCGCCTCGATCGCGCTGTCGATGCTCACCGGGCCGTAGGCGTGCGCGGCGATGGTCTTCCCTGCCCGGTGGGCGGCGCGGGCGGCCGCGCGCAGTTCCTCGGTCTCGAACTCGGCGATGTAGGGGTCCTCGCCGTGACCGAACAGGCCTTCGGAGGCCATCACCTTGATCACGTCGGCGCCTTCCGCGAGTTCGGCCCGTACGGCACGTGTCACCTCCCACGGCCCGTCCGCCTGCACGCCGAGGTAGTTGGCGTGACCGCCGGTCATCGCGATGACGTTGCCGCTGGCGAAGATGCGCGGGCCGGAGATCAGGCCGAGGCGTTCGGCGGTGGCGAGGTGCACGGCCATGCCGCGGCGTGAGCCGAGGTCCCGCACGGCCGTGACGCCCGCGCTCAGGTGGGCGCGGGTGTTCGCGACCCCGCGCAGCAGCGTCATCTCGTCAGGCTCGCGGCGTTGGAGTTCGTTCGGTACGGGGTCGCCGCTCCAGGTGAGGTGGACGTGTGCGTCGATGAGGCCGGGCATGACGGTCAGCGATCGCAGATCGTGCACAGGGGCCGTGCCCGCGGTGCCGTTGATCTCAGTGATCACGCCGTCCTGAACGTGGATGACAGCGTCGTCGACGGGGTCCGCGGTCGCGCTGCTGATCAGGCGCCCGACGAGGAAGGCCGTCACCGGACCACCTCGACGTCGGGGTGCAGCAATCCGCCGGTGAGCCGCAGGGTACGGTCGGCGACACCCTGGACGAGTCGCTGGTCCTGCTCGACCAGCAGCAGAGTGCATCCCCACTCGGTTCGGATGCGTCGCAGGTGGGCGAGTGTCTGGGCGGTGACGGCGGGGGCCAGACCGAGCGATGGTTCGTCGAGCATCAGCAGGCGGGGCCGCCCCATCAGCGCGCGGGCGATGGCCAGCATCTGCTGTTCGCCGCCGCTGAGCGTGCCGGCGCGTTGCGTTGCCCGCTCGGCCAGGCGCGGGAACATCTCATAGACCCGTGCTCTTACTTCGAGGCGCTCGTCGCGGGCGAGTCCGACGGCACCGACCGCGAGGTTGTCCGTGACGCTGAGCGAACCGAACACCCGGCGTCCCTCGGGAACATGCCCGACGCCCGCGCGCGCGAGATGCTCCGGGGCGAGGTGAGCGGGTGATCTACCGAGGACCGTGACCCGTCCCCGCTCCGGCTTGTGCAGCCCGCTGATCGTACGCAGGAGCGTCGTCTTGCCGGCGCCGTTGTTTCCGGTGACCGCCACGAACTCACCGTCGTCGACGCGCAACGACAGCCCGGCGAGGACCGGGCCATGGCCATGGTGGGCGTACAGGCCCTCGACCTCAAGCAACGTGTTCTCCGAGATAGGTCGCCCGTACGGCGGGGTCCTGCTGGATTTCGGCGCTGGTTCCCTCGGCGAGGACGCGGCCGCTCGAGAAGACCACGACACGGTCGGTGAGGCGGTCGATGACCTCCATGATGTGCTCGATGACGACGAGGCTGAGCCCCCCGCGCCGCAGGCGGTTCAGCACGGTGACCGTGCGGTCGATCTCCTCGTCGGACAGGCCGGACATCATCTCGTCGAGGAGCAGGAGCCGGGGGTCGCCGACGATGCTCCGGGCGATCGCGACGAGCTTTTGGTGGCCGAGCGGCAGCGAACCCGCGATCCGTTGCGCGTCGTCGGCCATCCCCACCTCGGCGAGCGCCTCAAATGCGCGGCGGCGGGCCTGCCGCCGCGATCGATGCCGGACGGCCGCGGCGACGGCGACGTTCTCCAGTACGGTCATCGACTCGAAGAGTCCGACGTGTTGAAAGGTGCGCGCGATGCCCTCGCGGGCGAGCACTGCCGGTGAACGTCCGTCGATGCGGCGCTCGCCGAAGCGGACCGTGCCGGTCGTGGTCCTTACGGTCCCGGCGATGACGTTGAAGGCGGTGCTCTTGCCCGCACCGTTCGGACCGATCAGGCCGAGGATCTCCTGCTCGTCGACGTGGAGGCTCACCTTGTCCAGGGCGAGCAGTCCGCCGTACCGGACCGTCACCTCCTGCAGCCTGAGCAGGCTCATGCGACCCTCCTCCTGTTCAATGCGGTTGCCGTCGCCGCGACGAGGTGGCTCGCGCCGCGCGGTTCGGTGGTCTGGACGGCCACGATGAGCAGCCCGAAGAGAAGTAGGCCGACTCCTGCGGGAAGTCCGGAGAATGCGGGGTTGAGCGTCTGCTGAACAGGGATGAGGATCGCGGCACCGAGCACCGGTCCCCAGAAGGCGCGCAGTCCCCCGAAGACCGCGGGCATCGCGATCGAGATCGCCACCATCGAGCCGAAGGCGCTCGACGGGTCAATGAACGAGGTGTACTGGACGTAGGCGACTCCGACCAGGCTGGTCAGGGCCGCACTGATCACCAGAACCGTTATCTTCGCCCGGACGACCCGAACGCCCGCCGCGGACGCCGCCGCGCGGTCGTCTCTGACGGCCCGTGCGAACAGCCCCAGCGAGCTGGAGTCGACGAGGACGGCGACGACGAGAATTACGGCGAGCAGCCCGGCCGCGAGGTAGTAACCGCCGACGGGACCGAACGACAGCAGCCGCCAGGAACTCCCGGTCAGCGGGATCGACACTCCTGCCGCCCCGCCGGTCAGGCTCCCGGCCCAGACCGCCACCTGCTCGAGCGTGAGCGTGGCGACGTAGGTGACCAGGACGAAGTACACGCCGGCCAGGCGTACCGAGGGCAGCGCCATGAGCAGTGCAGCCGCCACCGCCAAGGCGACCCCGAGTGCCGCCCCGTACCACGGGTTCCAGCCCAGGTCCTGGCGGGTCAGGGCGGTGGCGTACGCGCCGAGGCCGAGGAAGATCGAGTGCCCGAACGAGAGCTGACCGCTGAGGCCTCCGACGAGGTTGTACGCGGTCGCGGCGCCGGCGAACAACAGGGTCAGCACGGCGATCGACAGGAACGACTGGGTGGAGATGAGCCAGTACGGCAGGGAGGCCACCACCACGAGGAAACCGGTGATCTGGAGGCAGCGTGCTTTCATGCCGGCCTCGCCGCGCCGAACAGGCCCTGCGGGCGGACGAGCAGAACGGCGATGAACACCGCGAAGACACCGACGTTCTGCACCTCGGGTGAGACGTACGTGGCGGTGAACTGCTGGGCGATCGCGATCACCGGGCCGCCGACCACGGCACCGAGGACGTTGCGCATCCCGCCGAGAACAATGGCGACGAACGCGATCGTCATGAAGTTCACGCCGGCCGTCGGCGAGACCGGGTAGTAGGCGGTGATGACGCTGCCGGCCAGGGCCGTCAGCGCCAGACCGGCCGCGAAGGTCGCCGGGAGCAACCGGCGGGTCCGTACGCCGACCAGCGCCGCGACCTCCTGGTCGTCGACGACGGCGGCGATGACCTTGCCGAGCAGCGTACGTCTGAGCATGATCAGCAAACCCGCCAGCACCACGACGGCCAGCGCGAACGCGACGAGCTGCGCGAGGTTGACAGAGATCGAGCCGATCCTCAGGACGCGGTCGAGCGATGAGCCGACGACGCGCTGGTCCGGCCCGAAGCCGAGCATCAGTCCGTTCTCGATCATGATGCCGAGCGCGAACGTCACCGCGAGCTGGGCGACGTGCCGATCGTCCCCCCGGCTTCGCGGACGGTCCACCACGCGCCGGATCGCGACGGCGTAGATGGCCAGGCCGAGCAGGGCGACGACGCCGGCGACCAGGGGTGCTGCCGCCAGCGGGGCGATGCCGACCTGGCCGAGGACGACGGCGAGGTACATGCCGATGGTGACGAAGTCGCCGTGGGCGAAGTTCACGATGTTGGTCACGCCGAAGCTGAGCGCGAGGCCGGCGCTCACCAGGCTGTAGACCCCGCCAAGCAGCAGGCCGGTGATCAACGTCTGCAGGAAGGTCGACACGGTCACCTCCGCACGGGGGTGGTGGCCAGACTCGCCGGCCAGACCGTTCGCGGGCGCCCGTCCTGCCACTGGATCATGATCGGCGTGACCGCCGCGTTCGCCCCGGTCGCGTCGAAGCCGACCTTGCCCGGCGGCATCGAGGACGGCTCACCCGAGGTGAACGGCGCCTGCCGTAGCGCTGTGGCGACCTTGGCCGGATCGGTGCTCGCGGCCTTCTCCATCGCGGCCGCGACGAGGTGGACCGCGACCCATGTCTCGCCCGCCTCGTTCGGCATGAACGGAGCGCCGTACGCGCCGTGATACCGCTGTGCCACCTGCTGGACGCCGGGCAGCTTGAGGTCGTCGTTCCAGCCGGAGATGGCAAGGATCCCGTTCACGTCGGGGCCGAGCGAGGAGCCCAGGTCCGCGCCGAGGAAACCGGTCCCGCCGCTGCCCACCACAGGAGTTTTGACGCCCCGGGCACGAAGCCCCTTGATGATCAGTGTGAGATCGGCCGCCGACCCGGCTCCGAAGATCGCATCGGCGTGGCTCGCGGCGAGCGCGGTCACGATGGGCCCCGCGTCCGTGAGGCCTGGGGTGTACAGCTGATAGTCCGTGACCTTCAGGCCCTGCTGCGCGGCATACGTGCGCAGCGTCTCCGACTGGGCCTTCGACGCCGCGTCGTTGGAGGAGAAGACCGCCACATTCTTCGGCGTCCGCCCCTTGGCCAGGGCGAGGTAATCCTTGACCGCGGCGGGACCGGTCGCGCTCGTACCGGCGGGCAGCCTGAAGGTGTACTTGTATCCGCGTTGCACCAGCTGATCGATGAGTGACTGGGTGACGAACGGCACATGCTGGCGTTCGGCGACGGTCGAGGCGGTCAGCGACATGCTGCTCAGGAAGCATCCGACGATCGCCGCGGCATGGTCGGTGGTGATCAGTTTGGTGGTCGCGGTCTGTGCCTGGCTGGGATCGGTCGAACCCGTGTCCGCGGAGACGACGCGCAGCTTCGCTCCGCCCAGGGCATGGATGCCGCCCGCCGCGTTGATCTCGTCCACGGCCAGTTTCAGGCCGCGCAGGGAGTTCTGTCCGTTCTCCGCCCAGACTCCGGTGAGCGGATAGGGCGCTCCCAGGGTGATATCCCCGCCGGTCGTATGACTGGGCTTTTTCTGGATCGCGACCCCGCTACCGCAGGCCGCCAGCGAGAGGGACAGCACGAACGCCGAGGCGGTCGTGCGCATGAATATCCGGCCTGTCAGGGCCATGGTGTCCTCACTAATCGGATCAGTGAATTCGCCGGATGGACTGCGTGCGTCCACCGCGGATGTGCAACAGCACCGCCCCGAGTGACATCGGGCCGGTGGCGAGTTCGTACGGCGGCATGGTCGCCGGGTCGCCACCTTGCAGGGTGGTGACCCAATGGGCGGGATCGATGCCGGTGACCCCGCCGAGCCGCCCGGTCATGCCGACGTCGGTGACCAGGGCGGTGCCTTGGGGCAGGAGGTGCAGGTGGTGGGTGGCCTCGTGGGTGTGGGTGCCCAGGACGGCGGCCGCGTGCCCGGCGACGGCGTGGGCGAATGCCTGTTTCTCGCTGACCACGAGCCCGTGCAGGTCGACGATGACCGTGCCGGTCCTGGGCGCGGCGGTCCAGGACGGCCACAGCGGCTGGACACCGAGCGGCCGGTCGAGCCAGCGCTGGAACCTCGGTGCCGCTTCGACGACCGCCGACGTGCTCATCAGGTTGATGACGGTGACCTGTTGTCCCGCCATCTCGACGCGGACTGCGCCGTGCCCCGGTATGCCGGGTGGCATGTTCGCCGGACGCAGCACTCGGGGATGGGCCAGCGTGCGCTCGACCTCGGCCATGTCGCCGTCCCACGCGTGGTTACCGCTGGTGATCACGTCCACGCCGGACTGGAACAGCGCATCGACGATCTCATGGCTCATCCCGAAGCCGGTGCGGATCTGCGGGCCGCTGCGCAGTGCGTTCTCCGCGTTGGCCACCACGAAGTCGACATCGTGCTCGCGCCGCAGCGCCGGCATCCGTTCGGCCACGTACGCCGCCGCCTCCGGGCCGACAATGTCGCCCAGAAACAGCACGTGTAGTTCCTCGATCGTCATGGGTTCAGTTATACTCATCTACACATCTACATGTGATGAACGGAGATCCAACCTCAGATGAACTCCGATCCCCTCGCGGCGGCCGGCACGCCGCTCCCACGTACTCCCGGGGTTGCGGTCTGGGAAGCGGTGCGCGCCGATCTGCTGTCCCGCATCAAGCGCGGCGACCATGCCCCCGACGAACAGCTGCCGAGCGAGACGGCGCTCGCCCAGAATTACGGCGTCAACCGGCTGACCGTCCGCCGCGCCCTGAACGAGCTGGCTCGCGTCGGAGTACTGCGCACGATGCATGGAGTGGGGTCGTTCGTCGCTCCACAGCTCATGCGGCATCGCATCGACGACGGCCGGATCAGCCTGCTGGAGTCCATGAGCGGACGCGGCCACAACGTGACCCAGCACATTCTGGAGACCGTCGAACACCCCGGCCCACGGCGTGCGGCCGGAGTACCCGAGCTGGCACAGGTCGCCGGGTTCGGTCTCAGCGACCCGTCCGAGCTGTGGACGTTCCCCGACTTCCCCGGTCCGCTCATCGAACATCGATACGTTCTGGATCTCGATGAGACGCCCTGGTGCACGTCGTTCGCCGTGGTGCCGAAGGCCCTCGTCCCCGCCGACTGGGACGGCACCGAGAGCATCTTCTCCGCGCTCGCCAAAACCCACGGCCTCGCCGTCCGCCGCGATGACCGGCGTTTCTCCGCCATCCTCGCCGACACTCGGGACGCCGCGCTGTTGCACGTCCCGGCCGGTGCCGCGCTGCTGCTGCTCAGCGGCACCAACGTCGACCAGGACGGCCGGATCGTCGCTTACATCGTCCACCACATCCGCGGCGACCGAGCCGAGTACGCGCTGCGGGTACCGGGCCCCTCGATCGGTCCCGGCGAGGAGGCGTGATGCCCGGCACCGTGACGGTCAACGGGACGACGTACGCCCTGCCACGGCGGCCCACCGTGGCGATCACCGTCGACGGGTGCGCGGTGGACTACCTCACCGCCGCCATCGACGGCGGCCACATGCCGCACCTGGAAGCCCTGATCGCCGGGGGTGGGTTCAGCGCCGACGCGCTGTCGGAGATGCCCAGCCTGACCAACCCGAACAACATCTCCATCGTCACAGGAGTGGCGCCGGCGATACACGGAATCGTCGGGAACTACTACCGCGACTCCTCCGGAGCCGAGCGGCAGCTCACCGACCCCGCGGACCTCCGTGCCCCTTCGGTTCCCGCGGTCCTGCGCGATGCCGGTGTCCCGGTCCTGGTCGTCACCGCGAAGGAGAAACTCCGCCGTCTCCTCGCCGCCGGTGGCGTACCGGCCGTCAGCGTCGAGCACGCGGCGACGCAACCGATCGCCCCGTACGGCCTGGGCAGCGCCGCCGACCTGGTCGGACGCCCGGCCCCGCACATCTACGAGTGGGACGCCAGCATCTACGCGCTCGACATCGGGCTCGCGGCCCACCGGCACGCCGGGCCTCTCGGCCTGCTGTACGTCTCCTTCACCGACTACGTCCAGCACCGCGAGCCTCCCGGTTCCGCGCTGGCCAACCGCTTCTACGCGGCTTTCGACGACCGCCTCGCCGAGTACCTGGACCTTGGTTTTCTCGTCGGCATCACCGCCGACCACGGCATGAACGCCAAGCATCACCCCGACGGCTCCCCACGGCTCGTCCACCTGGAGGACACTCTGCGCGCGGCCGGCCTGCACGGCCACGCCGTCCTGCCCATCACCGACCCTTACGTCGCACACCACGGCTCGCTGGGGTCGTTCGCCTGGCTGTACGTCGACCCCGCCGGCCGCGACACCGCGATCGAGGTACTCGGCAACACCCACGGCATCGCCGAGGTCTACACGGCCGCCGAGGCGGCGGCCGGCTTCGAACTCCCACCCGACCGGGTCGGAGACATCGCGGTCACCGCGAACAGAAACACCGTCCTCGGCCGCTCCACGGCGTTCCACGCCGCGGCCCCGATACCCGCGAACCTGCGCTCACACGGCGGCAGCTACGAACAACGCATTCCGCTGATCCTGAGCGAGACACCATCGCCTGGCTACCTGAGCGCCCACCAGGACCGCCCATTCCGCAACCGGTACATCCTCGACATGCTGCTCAACGGCTGCGCCTAGGACTTGTTTTGTGGATCTTGGTCGGTGAGTGTGGGTTGATGGCGTGTCATGGTGCGTCGTCATGAGTTGAGTGATGCCGCGTGGGCGCGGATCGAGCCGTTGTTGCCTGCTCATCCGCGTCAGGGCGGGCGGTGGCGGGATCACCGGCAGGTGGTCAACGGAATCGTGTGGAAGATCCGCACGGGCGCCGATTGGCGGGACATCCCGGAACGGTATGGGCCCTGGCAGACGGTCTATCAACGGTTCCGCTGCTGGTCCGCTGATGGGACCTGGGACCGCCTGCTCGAACACGTCCAGGTCCACGATGATGCGATCGGTGAGGTGGACATGACGGGTGTGTGCGTGGACTCCACCATCGTGCGCGCTCATCAGCATTCCGCAGGCGCCCGCAAAAAGGGGACCCTGCCGGGACGAACGGGCAGCAAGATCACCAAACGGACCGAGCGCTCGGACGATCCCGCGGCGGGCTGACCACCAAGGTCCACCTGGCCTGTGACGGACGCGGCCTGCCGCTGGCGTTCGTGATCACGGGCGGCAACATCAACGACTGCACCCGCCTGATCCAGGTCATCGAAGCGATCCGGATCCCCCGCACCCACGCGGGGCGGCCGCGCGTCCGGCCGACCCACCTCATCGCCGACAAGGGCTATTCCACCAACAAGATCCGCCTCTACCTGCGCCGCCGCCGGATCCCGCACACCATCCCCGAACGCCGTGACCAACTCGCCGTGCGCGCCCGGCGTGGTTGGCGCCGCTGCGGCTTCGACAAGGAGATCTACCGGCGCCGCAACGTCGTCGAACGCTGCTTCGGCCACCTCAAACGCTTCCGCGGACTCGCCACCCGCTATGAAAAACTCGCCGCTCATTACCGGAGCGTGGTGACCATAGCCAGCCTCATCTTGTGGCTCAACCAAGATCCACAAAACAGGCCCTAGCCGGGTACTACAGCAAGCTCGCGGTACGTACCAGCCCGGCGAGAGCCTGGGACCGGCTGTGCGGCGGCCACGCGATCACCGTTGTCACCGCGGGCGCGTCCAGCACCGGCACGGCGGTGAGGTCGCGGCGCAGATGGGTCCGGCACGACTCCGGCAGGACCGCCGCGGCCCGGCCGAGCGCGATCAGCTCGTACAACTGCGTGCTGTCCCGAGCCTCCGGGCCGGGGCCATCCGTGTACGTGCCGTCGGGGCCGGGCCAGCGCGGCAGCGGCAGGCCGGGCAGCGCGGTGACGTCGGCCATCGTCAGGTGGGCCCGGCCGGTGAAGGGGTGCCCGGCCGGCAGGACCACGACCTGCCCTTCCGTTCGCAGTTCTTCGGTGTCGAGCCCGGTCGTCGAGTCGAACGGCCGGTGCAGCAGCGCCACGTCGGCCCGCCCGTCGCGCAGCAACCGCTCCTGCTCGGCGATCCCGCACAGGAGCACGTCGACGGTGACCGCGCCGGGTTCGGCGGCGTACGTGTCGAGCAGCTTCGACAGCAGTTCGCTGGACGCTCCGGCCTTCATGACGAGGACCAGGCCCGGGTGGCCGGTCGCGGCGAGGGCGGCGCGGCGGGTACGGCGGTCGGCGGCGTCGACCGCGTCGAGAGCCGCCCTGCCCTCGACCAGCAGCACCGACCCGGCCTCGGTCAGGGTGACGGTGCGGCTGGTGCGTTCCAGCAGCGCCACCCCGAGCCGCCGTTCGAGCTGCTGGATCGCCCGCGACAGCGGCGGCTGCGCGATGCCGAGCCGCTGCGCCGCCCGCCCGAAGTGCAGCTCTTCGGCGACCGCCACGAAGTAGCGCAGCTCCCGCGTCTCCATGCCGCCACGCTACCCGGCGGGACGGCCCGTCCCCCGCCGCCGAAAGCCGGTACGTGGACCCGGCGAAGATGACGGGAAGGCCGCCGAGCCTGGGTCGATACCGGGGAGGTATCGCTGCCCACCCAGACGGTGTTGGAGCGCTCGCCGGGGCGCGGACAGGATCAGATCATGAGCCAACAGACGATCGCGCTGGTCACCGGCGCGAACAAGGGGATCGGGTACGAGATCGCGGCCGGCCTGGGTGCTCTCGGCTGGAGCGTCGGCGTCGGCGCACGGGACGACGAACGCCGGGAAGCCGCCGTGGAGAAACTGCGGGCCGCCGGAACCGACGCGTTCGGCGTGCCCCTCGACGTGACCGGCGACGCGAGCGTGGCCGCCGCCGTCGGGCTGGTCGAGGAGCGCGCCGGCCGCCTCGACGTACTCATCAACAACGCCGGCGTGACTGGCGGCATGCGGCAGGAGCCCACCACGACCGACCTCGCGGCCGTACGGACGGCCGTGGAGACCAACGTGATCGGCGTCATCCGCGTCACCAACGCGATGCTGCCGCTGCTGCGGCGCTCGGCGTCGCCGCGGATCGTGAACATGTCCAGCTCCGTCGGCTCCCTCACCCGGCAGACCGAATCCACCGGCGGTTCGGGGACGGGCCCGCTGTCCGTCGCGTACGCGCCGTCCAAGACGTTCCTCAACGCCGTCACCGTCCAGTACGCCAAGGAGCTGCGCGACACGAACATCCTGATCAACGCCGCCTGCCCCGGCTACTGCGCGACCGACCTCAACGGCTTCCGCGGCGTCCGTACCCCCGAACAGGGCGCGGCGATCGCGATCCGGCTCGCGACCCTGCCCGACGACGGCCCGAGCGGCGGGTTCTTCGAGGACGCCGGGGTGGTGCCCTGGTGACACACGCGGGCCGTCGAACGGCCGCGCCCTCAGGCGGGGCGTGCGGCTCGGGCGGCCGCGGCGAAGTCGGGCAGGGCGCTGCCCGGGACCAGGGACAGGTTGTACAGCGCGATGTCGGAGGCACCGGCATCCAGCACCACACGTACGTCCGCGGCGAGGCGTTCGCCCGTGCGGTCCGGGCTCCAGTTGAGCGAGGCGAGCAGCGGGCGGTCGCCGGCGAGGGCCGCCAGGCCCGCGAAGCGTGCGGTGAGCGCTTCGCCGGTCAGCGTGCCGCAGCCGACGCCCACCGCGTCCACGGCCTTGAACGCGCTCGGGTCCGCGCCCTGGAGGGCCGCCGTCTCCGGGTCCTCGAAGACCAGCGAGCGCACGGCCGTGTCCTGCCGATGTGCGGCGGCCGCCGTGGCCTCGACCAGCCGCCGGGTGCCCTCCGCGCGTACCGTGCGCAGCGTGCCGGTCCCCTCCTGGTCCAGCGCCTGGCGCCGGAGGTCGTCCGGGTCGTGGCCGAGTTCTTCCATCAGGCGCGCGCAGGCGCCGCAGAAGCACTGCCCGGCCAGCGCACGCGCCGTGCCGGTCGGCGGTGCGAGCTCCAGGGAGATGACGTACGAGGGGTCCCACGCGGCGTAGAGGGCGGACTCCAGCTCGACCAGGTCGGGGTCGAACTGCGCGCACACATCCGTGACCAGGGCCGCGGCGTACGAGACGACGTCCGGATTGCTCGGGCACAGCGCGTGGATGGTGGGCGTGCCGTCCAGCGTGCGGGCGGCCAGGTCCGGGTGCGCGGCGACCACCGGGTCATCGTGCAGCACCACCGTCCACGCGTGGAAGCGCAGGCCGTACCGTCTCGCCTCCTCGCGCAGCTCGCGCAGGGCGGTGATCTCCTGGTCGGCCGCGATCGCGACGGGACGCAGCCGTCCGTACCCCTCGTCCGACGGGCGGAAGTAGGTGATGCCGGGCGCGGAGTACCGTACGACGCCGTGGCGGGCGAACCACCGGCGCGCCGGGTGGTAGCGGACCGCCACCGCGATGGCGTCGGCGCCCAGCTCCGCGGCCAGCTCGCACAGCCGGGCCGGGCCGGTCAGCACGGCGTCCTCGGGGTAGCAGAAGACCTGTACGGTCACGCGCAACTCCTCGTCTCGGGTGATCGTCAAGCATTCCGCACCCCGCCGGGATCCAGTACGGCGGCCGGCCTCAGGATCCGGTCTTGGCGACCGTCAGGAGGATGACGGAGTCCTCGATGGCCTCCACGCTGTGCCGCGCGTCCGGGACGATGATCAGGTCGCCCGAACGCCCCTCCCACGCGTCGCCCTTGGCGGCCAGGCGCACCCGGCCCCGCAGGACGAACACCGTCGCCTCGCCGGGGTTCTCGTGCTCCGCCATCGACCGGCCGGCGGCGAGCGCGATGAGGGTCTGCCTCAGTACGCGCTCGTGGCCCCCGTAGACGGTGCTGGAGCTACGTCCTGTCGTGTCGGATCCGGCCCGGTTCGAGTGCTCTCGTGCCAGGGCGTCCAGCGACATCTTCTGCATGCCGCCAGTCTGACAGCGGCGCCACCCGGACGCCCTCACCGGGCGTGCGCGAGCCGTTACGCCTCGAGAGGGCAGAGGCCGTTGAGGAACAGGCCGACGTAGTACTCGCCCACCTCACGCGGACCCATCGGACCGTCCGGATGCCACCAGGTGCTCAGCTGGTGCACGCCACCGAAGAAGAAGTTCACCGCCAGGTCGGCCGGCACGTCCGGCCGGAAGGCCCCGGACCGCTGTCCCTCCTCCACGAGGGACCGGAAGCGCTCGTGGTACCGGCGGCGTTCGGCGCGTACGGCCTTGCGCTTGTCCTTCGGCAGCAGGTGCATCGAGCGGAAGAAGACGGTCAGCTCGTCCAGGTGTTCGCAGCTCGTGCCGATGACGTCGACGGCCGCCGCGCGCAGCCGTTCCTCCGGCGTGCCCGTACCGCCCGCGAGCCGTTCGAGCCGCTCGGCCTGCAGTGCGAGCAGGCGGTGGTAGATCTCGTACAGCAGGTCGTCCTTGGCGGCGAAGTAGTGGTACATCGCCCCCTTGGTGACACCGGCGGCCGTGACGATCTCCTGCACCGAGGTGTTCTCATAACCGTTCTCGGCGAACAGGTGCGTCGCCGCCCGGAGCAGCCGCTCCGGCAGTGGGCTCACCGGCCCGGCGTCCTCCGCCGTCCCCTGGGTCATGGCACGGTCGCGCTCAGCGGTTCCGGTACGGGGCGAGCTCGCGCCGGGCGATCGAGCGTTTGTGCACCTCGTCGGGGCCGTCGGCCAGGTGCAACGTCCGCATGCCCGCCCAGAGTTCGGCGAGCGGGAAGTCCTGGGACACTCCCCCGCCGCCGTGCGCCTGGATCGCCCGGTCGATGACCCAGCTCGCCATCTCCGGCACCGCCGCCTTGATGGCCGAGACCTCGACGCGCGCGCCCTTGTTGCCGACCGTGTCCATCAGCCACGCGGTCTTGAGCACCAGCAGCCGGGCCTGCTCGATCCTGATCCGCGACTCGGCGATCCATTCCTGGACCACACCCTGGTCGGCGATGGGCGCGCCGAAGGCGACCCGCGAGGTCACCCGCTCGCACATCAGCTCCAGCGCGCGCTCGGCCATGCCGATGGCGCGCATGCAGTGGTGGATGCGGCCGGGCCCGAGGCGCTCCTGGGCGATGCGGAAGCCTTCGCCCTCGCCGAGCAGGATGTTGTTCGCCGGCACGCGTACGTCCGCGAAGCCCACCTCGGCGTGCCCGCCGTGCGTGCTGTCGTCGTAGCCGAACACCGAGAGCCCGCGCTCGACGGTGACTCCGGGGGTGTCCCTGGGCACGAGCACCATGCTCTGCCGCCGGTACGCCGGGCCGTCCGGGTCGGTCACGCCCATCACGATGAGGATCTCGCAGTCGGGGCTGAGCGCTCCGGAGGACCACCACTTGCGGCCGTTCAGGACGTACTCGTCGCCGTCGCGCTCGATGCGCAACGCGATGTTGGCGGCGTCGGAGGAGGCCACGGCGGGCTCGGTCATGCAGAACGCCGACCGGATCGCGCCGTCCAGGAGCGGCTCCAGCCACCGCTGACGCTGCTCCTGGGTGCCGAACATGGCGAGGATCTCCATGTTCCCGGTGTCGGGGGCGGCGCAGTTGAGGGCGACCGGCGCGACCTTCGGCGACCGTCCCATGATCTCGGCGAGCGGGGCGTACTGGAGGTTCGTCAGCCCGGCGCCGTACGGCTCGTGCGGGAGGAAGAGGTTCCACAGGCCGCGTTTGCGCGCCTCGGTCTTGAGCTCCTCCACGACCGGCGGAGCCGCCCACGGGTCGGTACGCTCACGGGCCTGCGCGGCGTAGACCGGCTCGGCGGGATAGACGTGGGAGTCCATGAACTCCAGCAGCCGGTCCCGGTAGTCGCTGGTCGTCGAGTCGTATCCGAAATCCATATCCGCGTCCTCCGCGAGCGCCCAGGCCATACCGACCAGTCGGTATGTCGCCACAGTAGGCCGGAGGGGGCGGGGCGTCAATGCGCCGCCCTCCTGCCGCCGGCCGGCGAGACCGCGACGGCGCCGTGCGTTCCGGTGTGCCGGAACGCACGGGCCCGGTGGGCGGAATTCTGCCTGCTCGCCGTTCCCGGACAGGGGGCGGCCCCTCCTCTGGAGTACGCAAGAACGGGGTGATGCCGCGCGCCGTCGGCCACCACCCACCGGGCGATGCGGGCCGCCGTCCACGAATACCAGGCAGAATCGGTGACGGACCCGTGACATCGGGGCGCTCCGCGTCCCGATGTCGGTGGCACGTGGGAAGGTGCCCGGATGAGCCTGCTGCTCGGAGTCGACATCGGCACCTCGAGTTCCAAAGGAGTGCTGACCACTCCGGACGGCGAGGTGGTCGCGACGGCGGTACGCGAGCACGCCGTGTCCCGCCCGCACCCGGGCTGGGCCGAGCACGACGCCCGCGACGTGTGGTGGGAGGGGTTCGCCACCGTCACCCGCGAGCTGCTCCCCCGTGCCGGCGGTACCCCGATCTCGGGCGTCGGTGTCAGCGGGATCGGGCCGTGCGCGCTGCCCGCGACCGCCGCGGGCGAGCCGCTGCGGCCGGCCATCCTGTACGGCGTGGACACCCGCTCGGTCGCCGAGATCGAGGAGCTGACCGCGCGGTACGGCGCCGAGGCGATCATCGAACGCGGCGGGTCACCGCTGACCACCCAGGCGGTCGGGCCCAAGCTGGCCTGGCTGCGCCGCCACGAGCCCGACGTGTGGCGGCGGACCCGGCGGCTGTTCATGGCCGGTTCGTACCTCGTGCACGAGCTGACCGGAAACTACGTCCTCGACCACCACTCCGCGAGCCAGTGCTCGCCCCTGTACGACAGCCGTGAGCACGACTGGATCGGCGACTGGGCCGAGGAGATCGCGCCCGGCCTCCGGCTGCCCCCGCTCGCCTGGCCCGGTGAGGTCGCGGGCACGGTCACCGAGGCGGCGGCGGCGCGTACCGGGCTGCGGGCGGGCGTCCCCGTCACCGCCGGGACCATCGACGCGTGGGCCGAGGCGGTGAGCGTCGGCGTGACCGAGCCCGGCGACGTCATGGTGATGTACGGCACGACGATGTTCCTGATCGAGGTCCTCGCGGAACGCCGCACCTGGCCCGGGCTCTGGGGCACGGTCGGTGTCACGCCGGGCACCTACGACCTGGCGGCGGGCATGGCCACCTCGGGCGCGGTCACCGACTGGCTGCGCGCGCTGACCGGGGCCGCGTACGAGGAGCTGATCGAGGAGGCGCGGGCGGCGGGACACGGAGCCGGCGGGCTGGTCATGCTCCCCTACTTCGCCGGCGAGCGGACACCGCTGTTCGACCCGGACGCGCGGGGGCTCGTTCTCGGGCTGACGCTCCACCACGGCCGCGGGCACCTCTACCGTGCCGCGCTGGAGGGCACCGCCTTCGGCGTGCGGCACAACCTGGAGGCGATGCGGTCGGCCGGCGGTACGGCACGGCGGCTCGTCGCGGTCGGCGGCGGCACCAAGGGCGGGCTGTGGACACAGATCGTCTCCGATGTGCTCGGCCGTGAGCAGGTCATGCCCACGGTGACGATCGGCGCCTGCTACGGCGACGCGCTCCTCGCCGCGCGCGCCGTCGGGCTGGCGGACGGGGAGGGCTGGAACCCAGCGGCGAGCACGGTCGAGCCGGACCCGGCCGCCGGGGAGATCTATGACGCGCTGTACGCGGTGTACCGCGACCTGTACCCCGCGACGCGTGACGCGGCGCACACCCTCGCGGCGCTGTCCCACGAGCCCGGCTGACCGGCGGACGCGGGCTCCAAGAGCCCGGACGGACAGGGCGTGTGCCCGGCGGAGCGGGGAGCCGGTCTGGTTCGGACGGCGACCGACGACAACGCGGCCAGGCGCCACCCGGCGGGCCCCGGCATGACCGCGCGGGCTCCTACTGGGCCCGGCCCTTCTCGTCGCCCCGATCGACATCGAGGCCGACGACGGACTCGCAGCGATTGCACCGCCATTCGGCGATGACCGACTCGGAGCCCATGTCACGTGTCCGGTAGGGCTTAGTGATCTTTTTCCGCCGCATTCCGTACCCACAGCTCGAATGCATCATCAGACCGCACTCATGGCACGGCCACACGTCGTGTCCGTGGCGGTCGCAGCCGGGGCAGACCGGACTGTCGTACGTGCCGAGGGGGTCGGCGTCGGACCGCCAGCCGCGTTCGAGGTCGAGGTACTCGTCCTCGGGCCAGTGGTGGTCGGCGAGCCAGGCGAGGTACTCCTCGGCGCCCGCGGCGAGGTTGGCCGTCATGGATTCGGGATGCCGCCATGCGTGGTCAGCGGGTATGTGGTCCCGGCGGCGGACCGCCATGACCGGCACGAGGGCGAGGAGGGCGAGGGGCAGCAGCAGGGCCGAGACGATCATGAGTCGGCGTCCGCGCGCGTGCTCGAGTCGTCGGTGACGCGTCGTCGCGGCAATGCTGCGGGGGGCACTGCGGTTCCCACGGGGGCGTCCTTTCATGAGTCACTGCTGGGGGAGAAAGATCACAAGGACCCTGGTCCACACGCACGTGGGGTTGTTCACAAAGAGGTATGAACAGTATCGAATCCCGCGTTGGCTAGGAAATCGATCAAACAATTTAGTGATCATTTCCCGAATCGCCATTGGTCGCGATCAGAGCCTCTTCATGATCGAAAAAGGCCCGCGGAGACACCGGATCCGGTCCGTCGCCGACCCGCGTATCGGCGGGCCGATAGGGCGGGCGGCGACGGGCCGGGCGATCCGGCTCAGGTCCGCCGGGAGCCCTTCAGCCGCATCGCGTGCTCGACGATGGCGATGAGGACCTGGACGGCGGACTCGCGCCGGCGCACGTCGCACATGACGATCGGCACGCCCGGGTCGAGGTCGAGCGCCACCCGGACCCGCGCCTCGCCGTACCTGGGGGCGCCGTCGAAGTGGTTGACCGCCACCACGAACGGCGTGCGGCGCTGCTCGAAGAAGTCGATCGCGCCGAAGCAGTCCGTCAGCCGCCGCGTGTCGGCCAGCACGATGGCGCCGACCGCGCCGCGGGCGAGGCCCTCCCACATGAACCAGAAGCGCTTCTGCCCGGGAGTGCCGAACAGGTACAGCACGATGTTGCTCTCGAAGGTGATGCGGCCGAAGTCCATGGCCACCGTCGTGGACTCTTTGGGCTGCATGCCGGTGACGTCGTCGAGAGCGTGTCCCGCCTCGCTGCGCGCCCCCTCCGTCCGCAACGGGCGGATCTCACTCGCCGTGCTCACGAGCGTGGTCTTGCCGACGCCGAAGCCGCCGGCGATCAGGATCTTGATTGCGACCGGCCGGGCGCCGGGGGGCCGTTCAAAGAGAGTGGAGCTCATCCAACACCATGCGGAGTACCGCCTCATCGCGCGCGAATTCGGACGGCGTGGGAGTGCTCACCCTCGCCAGTCCCTTGTCTCTGAGATCTCCGATCAGAACACGGACCACGCCGAGTGGCAGGTCCAGGTCCGAGGCCAGGTCCGCGACCGTGATCGGCTGCCGGCAGCGGGAGAGGAGACGCAGGTGCTCCGATTCGAGCCACCTGCGGTCCATCTTCGACGGCGCGGCCCCGACGACGACGGCGACCAGGTCCAGTTGCCGTCCCTGTGAGCGAGTCCGTCCCCGTGTGACGGCGTACGGCCGGACCACCGGTCCCGCCGCGTCATCGAACCATCGCCGTCTCCGCTCGCCCACCGGAGATCACCCCCCGCCCGGCGTTCCACCTGCCGACCTCGGCGCCGTCGCGAGATGCCGGCGTACCCGCTTGACCAGCCGGGTCATCTCGTACGCGATCAGGCCGATGTTCGCCTCGCCTTCGGCCAGCACGGCCAGACAGGACCCGTCTCCGGCCGCCATCACGAACACGAACGCCGACTCCAGCTCGATGACCGTCTGGCGGATCTCCCCGCCGCCGAAGGTATCGCTGACGCTGCGCGCCAGGCTGTGGAATCCGGCCGCGAGCGCGGCAAGATGCTCGGCGTCGGCGAGAACGATACCTCGCGACATGCCCATCGGCACGCCGTCACCGGACAGGATCATCGCCTGCCGAACCTGGGCGACCCGGCCGACGAGATCATCCAGCAACCAGTTCAGCTCACCGGTCGTGTCGAGCATTCGCCCTCGCCTTCCAAGGAACTCACTCGTCGGGTTCTTCTTCCTCGCGTCCGCGCGTCCAACCCTCTTGGAGCGAGGCCATCAGCGAACGAGTCTCCTCCGGCGGCCGGGTGGTCGGCGAGCCCGTGCCCGCCGGACCGGGCGGAGGTGCGTCGTCGCGCAGCTGCGGGGCGAGGTTCGCCTGGCGGACGCGCCGCGGCAGCTCGGGTGCGCCGGGATCGGTACGGTCGCCGGTGGCACCGAGCGCCCGCACCGGACCGCTGATGCGCGGCCCGGACGACTCCCCCGTCTCGGCGGGGCGCCATGCGGAGGACGGCTCGTCGGACCAGGTCTGGTCGTAGTCCGAGCCCTCGTCCCCGGCGATGAAGTCCAGGGGGATCATCACGTTGGCGCGTGCGCCACCGTACGGCGACGTCGTCAGCCGTACGGTGATCCCGTGCCGTTCGGCCAGCCTGCCCACGATGAACAGGCCGAGACGGTCGCTGTCCGCCAGGTCGAACTCCGGCGGATGTGACAGCCGGTGGTTCGCGTCGGCGAGCTCGGCCTCGTTCATGCCGATGCCGAGGTCCTCGATCTCGACGGCGTACCCCATGGCGGCCAGCTCACCGCGTACGTGGACCGGTGCGGGGGGCGGTGAGAAGGCGGTGGCGTTCTCGATCAGCTCGGCCAGCAGATGGGTGACGTCGGCGACGACGGCGCCATCGAGCGCGGCGGGCGTCGCGGCGTCCACGACGACACGGGTGTAGTCCTCCACCTCGGCGATGGCGGCGCGCAGGATGTCACGTACGACCACTGGATGGCGCCAGCCGCGCGCGGGCGGCGCCCCGGACAGGATCACCAGGCCCTCCGCGTGACGCCGCATGCGGGTCGTGAGGTGGTCGAGGGCGAACAGGTCCTCCAGGGAGTCCGGGTCCGACGCCTCCCGCTCCATGGTGTCGAGCATGCTGAGCTGACGGTGCAGCAGCGACTGGCTGCGCCACGCGAGGTTGAGGAAGACCTGGCTGATGCCCTGCCGCAGGCGCGCCTCGCCGATGGCCGACTGCACGGCGGTCCGCTGCAGCGTGCTCAGGGCGTCGGCGACCCTGGAGACCTCCTTGCTCCGGCCCACCGTGATCGGCGGGACCTCGGCGTCGACGTCGACCTTCTCCCCTGCCCTGAGCCGCTTGATCACCTGCGGCAGCCGATCCCCGGCCAGGTCGAGGGCGGCCCGCTCCAGGCCGACGAGCTCTCGTGCCAGGCTCCGGCCGAAGAACACCGACACCGCGATCGACAGGGCGACGGCGAGCAGACCGAACCCGGCCGCCGCATACAACAGGAACATGATCCGGTCGCCGATCGGCTTGGCCTCGGCGGTGAGGACGGCGCCGGCGCGTTCGGTCGCCTGCGGCCACGTCCTGGTCAGCGGTGCGACCGTGGACCGCCAGGTATCCGCCTTCGGCGCGAGCGACGCTCTGGCGCCACCCGCGACAATGGTGTCCTCCAGGCTACGGAGGGTGGTGAACTCCGACGAGCCCGCGAGCAGATCCAGCGGGCCACGCAGGCTGGGCTTCATGTCCGCGAGTCCGGTATCAACCAAATAGCGCTCATTGTCCGCACTCCGCGCGAACAGGGTGAACTCCGCGCCGGTGAATCGGCGCTCGCGCCTGGCCAGCGCCGCCGCCACGAGCGCGTTCTCGCGCATCACGAACTCCTGGGCGGTGCTCACCGAGCCGATCGCGGTGCCCTGCCGGTAGACGTCCGGATCATTGATCAGCACAACGCTGCCGAAAAGACGAAGAAGTGACTCGATCACGGTGCTGTAGTCATTGACCGCACCCAGCGCGTCCACGCTGCCCGTGTCGACCTGCGCGCGTACGCCGGGCAGCCCGTCGAGCCCGGTCAGGAGCTCGTCGAGGCGATGTCTCGTCGTATCGCTCATCGCCGGTCGCGCCTGGCCGCTAAGGGCCGACCGGCGGAACGCGTTCTCCGCCGCGTCGGTGGCGGCCCGCGCGGTGGTGACGGCGCCGCGGTCCTTTCCGCCACTACTCACTAACACCGCGGCCGCGACGCGCTCCTGCTGCAAAGTGGCCACAAGTGTGGTGACCGGCACGGCGACCTTACGGTACGTGGTCGATGCCTCGTATTTCCCGTAGGCGTCCTGGGCAGTGAGATAGGCGGCGAAGGCCCAGAGCGCCGCAAGGGACAGCAACGGCACCAAGAGGAGAACCAGCAACCTCAGCCGGAGCGACCGCCGTGCGGAATGCCTGTAGGAAGCCATGGCAGCCTTATCGGTTTAAGCGAGTGCCCAAAGACACCGCCCTTGGAGCAAGATTCCCCGAGAGGGTAAATGGCACCACATTAGTCACCCTGGTGGCAACTCACCGCAATCATCGACTTCCGGTATATCTGAATCTCCCCTTCGGGGCACCGATCGATCCGGCGGGTGAGGCCGCTCCGTCACCAGTCCTCGGTCTGCTCCACCGCGACCTCGACCAGACCCTCGCCGGTCTGCTCGTAGCGCCTCATCGTGCTGAGCGGAGGCGAGTAGACGTGGACGCTGACGGCAGGGGCACCGGAGGCATTACGCACGTCATGGACGTAGTCGACGCCGAACGCCCATGACTGGCCCGCCTCAACGGTGCGCGTCTCGCCCGGCTCGCGCTCCTCGAGGCTGCCGAGGACGACCGTGAAGGCACCCTCGGACTCGCCGTGGTCGTGGAACCCCGTGGCCTGGCCCGGCAGCCAGCTGATCAGCCAGACCTCGTGGTCGGCGTCCTGGTGCAGGCGCTCGTACCAGCGCCCGTCGGCGCTCAGCCGGACGCGGTGCAGCCATTCCTCGGGCCGGTCGGCGAGCGACTTGGCGATCTCGGCGAGCCGGGGCGTGGTCGACGTGATGGTGGCGGCGGTCATTCTCGGTCTCTCTTCTCTGGGTGGGCGAGCGGTCTTGGGGAACCGGTCACCGACACAGCGCGCTGGCCTGCCGTCGTAGATCGACGTGCAGGCGTGCGTGGAAGCGCGCATCAAGGGAAGCGCCGAGAAGCATTCCCCCAGCTTGGAGCACATTGCCTACTAAGTCAACTGGAAACATAGAGATCGCGTACGGCGCCGGTGCGTGCAACGCCGCGCGCGAACCGTCCGCCGACGCCGCCGGCCCGCTCATCGATGCCGAGTCGGGCGTATCCATGGCGCGCCGCCGCGCCGTGGTTATCGTCCTCGCATGTGCGAAGGCCTGATCGCCGGGCAGTACCTGCTCATCGAGCAGGTGGGCAGGGGCGGCTTCGCGGTGGTCTGGCGCGCACGCGACGAAGTTCTCCAGCGTGACGTCGCGGCCAAACAGTTGTTCCTGCCGCCGTACCTCACCGACGAGCAGCGCCGCGAACACCGCGAGCGGACTCTCCGCGAGGCGCGTTCGGCGGCCAGGCTCGCCCATCCCGGCGTCGTGACCGTCCATGACGTGGTCGAGCACGAGGGCGTCCCGTGGATCATCATGGAGTTCGTCCATGGACGCACTCTGGGCGAGATCGTGCGTACGGACGGCCCGCTCACGCCGGGGCGGGCGGCCGAGGTCGGGCTGCGGCTGCTGGACGCGCTGTGCGCCGCACACGCGGCCGGGGTGCTCCACCGCGACGTCAAGCCGAGCAACGTCATCATCGGCGACCGGCGTGTGGTCCTCGGCGACTTCGGTATCGCCCGGATCGAGGGCGACACGGAGCTGACCCAGTCCGGCATCGTCATGGGCGCCCCGGCCTACACCGCGCCCGAACGTGCCCGCGGCGAGCCCGCCTTGGCCGCCTCGGACCTGTGGTCCCTGGGCGCCACGCTCTTCTACGCCGTCGAGGGGCGCCGGGCGTTCCGCGGGCCGAACCCGAACGCGACCTTCCACGCCATCCTGACGTGCGAGCCCGCTCCCCTGCGGCGTGCCGGTCCACTGGCCCCGGTCATCGAGGGCCTGTTGCGCAAGGACGCCGCCGCCCGGATGAACGCCGGAGAGGCCGCCGAGCTGCTCGCCGACGCCGCCGGCGCCCACGACCGTGTATCCGTGCCGCCGCACCTGCCCGGGCGGGCTCTGCCCGGCCACGGCCGGCGGCATCGGTGGCGGGAGGCGACCCGCCCGACATCGGATCTCCCCGCTCCGCGCCGTCCACGGCCCCATCCGGTACGCCGTCCCGCCGTGGCCGCCCTCTCCTTCACCGCGCTCGCCGTCCTGCTGCTGAGCAACGCGCTGCGCGTGGACGATCCGCGGCGCCGTCCCGCGGCGTCGTACCGCACCCCACCGGCGCACCCACGCCTGACCGCGACGCTGCCGGCCGGGCGGGGCGAGATCCTCAGCGTGGTGTTCAGCCCGGACGGCAGGACCATCGCGACGGGCGGCCGGGACCGTGCCGTACGGCTCTGGACCGTCGCCGGCCACCGCATGGCGGGAACACTCGCCGGGCACCGTGATCCGGTCTCGACGGTGGCGTTCAGCCCGGACGGCAGAACGCTCGCCACCGGCGGCCACGACGGTGAGGTGATCCTCTGGAACGCCCCCGGTCACCGCGCGATCGCCACTCTCAGCACGCACGGCCGGAGTGTGGGCGCGCTGACCTTCAGCCCGGACGGCTCCGTCCTGGCGACCGCGGGCGACGCCGTACGCCTGTGGAACGTCGCCCGGCACCGAAAGGTCCGATCGCTGCCCGCCACCGGGGAGAACCTCCGCGCCGCCTCGTTCGGCCCGCACGGCACGACCCTTGCCACCGCGGGCACCAGGACCGTACGCCTGTGGCACGTCACGGGCCGCAGCCGACCCGCCACGGTCACCCGGCTGACGTCGCCGTCCGGCGGAATGGCGTTCAGCGGGGACGGGAGGATGCTCGCCGGCGGCAACGACGAACGCGGCGTCCGGCTCTGGGACGTCGGCGGCCACCGGCTGCTGACCACGGTGCCCGGCGCCCACGCGAACGCCGTCGCCTTCAGCCCGGACGGCCACACCCTGGCCTGCGCGAGCGGGCAGGCCGTACTCCTGTGGAACACCACGACCGGCACCCCCGCCGCCCGCCTCGACGCGGGCACGCGAACGGTCGAGGCGATCGCCTTCAGCCCGGACGGCAAGACCCTCGCGACGGCGGGCGACGACGCCGCCGTACGCCTGTGGCACCTCCCCTGACCACCGGCCCTGCCCCCGGCCGCACGAATCGGATCATGTGCCTCCCTGTGCTAGCCTTCATTGCGTTCTCGGGACGTAGCGCAGCTTGGTAGCGCATTTGACTGGGGGTCAAAGGGTCGTGGGTTCGAATCCCGCCGTCCCGACCGAGATCAGAGGACGCTCGCGTCACTGAGTGACTTGTGTGGGAGGAACGCCGGAAGTGTTCGGCGTCCCTCCCACTGTCATTTCCTGGCCGGTCAACCCGAGCGGGGGATCGTCGCGAGGAGTGTCGTACCTCCGGCGACGGGGCTGGTGATCCGGATGGTGCCACCGAGGGCTTCGACGCGGTCCTTGAGGCCGGTCAGGCCGGTTCCCCGGGCCGCGTCGGCTCCTCCGACACCGTCGTCACGTACCGACAGCCGGACCTTTGAATCCTCCTGGTCGAGATCGATGCGCACGTTCGTCGCGTAGGCGTGCTTGAGCGCGTTCGTCAGCGCTTCCGATGCGACGTAGTAAATGGCCACTTCGAGTTCTTCGGGGAGGCGCCCGTCCACGTCGATATGTAGTCCGACGGGGCCGGGGAAAC
Source organism: Actinoallomurus bryophytorum (assembly GCF_006716425.1). NCBI lineage: Bacteria > Bacillati > Actinomycetota > Actinomycetes > Streptosporangiales > Thermomonosporaceae > Actinoallomurus > Actinoallomurus bryophytorum. The sequence continues at coordinate 1,024,405 of NZ_VFOZ01000002.1, forward strand.
GAGAGACGAGTGCTTCGAGGGCGGCATCCAGGCCGTCTCGTGTCAGTACGGGCGGCTGCAGTCCCGTCGAGATCCCCTGGAGCTCGTCGAGGGTGTCCGACAGGCCCTCGGCGGTGTCGGCCAGCCGCTGTCTGAGCTCCTGCTGCTCGGGGGGCACGCGCGCCTCGGTCTCGCGCATCTGGAGCGCGAGTGAGATGAGGTGCTGTTGTACTCCATCGTGCAGGTCGCGCTCGATGCTGCGCCGGGCCGCGTCGGCGCTGTCGACGAGGCGGGCACGGGAGGCGATGAGCTCTCCGCGGGTCTCGGCCTGGGTGATCGCGCAGTTCAGGAGTTCCAGGAACTTGCCCATGCGTTCTTCGGTGTCGTCCGGCGGTGGCCCGGAGCCGAGATACAGGGCGGACATCGTGCCCCACAGGCGATCGTCGACGATGACGGGGCAGGCCACGATGTGGCCGATGCTGCGCTCTCTGTGCCAGCCGCCGATGTCGCCACCGATGATCGCGGTCGCCCGCCGGGCCGGCCGGTGACTCCGCAGCGCCTCCGCCGACGGGGTGTCCTCCCCCGGTGACCAGCGGCCACCGAAAGGGACACCGATATCGGGCGTACCGGCGGCGCGCCAGAGCGTGACGATCGACATGGTCTGGTCGATCTCGCAGCGGTTGATCGCGGTGTAGTCCGCTCTGATCAACGAACCGAGTGCGCTGGCGGCCGCGTTGAAGATCACTGATGGTGAGGACCCGCGAGCGACCAGGGTCGCGACATACTGCAGCGCGCCCCGTTCCTCCGCCAGCTGGCGGACTTCGCTGACCTCGGTCCGCCAGGGGCGCACTGCTGCGTCCAATGAGGTCCGCATGGCCTGCAGGCGACTGGTGATCGGTCTTCGCACATCGATCGCCGCCCACGGGCGCGAGGCTCGTGCATCCATGGCTCGTCCTTCCAGCCGGCAGGCGCCGGCTGGATCGATGGCTGACCAGCTCACTGTACGAATGATGACGGTGCGTGCACAACCACGGCTCAGCGGATGATCTGCCTCTGCCGGCTCACGTCCAGTGCGGGGGCCGGGCGCCCTTCGCGGGGCCCGGCCCTGGTTCTCTTGCCGAGGCAGTCCCGCCACGCCTCTTCCCGGTGCTTCTCTTCCGCGTCGGCGGAGAAGGCGGGGTGGGCGACGCCGTCCCGGCGCTCCCTCGTCTTCGGAGGGACGATCAGCGCCGGCCGAGCCGGAAGACCGGCATGAGTACGGCGGCCACGGCGGCGTGGATCAAGACGAGCATGACCTTGGTGTCACCCGTGGCCTGCTCGATGGCGATCGGCACGAGCGACAGGAGGAGCACGCCCCCGGCCAGCGCGGTCCAGATGCCCCTGGCCCGCCGGACGTACCGCTCCAGCAGGGCGAGCGCGGCCCAGCCGAGCAGGGAGAACACGAGGGTGAAGGCGACGATCTCCGGCAGGATGAGCTGGTGCGCCTGCGCCTTTCCGGGGTCGGTGAGCATGAAGTCGGTGCCCATCGCGCGGGCCGCGACGTAGAGGGTGCCGGTGGTCACGACGGCGGCACCGACCGCGATGGCCCTGAGGCGGCGAGGGCTGGTGGTGGTGGATCGTGCGGCCTGCGGAAGCGTGGTCGTGGCGGTCATGTCAATCCTCCGTGTGCTGTTCCTTCGCCGGCGTGGCGGTGGTGTGCGGTCGGGTCTTCGATCACTGCCACTTCGAACATGCGAGAAGCGTCGCACCGACAAGTTTTTTTGTCAAGACATCCAGGGTTGTCGGATGGGGAACCAAGAGTCGACAGGAAGACCGGGCAGACCCGGGACCGGCACGGTCGCCCCTGGGGCCACACGGCCCGAACTTCAGGGTTGCGCAGGCAACCTCTGTAGCCGCGCGGGCGGACCTGGGACCGGCACGGACAGCCTCGGTAGCGGCCGCGGGCACCTTTGGGGGCGTGGCATGGGGCGGGCTTCAGGGGCCGGATTGCGCCCCGGCGGTCCCGCGCCCAAGCGTGCTCCGACCTACACGGCGTACGGCGCCCGGCCCGGCGGGTCGGTCGCCCCCCCCAAGGCCGACCAACAAAATGCCCACAAAATACATAAAAACGACAATTCGGACGGATGACCTAAGAGGCTATAGAGGTCACCCATAAGTGCCAGGCCACCAGCCCGCCGTCGACCGGGTGTTAGGCATCACTCAAATACAGAGTGTTTCCATACATGTGCGGATTACTCAGTATTGTGACCCTGTTGTCGACCGGTCCCCCCTGTACCAAGGACGCCGATGTCTGAGTTCCCCCTACCTGCCGCTGTTGCCGAACGCCAAGACGCTGGGCGTCATGGCAGGCCATCCGGCCGAGGTAAACGTCGCTCCATCAGCGTAAACGCCCTCCATCTGTACATTTCCATCATCCCCACCGCCGTTATGGCGTTCCTGGGGGCGGTCGCGGTGATGGAACTGCTCGTGGCGGGATCCTCGTCGCCGAAGGCTCGTCTGACACTGGTCGTCATCGCCGCGGCAGCGGTGGTCGTCATCGGCGCCGCGGTCTTCGGGGCGGACACCGCGACGCGGCGGGAACGGCAGATATTCGGTCATCCCGCTACCAACCCGGAGGACCTGCAGCGGCGACTCGGTGAGCTGGGGTTCCTGGTCTCCCGTGGCCGGCAGGACCTGCAGGGGCTGGCGGAGCGGATCGCGGCCGGTGAGACGCCGCCGCCCAATGCCGCCGAATCCCGGCCCGCCGCGACCAGTGACCCCTTCGTACGTCTCGGGCATGAGATACAGAAAGCCCAGAACGAGGCCTGGAACGCCATCATCGGCGCGGCCGGTACGAGCGCCGGCGGCGGGGGCAACGTTCCCGCGCAGCGCGTTGAGATCTTCGTCAACCTGGCCCGCCGGATGCAGTCGCTGTCCCACCGGGCGATCAAGGGTCTCGACGAGCTGGAGAACCAGGTCGAGGACCCGGATCTGCTCAAGGGCCTGTTCAGGGTGGACCACCTCAGCACCCGCATGCGCCGTCAGGCCGAGAGTCTCGCGGTCATCGGCGGGGCCGCCTCCCGGCGTCAGTGGAGCAGGCCGGTGACCATGTACGAGGTGCTCCGTTCGGCCATCGCCGAGGTCGAGCACTACAACCGCGTCAAGGTCGTGCCGCCCGTCGAGGGGACCCTGGACGGCGGAGCGGTCGCGGACGTCATCCACCTGCTCGCCGAGCTCGTCGAGAACGCCACCAAGTTCGCGCCACCGCACACGCAGGTGCTCCTCCGCGCCGAACCCGTCACGGCCGGACTCGCCATCGAGATCGAGGACCGCGGCCTCGGCATCCCGCGGGAGAACCAGCGACAGCTGAACGACCTGCTCATCGATCTCGAGCGAGTCGACATCGACGAGCTGCTGCACGACGGCCGCATCGGGCTCCTCGTGGTCTCGGCCCTGTCACGCCGGCACAGCGTCGCCGTCAAGCTCCAGACGAACCTGTACGGCGGCACGCAGGCCACCATCGTGATCCCGAAGGAACTGATCGGCTCGGAGGAGGAGCTGGAGGCCCACGCCCAGCCCAAGGCCCAGCCGGAGCCCGTGGGGGCCCTCACCACCGGAACGTCGGCCCTCCCCTCGGCCGCCGACCTCTCGCCGTCGATGCCTCTGTCCGGTTCCGGGCAGGGCGCCGCCACGATGGCTCCGGTGCCGGGCGGCCACGACGCCGCCGCTCACTTCGGCGAGACGTCCACCCCGGCGTGGGAGCCCCAGAGCACCTCCCCCCAGCCACAACCCCAGGCCCAGCAGCCTGAGCAGCGACCCGGCGGTGACCGGCGCCCGGACCTGCCTAGACGCCACGCTCAGGCGAGCCTTGCGCCCGAACTGCTCACCACCCCCGCCCCCCCGGCCGACGAACCGGAGCCCGATCACAATCCAGGACTGATGGCGGCATTCAAGAAGGGAATGCGCAGCGGCCAGGAAGAGGGCCCCGGGGACGAGGCCGGTAGCACTGACTGATGGAACACCACATATATAAGGAGCGTCCATTGAGCGCCGTCTCCCCGAACCAGGCTCCAGATCTAGCTTGGCTGCTGAAGGGTCTGGCCGAGGAGGTCCCCGTCATCAGGGGCAGTGTCCTGCTGTCCTCCGACGGAATGTTGAAAGCCGCCCATGGCCTTGATCGTGCCAGCTCGGAACAGTTCGCGGCACTCGCGTCCGGACTGTTCTCGATAGCACGGAGCGCCGGGACGAAGTTCGACAACAGCAACGAGGTCCGGCAGGTGGTGGCGGAGCTGAAGTCCAGCCAGCTGTTCATCTCGTGGGCCGGCTTCAACTCCGTACTCGCGGTCTTGGCGAAGGGGGAGGCCGACCCGGCCGTCGTCGGTTTCGAGATGGCCCGGCTGATCAAGGCCGTCCGGCCCTTCCTCGACACGGCGGCACGGCCGCCGGCCACCGCCCCGGGCGACCGGAACCCATGAGTACGACACCCGACGATGACGAAGTATGGCTCGATGACGACGCGGGCCCCCTTATCCGCCCGTACACGGTCAACGCGGGCCGCACCCAACCCACCGTGGAACTGGATCTGCTCTCGCTGGTGATCGCGACCGGGCAGGCGAGCTCACGCACGGACCCCGAGCACCTCAAGGTGCTCGGGCTGTGCCACAAGCCGCTCTCGGTCGCCGAGGTGGCGGCCTACATGCGCCTTCCCGTGATGGTCACCAAAGTCCTGCTCGCCGATCTCGTGGACTGTGAGGCCATGACCATGCGGGCCCCGCGTCCCACTTCGGGCTCCACCGACCGAGTTCTACTGGAGAAACTGCTCGATGGCCTACAACGAATCTGAGGTGTTCCCCACCCAGGTCAAGATCCTGATCGCCGGCGGCTTCGGCGTCGGGAAGACGACATTCGTCGGCGCGGCGAGTGAGATCGAACCCCTGAGCACGGAGGAGCTCATCACCGCGGCCAGTGTCGGCGTCGACAGTCTCTCGGGAGTGGAGAACAAGTCCGCGACCACCGTCGCCCTCGACTTCGGCCGCATCACCATCGACCAGCACGGCATCGTGCTCTATCTGTTCGGCACGCCCGGGCAGGAGCGTTTCTGGTTCATGTGGGACGAGCTGTCAGCCGGGGCCCTGGGTGCGATCGTCATGGCCGACACCCGGCGGCTGCAGGCGTCCTTCGAGGCCATCGACTTCTTCGAGAACCGCGGCATCCAGTTCCTCGTCGCCGTCAACGAGTTCGACGGCGCGTTCCGCTACGAACCCGAAGAGGTACGCGCCGCGCTCGAACTCAACGCGCGCGTGCCGATCGTGTTGTGCGACGCCCGGGACAAGCAGTCCGCCACGTCGGCGCTCAGATCCCTCATCAAGCATCTGCTCACCGCCGTGCCCTCCCCATCCGTCTAGTCCACCCCGCAGCCTGCCCACCCATGGAGATCGCTGTGACGTACGAACAGATATACGAGCCCAACGGCCATCTGCTGACGCCCGTTGATCACGAAGTTCCGAAGCGGGAGGCACGGCTGCGAGAACTGGGGCTGGGCAAGGCTCCGGATCGCGAGTTGGACGAGTTCTCCCGTGAGCTCGCCGAGGTCGCACGGCAGCTCTCAGGGGCCGAAAGTGCTCCGTTCGCGATGGTGAACTTCGTGACGGACCGGCAGTACCTGGCCGGCGTGTACCTGCCACCGGGCTCCGAGGGAGTCGGCGCCGCGCTCCTCGGCAGGGAGGCGCCCCTCGATCTCGGTTTCTGCCCGCACGTCGTCGTTCGGCGTAAGGCACTGGTCCTGGACGACGTGTGCGACTACCCGCGCTTCGCGGGCAATCCGATCGTCGACAAGCTCGGCATCCGTACGTACGTCGGAGCACCGTTGATCGACCGCACGGGCACGGCTCTCGGGACGGTCTGCATCGTGGACAACGAGCCGCGCCCGTGGGGTCATCCTGGTCTCAACCTCATCAAGGAGAAGGCGGCCGAGCTGATGCAACGGATTCAACGGCGCGAGGGTCTGCCGGGGTAGCCGCACAGCTCGTCGCGGCCTCCCTCCGGCGTGAGCTCTGGTCAGGTCATGGTGGGGCTGGGAATCGAGCGGGAGTGCAGGTCGCCGGCCGACCATGAGCCGGCTTCGTCGTCGGTGTCGAGGATGCCTGAGGCCAGAAGGTCGAACTCTGTGGCGACGCCGGTGATGTCGGTCTTGAGGAACGCGATAGCGGTTCGGACCCTGTCAGGGTCTGGACCGGTCTCGGCAGACCACCGCATGACCTGGGTGATCGCGAACAGGTAGGCGATGGCGCGGCCGGCCAGCACCTGATGTTCCTGTCCCAGGGGACGATCGAGGAAGCCCAGATTCCCCCGGAGCGCCGCGACGGCCGGCGCTGTGAGCGGCCAGGCGGCCAGGAAACCGCTGAGCGTGCGTCCGGACAGGCGGGCCAGGCAGTATTCGGTGAGCTGCTGGCTGAGCAGATCATTGTTGCCGTCGAAGATCGGGAAGACCCGGGCGTCCAGGGCCGCCTGGGCCGCGATGTTGGTGGGCGAGCCGCTGCGATAGCCCTCTCCGCCGGCCAGCTGCTGGTAGTGCAGCGCCGCGCTCAGGATCCGTTCGGTGGCGACGGTCTTGATGGCCTGTACGGCGGGGAACGCGGAGGTCATGTCGGCCTTGAGGTCCAGCCGCGTCTGCAGATGGTGGTTGAGCGCCTCACAGATGGTGTACGAGGTGTCGATGGCCGCGAGCCGGTAGCGAGCGAACCGGATCGCCGACAACGGCGCACGCCCGATGGTGCGGGTCTCGGCGTACATGTGCGCTTCGCGGCTCACACGGCGGAGGAAGCCGCACCCCATCGCCGCCATCATCGCCCGCGACGCCATGAGTATCTCCACCATGGTGCTCAGATCCCTCTTCTCAGCACCGATCCGCCGATGCCGGGGGACGATCGCGTCGATGTCGTTGAGGCCGTAGTCGACCGCCTTCAGGCCCACCGGCTCATAGCGCTCCACGGTACGGAAACCCTCACTGCGCTTGACGATGAAGAAGCCGTACTCGCGGCGCCCGGCGTCATCGTTCTTCGCACTGACCACCCACCAGTGGGCGGATTGGCTGAGGGCCTGCCAGTGTTTGCGGCCACGGATCCGGTAGCCCTCACCGGCCTCCTCGAACGTGGTGGTCATGCCGGACATGGCCGAGCCACATCCCGGCTCGGTCGCGGCGAACCCGGCCAGCAGCGGGTCGCTTCCGGAGAACAGCGGCAGGATCTCCTGTTTGGCCTGCTCGCCCGCCCACATCACGATGGGCCGGAGCGCCAGGGCCGTGTTGACCGCCGCGTGCACACCGAGTGGAAGGTTCCACTCCGAGATGGCCTCCACGACCCGGCACATCTCCAGATGGCTGTCGCGGCCTCCGTACTCCCTGGGCAGAGCCGGAAGCAGTACGCCACTCCCCACGAGTAGCGCCCAGTCGTCGGCGGGAAGATTCTGCTGTGGATAGCTTGCGGAGTCGAACTTGGACGCGACCGCTTCGATGCCAGCGATGAACTCGTTCGTCGACAGAGACAGTAGAGCCTTGCTCATTGGTGTCCGCTCTCACAGGTCGGGGTGTCAGTAAGGGGAAGGAGTCAGGTCCCGACGTCTATGAACGCCTTAACGGGCGATTCATGGCGAGATAGCCGATCACGCGTACCTCCTGCCGAAGTGTCCTGTTTCCCGGTGCGGTCTACAGGGATCATCGTGAATATTTCGGTCACAAAATGCAAGGCATCTCTGGCTAGCTGTAATCACCCATCGCATGACGACAGCCGTAACCGGCGTATCGGCCTTGACGGCCTGTTGATCTTAGTTTTCACTCGTGAGCTTGACGAACGGCGCGGGGCGGGAGCCCCGGGACAGACCGTGCCAAAGGCCTCATGTGGCCGCACTTTGGTATCGACAGGATCCCGAATAAGTGATCATCCGGGCGCATACCGACACGGGGGCACGGGGATCCCCAAGCTCAGGCGACCACGCCTGGGCTGGGCGTTCATGACGCAGCCGAACGGGCCCGGCCGTCAGCGACATCTGACCGAAATTGTCAAGCGTGGGGCGTACAGGGCCGCATGTGGCCACCGGGTACGCCGATTCGGCGCCGGCCAGGCGCGTTCGAGACCGCAGGGCGCGCCCGGCGGGCAGCGTTCCGGTGGCAGGCAAGGCCGAGGAGGGACTCGGCCTCGACTAGGCCGCCGACCGGCGGCGATGCCGCCGGACGCCGCGCGGCGGCGTGGTCCTGTCCGCGCGGGTTCTTACTTGCGGGAGCGCTTCTCCCGGATCTTCATGCTGATCTCGATGGGGGTGCCGTCGAACCCGAACTCCTCGCGGAGCCTGCGCTCGATGAAACGGCGGTAGCCCTCCTCGAGGAAGCCGGTCGTGAACAGCACGAACCGCGGTGGCTGCACGCCCGCCTGTGTGGCGAACATCACCCGCGGCTGCTTTCCGCCCCGCACGGGGTGCGGCTTGGCGGCGATCAGGTCGGACATGAAGGAGTTGAGCCTGGCGGTCGGCACGCGCTCGCCCCAGCCCGCCAGGGCCGTCTCGATGCCCGGCACGAGCTTCTCCACGTGGCGGCCCGTACGGGCCGAGATGTTGACGCGCGGCGCCCAGCGGGCGTGGTGGAGCTGCCGGTCGATCTCGCGGTCGAGGAAGTGACGGCGCTCCTCGTCGACGAGGTCCCACTTGTTGAACGCCAGGACCAGCGAACGGCCCGACTCGATCACCATCGAGATGATCCGCAGGTCCTGCTCGGCGAGCGGCTCGCTCGCGTCCACCAGGACGACCGCGACCTCGGAGCGGTCCAGCGCGGACTGGGTGCGCAGCGTGGCGTAGAAGTCGGCGCCCTGGTTCTCCCGTGCTCGCCGGCGGATACCGGCCGTGTCGACGAACTTCCAGGTCTGGCCGCCCAGCTCGATCAGCTCGTCCACCGGGTCACGTGTGGTGCCGGCGACGGAGTCGACGACCACGCGGTTTTCCCCGGCGAGCTTGTTGAGCAGGCTCGACTTGCCGACGTTGGGCCGGCCGAGCAGGGCGATGCGGCGCGGGCCACCGGCGACACCGAAGGTCTCCGGCGGTGCCTCCTCGGGCAGTGCGTGCAGCACGGCGTCGAGCAGGTCACCGCTCCCCCGGCCGTGCAGGGCCGAGACGGTGAGCGGCTCGCCGAGGCCGAGGGACCACAGCAGGGTGGCGTCCGACTCGGCCCGGGAGTCGTCGACCTTGTTGGCGGTGAGGACGACCGGCTTCTTGGACCGCCGCAGGACGTCCGCGACGGCCTCGTCGGTGTCGGTGGCGCCGACGGTGGCGTCCACCACGAACAGGACGACGTCGGCCGCGTCGACCGCCAGGCGCGCCTGGTCGGCGACGGCGGCGGCGAGGCCCTCGGCGTTCGGCTCCCAGCCGCCCGTGTCGAGGACGGTGAACCGCCGGCCGCCCCAGGCGGCGTCGTAGGCGACCCGGTCGCGGGTCACGCCGGGTACGTCCTCCACGACCGCCTCGCGGCGGCCGAGAATGCGGTTGACCAGCGTGGACTTACCGACGTTCGGCCGTCCTACGACGGCCACGACCGGTGGAGGGGCGACGTCGTGCTCGACGTCATCGGCGACCCCGATGACGTCGGCGTGCTGGATCTCGGTCTCGCTCACGGGCTTTCCTCGCTGGACAGCGCCTCGCGAACCGCTCCAACGGTCCCTCCGGCCCTATTCGCTATATGGACGATTTCGCTGATGACCTCGGAAAGACCGAGGCTGGAGGTGTCGACCTCGACCGCGTCGGCCGCCCGCGTCAGAGGGTCGGTCTTGCGGGTGGAGTCGAGACGGTCACGGCGGGCCATGTCGGCCTGGGTCGCCAAGACGGTCGCGCCGGTCAGCTCCCTGCTGCGGCGCCGCGCGCGTACCTCGGGGCTCGCGGTGAGGTAGATCTTCACCGGGGCGTCCGGGGCGACCACGGTGCCGATGTCACGGCCCTCCACGACGATACCCCCGGCGCCGATGATCTCCCGCTGCAGCGCCACCAGGCGCTCGCGCACCTCCGGAACCGCGGCGACGGCGCTCACCGCGCCGGTGACCTCGGAACCGCGGATGGGCCCGGAGACGTCGGTGCCGTCCACGGAGATCTCCGGGGAGTCCGGGTCCGTGCCGCAGGACAGGCCGGGCTCGCCCGCGCGGGCCGCGACCGCGGACGGATCGTCCACCGGGACGCCCTCGCGCAGCATCCACCACGTCATGGCGCGGTACATCGCGCCCGTGTCGAGGTAACGCAGCCCCAGGGCGCGTGCCACGCCCTTGGACACGCTGGACTTGCCCGAACCCGACGGGCCGTCCATGGCGATGACGAGCGTCACGTGTGAATCCTCTCCCGTACCGACCGGCCAACGTATGAGGCTACCGGTCCGCCGGGCCGGGTTGATCCGAACATCGAACACCCCGCCACCGGAGGCATACGTCTTGTATGTAACATAGATACAAGATGACCACAGCAACCTCCCGGGCCTACGACCACGTGAAGCAGGCCATCCTCGACCGCGCCTACCCGGGCGGCGCCTTGCTCAGCGAGGGCGAGATCGCCTCCGAGGTCGGGGTGTCCCGCACCCCCGTACGCGAGGCGCTGCTGCGGCTCGAGACCGAGGGGCTCGTACGCCTCTACCCGAAGCGCGGTGCGCTGGTCCTGCCCGTCTCCCCCCAGGAGGTCTCCGACGTGCTGGAGACCAGAGAGCTGGTGGAGACCTTCACCGCCGGCCGGGCCACCATCGGCCCCGAGCTCGTCGCGGAGCTCACAAGGCTCCTGGAGGCCATGCGCGAGCACTCTGGCGCCGCCGACGCCAAGGAGTTCGCCCACGCCGACCGCTGCTTCCACCGCACGCTCGTCGCGGCCGCGGGCAACGCGATCCTCACCCAGCTGTACGACTCGCTGCGCGACCGGCAGCTGCGCATGGCCCGGCTGACCGCCAGCGACCCCGTACGCGCCGCCGATGCGATCAGGGACCACTCGGAGATCCTGGAGGCCGTGCGCTCGGGCGACCGCCGGCGGATCCGCGCCGCGATCCACCGCCACCTCCAGACCGCCGGGGCGGCGCTTCACGGCCGCTCCTGACCACCGGTTCACACCAGCCCCCCGAAAACCCCCTGCCGCAGGCGGAGTACGACCCCTGCCCCCGAAAGGTGAGAAGTGAATCTCGCGGTCCTGTCGCCGCCCCGTCCCGACACCGGCCCCCACCCGCTCGGCGGCCGCCGCGCCTGGAGCATCTGGGCCGTCGGCGCGCTCGTCTACCTGGTCGCCTTCTTCCAGCGTACGAGCCTGGGCGTCGCCGCCCTGGCCGCCCAGCAACGCTTCGACCTCGGCGCGACCGCGCTGTCCGCCTTCGCCATCCTCCAGCTGGGCGTCTACCTGGTGATGCAGATCCCGGCCGGCATCATGGCCGACCGGTTCGGCCCGCGCCGGATGCTGGTCGCGGCACTGCTGTCCATGGCCGTCGGCGAGGTGCTGTTCGCGTCCGCGACCTCGATGCCGCTCGCCGTGCTCGGCCGGGCACTCGTCGGCCTCGGTGACGCCTTCACCTTCATCAGCGTCATCCGGCTGGCCGCCTCGTGGTTCCCTCGCCGCCGGTTCGCGCTGCTGACCGCGCTCACGGCGATGGCCGGGGCGCTCGGCCAGGTCTCCGGCACCGTCCCGCTGTCGGCGTCACTGCGCGCGTACGGCTGGACCCCGACCTTCCTCGGCACCGCCGTCCTCAGCGCGGTACTGGCGGTGGCCGTGGGGTGGTGGATTCGCGACCATCCGGGCGGCACGTCTATGGAACGTTCCAGAACGACCGCCCCGATCCTCACGGATCTGCGCACGACGCTGGCACAGGGCGGCACGCGTACCGCCCTTTGGGTGCACTTCACCCTGATGTCCTCGTTCATGGTGCTGGCGACGCTGTGGGGCTACCCGTACCTGGTCGAGGGGCTCGGGATGGCGCCGGGCCCCGCCCGGCTCACGCTGACGCTGACCGCCGCGGCGCCGCTGGCCGTCGCGCCCGCCATGGGATGGGTGGCCGGCCACCGGCCCGCCCTGCGCGGACGCCTGATCGTCTCGGTCGCCGCCGCGCTCGCCGTCGTCTGGATCGTCGCGATCACCTGGCCGGGCGGCCGGCTGCCCGTGCCGCTGGCCGTGGCGCTCGTCCTGGTCAGCGCCACCGGCAGCGCGGCGTCGATGCTGGCCTTCGACCTCGCGCGTGACGCGAACCCGCCGAGCCGCGGCGGAATGGCCTCCGGTGTCGTCAACATCGGCGGGTTCTCCGCCGCGATGACCGCCTCGCTCGCCGCGGGAGCGCTGCTGGACGCCACCGGGGGGCACTACGACGCCCCGTCGTTCCAGCTCGCCTTCGCTCCGATCACCTGCATGATCGTGCTCGGCAGCGTGCGCATCGCGTTCTTGCGGCTGTGGCGCACGCCGCCCCCCGCCATGCCCGCGGTCGAGCTCAGCCGGGAACCGACCAGCCACGCGCCCGTAGTTCGTCGGCGAGGCGCTGTGCCGCGGCCGGCATCACACTCACCTCGACCACACCGACCGGGCGGCCGGGCGAGTGCTCGATCGTCACGTCCTCGATGTTGACGCCGGCGACCCCGGCGGCCTGGAAGAGCAGGGCCAGCTCACCGGGCCGGTCGGGAATGAGGACCGGGACGACGGCGTAGGTGCCGGCGCGGTCGCCGTGCTTGCCCGGCAGCCGCCGGCGGCCGGCACCGCCGCGCTTCAGCAGCTCGGTCACGGCGGTCTCCCCGCCCTCGCGCAGCGCCGCGGCGGTGTCGGCGAGGTCGGCGGCGACCGCGTCGATGACGTCGGCCACCGGGGCCGCGTTCGAGCTCAGGATGCCGATCCACAGCTCGGGGTCGCTGCCGGCGATGCGGGTGACGTCGCGTATCCCCTGCCCCGCCAGGCCGAGGGCGACCTCCGGCGCGGCCTCGAGCCGGGCCGCGACGGCGGCGGCGGCCACGTGCGGGCCGTGCGAGACGAGCGCGACGGCCCGGTCGTGCTCGTCGGCGCCGACCACGACGGTCTGCGCGCCGCAGGACTCGGCCAGCGCGGTCACGGCGTCGAGGGCCGGCCCGGTGGTCTCCGGCGTCGGGCACAGCGCCCAGGGCCGGCCGAGGAACAGGTCGGCGCGTGCCGCGGCCGGGCCGGAGCGCTCACGGCCCGCGAGGGGATGTCCCGCGACGAAGCAGGTGAGGTCGCAGCCGAGCTCGGCGGCCTCGCGCAGCGGGCGGGACTTGACGCTCGCGACGTCGGTGTAGACCCGCGCGAGATCGCGCTTCTGGGCGTCCAGCAGAGTCGCGGCGACGGCCGCCGGCGGGACCGCCAGCACCGCGATGTCCGCGGGACCGGCGTTCTCGGGAAGGGGAACCCCGGCGCCCAGCTCGGCCGCCATGCGCACGGACGCCGCGTCACGGTCGGCGAGCCACACCTCGTCACCGCGCCCGCGCAGGGCGAGCGCCACCGAGGTCCCGATCAACCCGGTGCCGATGACGACCACCCGCCGTGATTCGACGATCACTCTCACCTCCGCGTGAACTCTCAGGGTATCGACAACCCCAGGAGCCCATGCGGGCGTGGCAGTACGGTGCCTAGGCGCGCGAGCGGATCTCCAGGCCGAAGGCGCGGATCTTCCGGTAGATCGTCGCGCGGGAGATGCCGAGCCGTGCCGCGGCCTTGCGCTTGTCGCCGCCGGACTCATCGAGCGCGCGGGAGATCGCGTCGCGTTCGATCGCCTCCATCGGGGTCAGCACGTGCCGGCTGGTCGTGTGGGCCTCGTCGGGCAGGTCACCGGGCTCGATCCGGCCGGTGGGCCGGGCGGCGACGGCCGCCTGCACCACCCGGTCGAGCTGGGCGACGTTGCCGGGCCAGGGTGAGCGCAGCAGCGTGTGCATCGCCTGGGGTGAGCAGACCAGGCGACGGTGCGCGGCGTGCCGGCGCAGCAGCACGGGCACGATGTCACGTACGTCGTCGATGCGGTGCCGCAGCGGCGGGACGACGAGCGACTCGGCGAAGTGGGCGAGGAGCGAGTGGGGCAGGCTCGCGGGTCCGGTCACGGTGCCGACCACCCAGGCGCGGAGCGCCGCGGGCTCGAGCAGGCCGGCGAGCTCGACCGCGGCCTCGGCGGGCAGCCGGTCGAGGTGCCGCAGCACGACCGTGGCCATCGGCGCGCCGAGGTCGGAGCGCAGCCGGCCCATCCAGTGGGCGGTGTCGCCGCGCAGGTCCGCCGCCTCGAAGACGGCGAACCTCGCCGCCGGGTTGAGTCGCCGGTGCATGGCGCGGACGACGGCGAGCTTGCCGACGCCCTCCTCCCCGCGCAGCAGCAGCCACGAGCGGGACCGGCAGGCCGCCTCCACGATCTGGCAGACCCGTGTCCATCCCGGGCTCCCGCCGGCCACGCCGGGGGGCGGCGCGGAGGCCGGTCTCCCGGCCGGCGCGTCGCCGACGACGTGGATCTCCATGACGGCGCCGCCGCCCATCGCGGGCCGGCACCGGAGCCGTACGGTGTGGCCCTGCGACAGCAGGATCTCCTCGCTGACGTCGCGGGACCCGGCGAGCAGCTCGTCGGCGCGCTCACGCAGCAGCTGGTGGTCGCTCGGCGCGAGGAGACGCGCGGCGGCGGCGTTCACGATGACCAGGTCGCCGGCCACGCTGAAGATCGCTCCCCGGCCACCGCGCGCCGTCGCCATGAACTCCCGCAGCAGGGCGCGCTCCCGCTCGCTGCCGCCCTCGCCGAGGCGCTGCTCGATCAGCGTGGCCGTCTCCTGTACGAGCGCGGGCATCAGCGGGTTGGCGTGGTCGGAACGCGTCGTCAGGTCGATGATGCCCTCCAGCCGGCCCGACAGCGGGTCGCGGATGGGCGCGCCGGCGCACGACATGAGCTGCAGGCGGTCGGTGAAGTGCTCCGCGCCGAACACGCAGGAGACCTGGCCCTGCTCGATCGCGGTGCCGATGCCGTTGGTGCCGACGTGCTCCTCGGCGTAGCTGAAGCCGGGTGCGAGCGAGATCTCGTCGAGGCGGCGCTCCAGGCCGTTGTCGTCCACCCGGCGGTCCAGTACGAGGCCGTGGGCGTCGGTGAGGATCACGCTGGTGTTCGTGCCGGTGAGCTGGCGCTGCAGCCGGTCCAGGACCGGGCGGGCGGCGCGTACGAGGCGGGTGTCGAAGTCCAGGTCGGGCCGGTAGGGCATGTCGAGGTCGTCGGGCGCGACCCCCCAGAAGCGCGAACGCTTCCAGGACGCCAGGATCTCCTCGCGCACCTGTGGTGCCCGGTCGCTGGCCAGGAAGCTCTCCCGGGCGCGCGCGACCGTGAATTCGTCTCCCACCGCCGATCGGTCCCCTCTGAACTCGTGGATGACTCGGAGGCGTCCCAAAAAGATCGACTACCGGCGCTTATACGGGGCTTTCGCCGTGTCCCCACCGTAAGTGAACATCCGGACGCGGCTCGTCTCAAGATGAGACCGTCTTTCTTCTCTATTGGGGGTGCTATTGGCGTGTCCCCGCCGGAGCACGTACCGGCGCCTCTGCACGGGAGGTCACGTGAGCAGGCAGAGCCTGACGAAGGCGCATCAGAAGATCACCGAGCTGTCGTGGGAGCCCACCTTCGCGACACCGGCGGAGCGGTACGCCACCGACTACCGGTTCGACAAGTCGCCCAAGAAGGACCCGCTGAAGCAGATCCTGCGCTCCTACTTCCCGATGGAGGAGGAGAAGGACAACCGCGTCTACGGCGCGATGGACGGCGCGATACGCGGCAACATGTTCCGCCAGGTCCAGCAGCGCTGGATGGAGTGGCAGAAGCTCTTCCTGTCGATCATCCCGTTCCCGGAGATCTCGGCGGCGCGCGCCATGCCGATGTCGATCGGCGCCGTGCCGAACCCGCAGATCCACAACGGCCTCGCCGTGCAGATGATCGACGAGGTACGGCACTCGACGATCCAGATGAACCTCAAGCGCCTGTACATGAACCACTACATCGACCCGGCCGGGTTCGACATCAGCGAGAAGGCGTTCTCCAACTGCTACGCCGGCACGATCGGCCGCCAGTTCGGTGAGGGTTTCATCACCGGTGACGCGATCACCGCCGCGAACGTCTACCTGACCGTGGTCGCCGAGACCGCCTTCACCAACACGCTCTTCGTCGCGATGCCGTCGGAGGCCGCGGCCAACGGCGACTACCTGCTGCCCACCGTCTTCCACTCGGTGCAGTCCGACGAGTCGCGCCACATCAGCAACGGCTACTCCATCCTGCTCATGGCCCTCGCGGACGAGCAGAACCGCCAGCTCCTCGAACGCGACCTGCGCTACGCCTGGTGGAACAACCACTGCGTCGTGGACGCCGCGATCGGCACGTTCATCGAGTACGGCACCAAGGACCGCCGCAAGGACCGCGAGAGCTACGCGGAGATGTGGCGCCGCTGGATCTACGACGACTACTACCGCAGCTACCTCATCCCGCTGGAGAAGTACGGCCTGGTCATCCCGCACGACCTCGTCGAGAAGGCCTGGGACCGGATCTGGAACCAGGGCTACGTGCATAAGGTCGCGCAGTTCTTCGCCACCGGCTGGCCGGTGAACTACTGGCGCATCGACGGCATGACGGACGCGGACTTCGAGTGGTTCGAGACCAAGTACCCCGGCTGGTACGACCAGTACGGCAGGTGGTGGGAGGCCTACAACCGGCTCAGCCGCCCGAACGGCCACAAGCCGATCGCGTTCGAGGACGTCGGCTACCAGTACCCCCACCGCTGCTGGACCTGCATGGTCCCCTGCCTGATCCGCGAGGACATCGTCTGCGACGAGGTCGACGGGCAGTGGCGTACGTACTGCTCCGAGACGTGTCACTGGACCGACAAGACCGCGTTCCGGCCGGAGTACGAGGGCCGCCCGACGCCGTCGATGGGACGGCTGACCGGCAAACGCGAGTGGGAGACGCTTTACCACAACTGGGATCTCGCCGACATCATCACCGACCTCGGGTACGTGCGCGACGACGGCAAGACCCTGATCCCCCAGCCGCACCTCGACCTCGGCGACCCGAAGAAGCTCTGGACCCTCGACGACGTACGCGGGCTGCCGTTCCCGAGCCCGAACGTGACGCTGAACGAGATGTCCGACGCCGAGCGCGAACGCTTCATCGCCGAGTACAAGGTCCACCCGAACCGCACTCCCTGACCAGCGCCGGAGGGCAAGACCGTGGGCGACAAGCACCGGGTCAGGTTCGAGCCGGTCGACATCGAGATCGAGGTCGACGAGGACGAGACGATCCTCGACGCCGCGTTCCGTCAGGGCGTCATGCTCATGCACGGCTGCAAGGAGGGCCAGTGCTCGGCGTGCAAGTCCTTCCTGCTCGACGGCGACCTGCAGATGGAGCGCTACTCCACGTTCGCGCTCGCCGACTACGAGAGCGAGGAGGGCTACGTCCTGCTCTGCCGGGGCCACGCCTACAGCGACCTCGAGGTCGAGCTGATCAACTACGACGAGGACATGATCCGCGCCGGGGTGCCGATCCAGCTCGTGAACACCGAGGTCGCGGCCATCGAGGAGCTGACGCACGACATCGTGCACCTGCGGCTGACGTGCGTGTCACCACGGGAGCTGGCCTTCAATCCCGGCCAGTACGCCGACGTGCGGATCCCCGGCACCGAGCACTGGCGATCGTTCTCGATGGCGAACACCCCGTCCACCGACCACCAGGCCGACTTCGTCATCAAGCGCTACCCGGGCGGGCACTTCTCCGGCCTGCTCGACGGCGGCCTGTCGGTCGGCGACGCCCTCGACATCAAGGGTCCGTACGGGACGTTCACCCTACGCGAGAGCGACCGCGACCTGGTCATGATCGGCGGCGGCGCGGGCATGGCGCCCATCCTGTCGCTGCTCACGCACCTGCGTGAGCAGGGCATCGACCGCAGGACCACCTTCTACTACGGCGGCCGTACGGCGCGTGACCTGTTCTACCTCGACCGGATGGACGAGCTGTCCGAGGTGCTCTCCCGGTTCTCCTTCGTCGCCGCCCTGTCGGAGGAGACCGGAGTCGCCGGGGCCGAAGAGGGCCTGATCACCGACGTCGTCGACCGGCTGGAGACCGACCTGTCCGGCGCCGACGCCTACCTGTGCGGGCCGCCACCGATGGTCGAGGCCGCGATCGAGCTGATGGCCGCCAAGGGCGTGCCGGAGGGGCGGGTCTTCTACGACAAGTTCACCACCACAGCCAGCGCAGACGAACCAACGTGAGGAGGAAGCCGATGTCGACTCCCCCGACCAGGTCGGGTACGCGTGATTTTCCCAAACCGGAGTTCACCGACGCCGAGGCCGGCGCCCTGGAGTTCCCGAGCTCGACGAGCCGCAGCTACAACTACTTCACCCCCGCGCGCATGCGGGCCTCGATGTACGAAGACGTCACCGTCGACGTGCAGCCCGACCCCGAACGCCATCTCCTGCAGGGGTGGATCTACGCCTTCGCCGACGGCCAGGCCGGTTATCCGAAGGACTGGACCGAGCTGAGGTCCTCGGACTGGCACACGTTCCTGGACCCCAACGGGGAGTGGGAACAGACCATCTACCGCAACAACGCGAGCGCCGTACGCCAGGTGCAGAACAACCTGGCGAACGCCAAGGCGGCGAACGCGTACGGCGCCTGGGCACCGGGATGGAAGGAGTTCGTCGCCCGCCACGTGGGCGCCTGGATGCACGCCGAGCACGGCCTGGGCATGCACCTGTTCATCGCGATCCAGCGCTCCGCGCCCACCAACATGATCAACAACGCCATGTCGGTGAACGCCGCGCACAAGCTGCGCTTCGCCCAGGACCTCGCGCTGTACAACCTCGACCTCACCGAGAACATCGACGGCTTCGACGGCGCGGTCCACCGCGAGGTGTGGCAGGACGACGAGATCTGGCAGCCGGTACGGGAGAACGTCGAGCGGCTCACCGCGATCGTGGACTGGGCCGAGGCGCTCTTCGCCACCAACGTGGTCTTCGAGTCGCTGGTCGGCGAGCTGTTCCGCAGTGAGCTGGTCATGCAGATCGCGGCGCGGAACGGCGACTACACGACCCCGACGATCATGGGCGTCGGGGAGAACGACCACACCCGCGACAGCGGCTACACACGGGCGCTGTTCACCATGCTCGTCGCCGACGAGACGCACGGCGCGCACAACATCGAGACCCTGGAGGCCTGGACCGAACGCTGGCTGCCGGTGAGCCTCGCCGCGGCCCGCCACCTCCAGCCGCTGTGGTCACAGCCCGCAGAGCGGGTCATCCGCTTCGAGGACTCACTCGACCGGGCCAAGGACCGGCTGCGCGGCGTCCTCGCCGACCTGCGCCTGAGCGAGCCGAAGGAGCTGACCTCGTGAGTACGTATGAGTTCCAGCGGACTTCCTCCGGCAAGTGCGGCGTCACGCTGATGAACAACCAGGTCGGCTACGTCGTCGCGCAGGTGATGCGCGGCAAGGAGGGCGTCAAGGTCTCGGAGTATCCCTCGATGATCCGGGTCGACGGCGCCACCAAGCTCGTCTTCGACTTCGACGAGATCTCCGACGTCCTGGGCTTCGAGTTCGCCGTGCCCGACTTCGAGGAGATCATGTCCACCCACTACGGGCGGATGGTCCACCTCGACGACCAGACCGTGCTGTTCGCCAACCCCGAGGACGCGGCGGAGTACATCGACTTCGACCTGCGTCCGGTCCAGTAACGGCCCCCCTCTACGCCCTGTGCGGCGCGCACCACGATGCGCGCCGCACCGGGTGATCTGGTTTCTCCCCCCGAGAGGTCATCTCATGTACGAGAAGGACGGCACCGGCTACTACATCGTCGACGGGCACGTGCACTTCTGGAACGCCGGCGCGGACAACCGCAACCGCTTCGGCGAGGGCTTCATCGAGTGCTTCTATGGCTACCACTCGTCCCTGTCACCCGAAGAGTGGCTGTGGACCAAGGACAAGTTCGACCGGTACACCGAGCAGGACATGATCCACGACCTGTTCGAGGTCGGCTACGCGGACAAGGCGATCTTCCAGCCCACGTACCTGAAGGACTTCTTCCCCGGCGGCTTCAACACGATCGAGCAGAACGCCGAGATCGCCGCGCGGCACCCCGACCGGTTCGTCGTGAACGGCGCCTTCGACCCGCGCGACGGCGAGCTCGGACTCCGGCGGCTGGAGGAGGACCACCGGCGGCACGGGATCAAGGGCGTCAAGCTCTACACCGCCGAGTGGAAGGGCTCCTCGCGCGGCTACAAGCTGTCGGACGCCTCGGCCCTGCGCTACCTGGAGAAGTGCCAGGAGCTGGGCATCACCAACATCCACGTCCACAAGGGCCCGACGATCTGGCCGCTCGACCGCGACGCCTTCGACGTGAAGGACGTCGACGTCGCCGCCACCGAGTTCCCCGGCCTGAACTTCATCGTCGAGCACTGCGGGCTCCCCCGGCTGGACGACTTCTGCTGGATCGCCACGCAGGAGCCGAACGTCCTCGGCGGGCTCGCGGTGGCCATCCCGTTCATCCACAGCCGGCCGCGGTACTTCGCCAAGGTCATCGGCGAGCTGCTGTTCTGGCTCGGCGAGGACCGGATCACGTTCGCCAGCGACTACGCCATCTGGCAGCCCAAGTGGCTCGTGGAGAAGTTCGTCGACTTCCAGATCCCCGAGGACATGCAGGGCGAGTACGGGCGGCTCACCACCGACGTCAAGCGCAAGATCCTCGGCCTGAACGCCGCACGCCTGTACGACCTGAAGGTCCCGGACGAGCTGCGGGCCGCGGGCGACGGCTCGGGCACGGTCGCCTCGCCCGAGGCCGCGGTATGACCCCGGCCGGCACCGCACCGCCCGTCACGGACGTCGCGGCGGCCGTGTGGTCGGCACTCGGCACCGTACGTGACCCGGAGCTGGACCGGCCGATCACCGACCTGAGGTTCGTGAGCGAGGTGAGCACCGAGGACGGGCGCGTACGGGTACGCCTGCGCCTGCCCACCTACTTCTGCGCACCCAACTTCGCCTACCTCATGGTCGACGACGCCCGGCGGGCGATCGTCGGCCTGCCCGGCGTGACCGGGGTGGAGGTCGTGCTGGAGGACCACTTCGCCTCCGGCGAGATCAACCACGGCGTCGCGGCGGGCGAGGGGTTCGAGGCGGCCTTCGACGGGCTGGCGGCCGGTGAGCTCGGCGGCCTGCGCCGCGTGTTCCTCCGCAAGGGGTACGTCGCGGCGCAGGAACGCGTGTGCGCGGGCCTGGCCGATCCCGACGTCCGTCTCGGCGACCTCCCGGACTCACCGGCCAAGGAGGCGTTCCTGCTCCGCCGCGCCGAGCTGGGCCTGGACTGCGCACCGGACGCGTACGTGCTCGCGGACCCGGACGGCGAGCACGTCCCGGCCGGACGCACCACGCGCTACCTCCGTTTCGCCCGGACCGTACGGATCAGTATGGAAAGTAACGAGGAGTACTGCCGAGGACTCCTGCGCATCCGTTACGAGGAGCAACCATGAAGGCCGTCCAACTCAGCAAGTACGAGCAGACCCCGGAGCTGACCGAGGTCCCGGACCCGCGGATCACCGGGCCGCTCGACGTCATCGTGCGGATCGGCGGCGCCGGTGTCTGCCGTACGGACCTGCACATCATCGAGGGGCAGTGGGCGCCCAAGACCGGCGTGAACCTGCCCTACACGCTCGGGCACGAGAACGCCGGCTGGGTCGCCGAGGTCGGCTCGGCCGTCACCAACGTGGCCGTCGGCGACACCGTCATCCTGCACCCGCTCGTCACCTGCGGGCTCTGCCGTGCGTGCCGGGACGGCGACGACGTGCACTGCGAGAACTCCGCGTTCCCCGGCATCGACACCGACGGCGGCTACGCGGAGCTGCTCAGGACCACGGCACGCTCGGTGGTCAGGCTCGACCCGTCGCTTCGGCCCGCCGACGTGGCGGCGCTCGCCGACGCCGGGCTGACCGCGTACCACGCGGTGGCCAAGGCCGCGCGGCGGTTGCGGCCCGGCCGGCGCGCCGTCGTGATCGGCGCGGGCGGCCTCGGGCACATCGGCATCCAGGTGCTCAAGGCGCTGACCCCGGCCGAGATCATCGTGGTCGACCGGTCCCCCGACGCGCTGAAGCTGGCCGGAGAGCTCGGCGCCGACCACACGGTCGTGGCCGACGGCTCCCAGGTCGAGGCCGTGCTGGACCTGACCGGCGGGCAGGGCGCCGAGGCCGTGGTCGACTTCGTCGGCGAGGGCGGCGCGATCGAGGACGGCGTCGCGATGCTGCGCCGCGCCGGCGACTACTACGTCATCGGGTACGGCGGTGCGCTGAACGTCCCGACGATCGACATCATCTCCACCGAGATCAACTTCATCGGCAACCTCGTCGGTTCCTACAACGACCTCGCCGAGCTGATGGTCCTCGCGGCCGACGGCAAGGTCGCGCTGCACACCGAGACCTATCCCCTGGACGCCTTCGCCCAGGCCCTCGCCGACCTCGACGGCGGGCGCGTACGCGGCCGGGCGATCCTGATCCCACCGGAGGCGTGATGGCCAAGGAACTGCGATTCAACAGTGACGCCCGGCGGCTGCTCGAACAGGGTGTCAACGCGCTCGCCGACGCCGTGAAGGTGACGCTCGGCCCCAAGGGCCGCAACGCCGTACTGGAGAAGCTCACCGGGCCGCCCACCATCACCAACGACGGCGTCACCATCGCCCGTGAGATCCAGCTGCGCGACTCCTTCGCCAACATGGGCGCCCAGCTCGTCAAGGAGGTCGCGACCAAGACCAACGGCGACGCGGGCGACGGCACGACCACCGCGACCGTACTGGCCCAGGCGATGGTCCGCGAGGGGCTGCGGCGCGTCGAGACGGGCGCCAACCCCCAGCAGGTCAAGGCCGGCATCGAGCAGGCGGTCGACCTCGTCGTGAGCGCCCTGCGCGACGCCTCACGGCCGGTGTCGGACGCCTCCGACCTGCTGCACGTCGCGACACTGGCCGCGAACAACGACCCGGTCATCGGCGAGGTGATCGCCGAGGCCATCGAGCGCGTCGGCCCGAACGGCGTCATCACGGTCGAGGAGTCGCCGGCCTTCGGGCTCGACGTCGACTTCGTCGAGGGCATGGAGTTCGACCGCGGCTACCTGTCGCCGCACATGGTGACCGAGCCGGGCCGGATGACCGCCGAGCTGGAGAACGCCTACCTCCTGCTGACCAACGAGAAGATCTCCCGGGTGCAGGACCTGATGCCGGTGCTGGAGCAGGTCATGCGGGCCGGTGGTCCGCTGCTGATCGTCGCCGAGACCGTCGACGGCGCCGCGCTCGGCATGCTGGTCACCAACATGGTCCACCGGACCTTCACCTCGGTCGCGGTGCAGGCGCCCGGCTTCGGGCACCGGCGCATCGCCGAGCTGGGCGACATCGCCGCGGTCGTGGGCGGCGATGTCATCACCTCCGACGCGGGCAGCAACCTGGCCGGCGTACGCCTGGAACGGCTCGGCCGTGCCGCCAAGATCACCGTCACGGAGGCGTACACGACCATCGTCGGCGGCCACGGCACGCCCGAGGCGGTCGCGAGCCGGATCGAACAGCTCAAGACCGAGTTCCTGCGCGCGGAGAACGAGCACGACCGGGAGAAGCTGCAGGAGCGCATCGCCCGGCTGTCCAACAGCGTCGCGGTGATCCGGGTCGGCGCGGCCACCGGTGTGGAGCTGAAGGAGAAGCAGCACCGGGTCGAGGACTCCCTGTCCGCGACGCGCGCGGCCGTCGAGGAGGGGCTCGTCGCCGGTGGCGGCGCGGCCCTCGCGCAGGCCCGAGGTGTCCTGGACGGGCTCGACCTCACCGGCGACGCCGCGGTCGGGCGCGACATCGTGGCGGCGGCGCTCACCGAGCCGCTGCGCTGGATCGCGGTCAACGCCGGGTACGACGGCGACGAGGTGACCGGGCGGGTCACGGCCGGGGACGGCATCGGCTTCGACGCGCTGAGCGGCGACTACGGCGACATGTTCGGGCGGGGGATCGTGGACCCGCTGAAGGTCACCCGGTGCGCCATCCAGAGCGCCGCCTCGATCGCGGCGCTCCTGCTGACCACCGAGACCCTCATCGTGGAGGAGATCATGGTCAACCCGGGTGAGATCCACGCGCCCGGCTTCGGTGACCTCGCGGAGGGCCTCGTACGGCCCTCCAACATTCCGTGACGGAGTCGGCCGCCGCACTGCCGCGACCATGGCGGGGCAGAACAGGCTGGATACGCCTGCTCGGCCCCGCCTTCGTCGCCTCGGTCGCGTACGTCGACCCGGGGAACTTCGCGACGAACGTGCAGGGTGGGGCGCGGTTCGGCTTTCTGCTGCTGTGGGTCGTGGTCGCGGCGAACCTGGTCGGCATGCTCCTGCAGTACCTGTCGGCCAAGCTCGGCGTCGCCACCGGGATGAGCCTGGCCGAGATCTGCCGGGAGCGCTATCCGCGGCCGGTCGTGTGGGGCCTGTGGGTGCAGGGCGAGATCGTCGCGATCATGACCGACCTCGCCGAGTTCGTCGGTGGCGCCGTCGCGCTGTCGCTGCTGTTCGGCTGGCCGCTGCCGTCCGGCGGCGTCGTGATCGCGGTGGCCTCGCTGCTGCTGCTGATGACGCGGGAGCGTGGCCGCTGGTTCGAGGGCGCGGTCGTCGCGCTGCTCGCGGTGGTGCTGCTGGCCTTCCTCTACCAGACGCTGCGTGCCCAGGCGCCGCTCGGCGACGTGGCGTCCGGGCTCGTCCCGCGTTTCGCCGGCCGGGAGAGCGTCCTGCTCGGGAGCGGCATCATCGGGGCCACCGTGATGCCGCACGCGTTGTACCTGCACTCCGCGCTCACCAGCGAGCGGCGGCCTGACCGCGACCGCGAGACGGTGCTGCGCGCCCACCGGTTCGACGTGCTCATCGCGATGGGCGTCGCCGGGGCGGTGAACGTCGCGGTCCTGGTCTCGGCCGGGGCCCTGTTCCACGATGGTTCCGGTGGCGGGGCGGCCACGGGGACGCTCCAGGGCGCCTACTCCCGGTACGCGGAGGCCGCCGGGTCCGTCGCCGCCGCGGCCTTCGCCGTGGCACTGCTCGCCGCGGGTCTCGCGTCCTCCAGCGTCGGCGTGTACGCCGGCGAGGTGATCATGCAGGGCTTCCTGCGCCGCAGGATCCCCCGGATCGTCCGCAGGCTGGTGGTGACGGTTCCCGCGCTGGTGGTGCTGGCGCTGACCCACGACCCGACCCGCGCGCTCGTGCTCAGCCAGGTCGCCTTGTCGTTCGGCATTCCGTTCGCGCTGATCCCGCTGGTGCTGGCCACCCGCCGGCGCGACCTGATGGGCGCATGGGTCAACCGGCCCGTCACCACGGTGGCCGCGGGCATGGCCGCCGCCGTGATCGTGGGCCTCAACATCATCTTGCTGACGTTGGCCTGACCCGCACGGGGGTCACTGCGCGATGTCGACCCGGAGCGCGGTCGCACCGCGCAGGTAGACGTGCTGGATGTCCGAGCGCGGCCGGTCGGCCTCGATGTGGGCCATCAGCCGGATCACCCGGGGCAGCGCGTGGGGTACGTCGATCTCGCTCGCGCAGAGCAGCGGGACGTCGTGGAAGCCGAGCTTGCGCGCGGCGAGCGCCGGGAACTCCGCGGTCACGTCGGGGGTCGCGGTGAAGATGACGCTGATGACGTCGTCGGTCGTCAAGGCGTTACGGGTCATCACCTCGGTGACGAGCTCCGTTGTGGCCTCGAGTATCTGGTCACGATCGTCAGCGTCGATCTGGATGGCACCACGCACCGCTAGTACCGCCACGAAACACCTCTTTCATGAACTTTCGCCCGCTCATCCGTGTACTCGGGATCAGAGCTCGACCGCCGCGTACAGCTCACCGATCTCCTGCATGGTGAGCGCCCGGATCGTGCCCGACCGCAGACGGCCGAGTTTGACCGGCCCGAACTCGGTGCGGGCGAGTTGCTGCACCGGATGACCAGCCTCGGCGAGCAGGCGCCGCACGATGTGCTTACGGCCCTCGTGAAGGGTCACCTCAACGAGGATTCGCTTGCCGACCTGGTCGAACACGCGGAAGTCATCGGCTTTGGCGAAACCATCCGCGAGCTTGACGCCCTTTTTGAGCCTCCTTCCGAGATCACGGCCGATCGGCCCGTGGATCTCGGCGAGGTAGGTCTTGGATACACCGTATCGCGGGTGCATGAGGCGGTTCGCGAGCTCACCGTCGTTGGTGAGCAGCAGCAATCCCTCGGTGTCGGTGTCGAGACGGCCGACGTGGAACAGCCGCTCGGGCACGTCACCGACATAGGTCATCAGCGACTTGCGGCCCTTGGGGTCGGACATGGTGCTGACCACGCCCGCGGGCTTGTTGAGCATGTAGTAGCGCAGCTCGGTACGGGTGGGGATGCGCTTGCCGTCCACGTGGATGACGGCCTGCTGGGGGTCGACGCGGGCGCCGAACCAGGTGATCTTCTCTCCGTCGACGGTCACCCGCCCGGCCGCGATCAGGTCATCGCAGGCGCGCCGGCTGGCCACGCCGGCCTCGGCGAGCACCTTCTGGAGCCGTACGCCCTCGTTGGTCTGGTTCACTGCTGTAGTTCCTCTATGCCTTCCAGGTCATCGGGCAGGTAGGGGGCGAGCTCGGGCAGCTCGTCCACGGTGTTCAGGCCGAGCCGCTCGAGAAAGTAGGTGGTCGTCCGGTAGAGCACCGCCTGGTGCTCCGGGTCGTGGCCCGCCTCCTCGATGAGTCCCCGCATCGTCAGCGTGCGGATCACGCCGTCGCTGTTGACTCCTCGGATCGCCGAGATCCGCGCCCGGTTCACCGGCTGGCGGTAGGCGATGACGGCGAGGGTCTCCAGCGCTGCCTGCGTCAGCCGCGCCGCCTGGCCGTCCCGCACGAACCGCTCGACGAGGGGGGCGCAGACGTCTCGAGTGTAGAACCGCCAGCCGCCTGCGATCTCCCTTAGGTCGAACCCCCGGGCCTGCTCGGTGTATTCCGCCGCCAGCTCCCGCAGCGTGGCGGCGACCTCGTCCCGCGGCCGTTCGAGGATCTGGGCGAGGGTCACCTCGGGCACCGGCTCGTCCACGACGAGCAGGATCGCCTCCAGCCCGGCGCGCAGCGGCGGCTCGGCCGCGGCGCCCTCGGGCGCGTCGAACAGCGCCCCCGGCTCCACGGCGTCCACCGGAGCGGCCTCTTCCGCCGGAGCGACCTCGTCCACCGGGACGACCTCTTCAGCTTCCGCCGGGACGACCTCGTCCGCCAGGACGGCCCCTTCCGCTTCCGCCGGGACGACCTCGTCCGCCAGGACGGCCCCTTCCACCTCCGCAAGGACGGCCTTGTCCGCGGGCTCGGTGTGCGCCGCTTCGCCCTCATCGGCCGCGCCGGAGGGTGCCACGCCGGCGAGGGGCTCCTCACCGGAGTCGCCGGGCTCCGGTGTCATGTCAGTCATCGTTCTTCTCCACCGGTCGTCCTGAGTAGTCATCGCCGACGAGGATCTCGCCGTCCTCGGTGCCGGTCCAGGTGATGTACAGCTCGCCCAGGGGCTCCAGCTGCTCCAGCGAGACCACCTGCTCGCGGTAGAGCTCGAGGACGGCCAGGAAGCGGGCGACGATCTCGAAGGTGCCGGCGCAGTCGGCGGTCAGGGCGCGGAACGTCGTGCGCTCCAGGCGGCGTAGCCGCTCCACCAGCAGGCGCCCCTGCTCCCGTACGCTCGCCTGCGGCGCGTAGATGTGCTCGACCGAGACGGTCGGCACGGGTTTGGGCGCCAGGGTCTTGGCGGCCAGCCGGGCGAACTCCGCCGGGCCCAGGCCGATGAGCACCTCCGGCAGGAGGTTGGCGAACCTCGGCTCCATCGGCACCGTACGGGCGAAGCGGCGCGACTCCCGTGCGATCCGGCCCGAGAAGACCGCGGCGACCTCCTTGTACGCGCGGTACTGCAGGAGCCGTGCGAACAGCAGGTCGCGGGCCTCCAGCAGGGCCAGGTCCTCTTCGTCCTCCACCTCACCGGAGGGCAGCAGCCGCGCGGCCTTCAGGTCGAGGAGGGTGGCGGCGACCAGCAGGAAGTAGCTCGCCTGGTCCAGGTCCCACTCACGGCCGTAGGAGCGGATGAAGGAGATGAACTCGTCGGTGACCTTGTGGAGGGACACCTCGGTGATGTCGAGCTTGTGCTTGGCGATGAGGCCGAGGAGCAGGTCGAAGGGACCCTCGAAGTTGTCGAGGTGCACCTCGAATCCGCGCTTGTGCTCCTCCGGGGCCGGCTCACTCACCTGGTCAACGGTAGTGGAGGCCACGCACTCCCCTGCCGCCTGCACGCGGAATGGTCCGCGGAGCGGGCATCCCGTGGCGGGCCTCCGGTGCGGTCACGACGACCGCACCGGAAAGGCTCACATGAGGGAATGCCACCTCTGGAGTACCTCCTTGGCGAGTTCCCGGTAGGCGTTAGCGCCCATGGACGACGGGTCGAAGCGGGTGATGGGCTCACCCACGACGGTCGCGTCCGGGAACCGGACCGTGCGGTTGATGACCGTGTGGAAGACCTGCTCGCCGAAGGCGTCCACGATGCGGCCGAGCACCTCACGGGTGTGGAGGGTGCGGGAGTCGTACATCGTCGCCAGGAAGCCGTCGATGGCCAGCTCCTGGTTGAGCCGGCCCTGGACCTTCTCGATCGTCTCCATGAGCAGCGCGACACCGCGCATCGCGAAGTATTCGCACTCGAGAGGGACGAGAACGCCTTGGCTGGCGGTCAGCGCGTTGACGGTCAGCAGACCGAGCGAGGGCTGACAGTCGATCATGATGTAGTCGTAGTCGGCCACGACCGGCTTGAGCAGACCCCCGAGGATGTACTCGCGGCCGACCTCGTGGACGAGCTGGACCTCCGCGCCGGACAGGTCGATGTTGCTGGGCAGCAGGTCCATGCCCTCGACGCTGGTCTCCAGGATGACCTCTTCGGTCTCCACGCCCCGCTCCATGAGCAGGTTGTAGATCGTGAGGTCGAGCTGGCGCGGGTCGCCCTTGCCCAGTCCCACCGACAGCGCGCCCTGGGGGTCGAAGTCGACGAGGAGAACGCGACGGCCCTGCTCGGCCAATGCGGCGCCCAGATTTATGGTCGTCGTCGTCTTGCCGACGCCGCCCTTCTGGTTGCAGACCGAGACGATGCGTGCGGGCCCGTGCTCGGCCACAGGCGGCGGATCGGGGAACGACGGCTTGGGACGCTGCGTCGGGCCTAGCGGCGCGGCGTCACGCGGATCGGTCGCGATCGCGGTCGAGAGCGCCCTTTCGGATCGTGCTCTCTCCTGCTGCGCGCTGATGTCAGTCACCAGCTACTCGAACCTCCCCGGCGACCCTCGGTTTACCAACAGGATGGGGACTCTATGGCCTGTCAAGTACTGCGGCAAGGCGGCACACCGGCCACTGCGGGATTGGTCAGACGTTGGCCCGCGGATGTGCCGAAGCGTAGACGTCACGCAGCCGATCGACGGTGACCAGAGTGTAGATCTGGGTCGTCGCCGGTGACGCGTGGCCCAGCAACTCCTGGACCACCCTAACGTCGGCGCCGCCGTCGAGGAGGTGCGTCGCGAAAGAGTGCCGAAGAGTGTGCGGCGAGACGTCCGTCAGCTCCGCGCGCCCGGCCGCCGACCGCAGCGTCGACCAGGCACTCTGCCGGGAAAGCCGGCCGCCGCGCGCGTTGAGGAACAGCGCGGCGCCGCCCTGGCCACCGGCGTTCAGGACCGGGCGTGCCCGCAGGAGATAGGCCTCCAGCGCCTCTCGCGCGTACCGGCCCACCGGGACGACCCGGTCCTTGGCCCCCTTGCCGTGCAGGCGCACGACGGCGTCGGCGAGGTCGACGTCGCCGACCTCCAGGCCGACCGCCTCGGAGATCCGCGCGCCGGTGCCGTAAAGAAGCTCCAGCAGCGCACGGTCGCGAAGGTCGCGCTCGGTGCCGCCCGGACCGGCGGCGGCGAGAAGGCGCTCCACGTCCTCGATCGTGATCGCCTTCGGCGGGCGCCGCGGGGGCGCCGGCGGCCTGACGCCCTGTGCCGGGTCGACCGCCGACAGTCCCTCGCGTACGGCGAAACGGTGCAGGCCGCGCACGGCCACCACGGCGCGCGCGGCGGACCCCGCGGCGAGCGGCGGGTGCAGGTCGTCGCCCTCGCGCAGTCCGGTCAGGAAGGACACCACGTCGTCCTCACCGACCTGGCCGATCTCCATACGGCCGCGCGCGACCAGGACATCGACGTAGCGGCGCAGGTCGCGCCGGTAGGAGCTGAGGGTGTTCGCGGCCAGGCCACGATCGACCGCGAGGTGGTCGAGGTAGCTGCGGACCTCGGCCCGCAGCGCTCGGCCGAGCTCTTCACCGGCGGCGGATATCAGTGCGGCACCTCATCCCGGCAGGTCGTTGCGGTAGGCGGGTCACCCCTCGGGGGCGTCGGGTGCGCGAAGGTCGCGATAGCCCGTGGCCCGGGCGGCGTAGACCGACAAGATACCCATCACCGCAAGGGGATTGTGTAGGTCACCACGCCTCACCGCGGCGACCGCCTCCTCCAGCGGCACCCAGGCGACCGGCATGCCGGCCTCCTCGTGGATGCGCTCGAAGTCGACCTCGTCCGCGGGGATCTCGGTGAGCCCGCGCGCGAGGAAGACGCGTACGCGCTCGTTGGTCATCCCGGGCGAGGTGAAGACGTCCAGGAGCGTGTGCCACTCGCGTGCCCGGTAGCCGGCCTCCTCGGCGAGCTCGCGCGCCGCCGTACGCCAGGTGGGCTCACCGTCGACGTCACGCAGCCCGGCGGGCGGCTCCCACAGCAGGCGGCCGACGGGATGGCGGTACTGCCGGATGAGGAGCACGCGTTCGTCGTCGTCCAGGCCGATCACGCCGACCGACCCGGGGTGCACGACGATGTCGCGTTCGGCGATCTCGGTCGTGTCGCCGTTCGGCATCCGGACCCGGTCGGTCCGTACCTGGACGACGCGGCCCTTGAACCTTTCCTCGCTGCCGGCGACCTCCCACTGCTCCGGGACGTCGACCGGCCCCGTACCGCCGGTAGCGGTCACTTCTTTCCGTCCAGGGCGGCGGCGACGAGCCCGGCGAACAGCGGGTGCGGGCGCGTCGGCCGGGACCGGAACTCCGGGTGCGCCTGCGTTCCGACGTAGAACGGGTGCTGGTCGCGTGGCAGCTCGGCGTACTCGACGAGGCGCCCGTCGGGCGACAGCCCGGAGAAGACGACACCGGCCGCGGTCAGGTCGTCGCGGTAGGCGTTGTTGACCTCGTAGCGGTGCCGGTGGCGTTCTTCGACCTTCTCCGCGCCGCCGTACAGCTCTCGCACCAGCGAGTCGTCGGCGAGGTTGGCGGGGTAGAGCCCGAGGCGCATCGTGCCGCCCATGTCGCGCTCGCCCGCGACGACGTCGATCTGGTCGGCCATGGTCGCGATGACCGGGTCGGCGGCCTTCTCGTCGAACTCGGCGCTGTTGGCCTCGGTCAGGCCGGCGAGCGAACGCGCCGCCTCGATGACCATGCACTGCAGACCGAGGCAGATGCCGAGCGTGGGGATGCGGTTCTCGCGGGCGTGCCGGACGGCGCCGACCTTGCCCTCGATGCCGCGCACGCCGAAGCCGCCGGGGACCAGGATCCCGTCGACGCCCTTCAGCTCCCGCGCGGCCGACTCGGGCGTCTGGCAGCGGTCGCTCTTGACCCAGCGGATGTTGACCCGCGTGTCGTGGGCGAACCCGCCGTGCCGCAGCGCCTCGGTGACCGACAGGTACGCGTCGGGCAGGTCGATGTATTTGCCGACGAGCGCGATCGTGACCTCTTTGGCGGGCTGGTGGACCCGGTGGAGCAGTTCGTCCCACTCCTTCCAGTCGACGTCACGGAAGGGCAGCCCGAGGCGGCGTACGACGTAGGCGTCCAGGCCCTCGCTGTGCAGCACCTTGGGGATGTCGTAGATGCTGGGCGCGTCGATCGCGGAGACCACGGCCTCGGCATCGACGTCGCACATCAGGCTGATCTTGTTCTTCAGGCCCTGGGTGATGGGCCGGTCCGAACGGCACACGATGGCGTCGGGCTGGATGCCGATGCTGCGCAGCGCCGCGACCGAGTGCTGCGTCGGCTTGGTCTTCAGCTCACCGGAGGGCCCGATGTAGGGCAGCAGCGACACGTGCAGGAAGAAGCAGTTGTCGCGGCCGATCTCGTGCCGGATCTGGCGCACGGCCTCCAGGAACGGCAACGACTCGATGTCGCCGACAGTGCCGCCGACCTCGGTGATGACGACGTCGACGTCGGGGCCGGCCATACCGCGGATCCGGTCCTTGATCTCATTGGTGATGTGCGGGATGACCTGCACGGTGTCGCCGAGGTACTCCCCGCGCCGCTCCTTGGCGATCACGTTGGAGTAGATCTGGCCCGTGGTGACGTTCGCGGAGCCGTGCAGCTCGGTGTCGAGGAATCGCTCGTAGTGACCGACGTCGAGGTCGGTCTCGGCGCCGTCGTCGGTGACGAAGACCTCGCCGTGCTGGAAGGGGTTCATCGTGCCGGGGTCGACGTTGAGGTAGGGGTCGAGCTTCTGCATCGTGACGCGCAGGCCACGCGATTTGAGAAGTCGTCCGAGGCTGGACGCCGTAAGCCCCTTGCCGAGGCTTGAGGCGACGCCGCCGGTGACGAAGAGGTGCTTGGTGGTCCGCCCGGACGCACCAATAACTGCCGAAGCCAAGAGGGACGCTCCCGTGGTCGTTGTCGCGGCGACGTTCACCTGAGGTGTGAACGGCCAATCTCCACGGGCCACCAGGATAACAGGCGATGCGCCTGATCAGCCCCGCGTCGATCAGATCAGCTGTAACCGCCGGCGTAACTTCCGCTCGCCGCGCCCGGCGACACCGAACGCATCTGACCCGTCAGTTCGTCGATGATCTTTCTGGCCTGGTCCGCGGAGCTTCGCGCCTGGTCGCGCTCGGCCGACATCGCGGCCAGCGCGTCGCGCTGCTGGGTGACCGCCTCGGCGAGCTGGTCGACCCATTCTTCGCGTTCTTTGAGCTTCTGGGTGATGGAGTCGCGTTCGCTGCTCGCCTGGCGTGCCTGGGCGAGCGCCTGGTCGCGTTCGCGCGAGGTGTCCTCGGCGCGGCGCTGGGTCTGCGCGAGCTCCGAGGCGGCGCGTGCCTGCGCCAGCTCGGCGGAGTCGCGCTGGCTCTCGGCCTGCTTGAGCGAGTCGAGCGCCCGGCGGCGTTCGCCGTCCAGGTCCTGGATCCGGCGGCGGGCGTCCTCGGCGTCCTTCGAGGAGACCTCCAGCGACGAGACCTTGCTGCGCAGGGTGCCGAGCTCGGCCTGGGCCGTCTCCAGCGCCTGTGCCAGGTCCGCCGCGTGCTTGGAGATCCGGTCGCGTTCGCCCTCGGTCGCCTTGCGCCCGCTCTGCGCCTCGCCCGCGGACCGGTGCGCCTCGTCGCGGTCCTCGCGCATCTGGTCGCGCTCGGCCATGGACTGCCGTGCGGCGACCTCGGACTGCTCGGCCGAGGCACGCGCCTGGTCGCGCTCGACGAACGCCTGGCGCATCGCGGCCTCGGACTGCTCGAACTGGGCGCGCAGGCGCTCGGCCTCCTGCCAGGCGCCCGCCGACTCGCGCTGGGCGGACTCACGCTCGGACATCATCTGGCGTACGGCGGCCTCGGACTGCTCGATACGCTGCTCGGCCTGGCGCGCCTGGGCGAGTGCCTGGTCGGTCTCCTGACGGGCGCCGACCGCCTCGCGCTGGGCGTTGTCGCGCTCGCCGAGGGCCTGGCGCATCGCGGCCTCGGACTGCTCGGCCTGCGCGCGTGCCCGCAGCCCCTCCTGCCAGGCGGTGTTGGCCTCCTGCTTGGCCGACTCGCGCTCGGAGATGGCCTGGCGAACGGCCGCCTCGGACTGCTCGACGCGCTGGGCCATCTCCTCGAACTGGGCGCGTACGCGGTCGAGCTCCTGCTGCATGGCGGCGACGTCCTGCTTGGCCGACTCGCGCTCGGCCATCAGCTGGCGCGCGGTCACCTCGGCCTGTTCTTTCTGCTGGCGTACGGCCTGCGCCTCCTGGCGCATCGCCGCGGCGTCGCGCTGCGCGGACTCGCGCTCGGTCATCAGCTGGCGTACGGCGGCCTCGGCCTGCTCGGCACGGTGGTCCAGCTGGTCGTGCTGGGCGCGGATGCGCTCGATCTCCTGCATCGCGGCCGCGGCGTCCTGCTTGGCGCTCTCACGCTCGGCCAGCATCTGGCGCGCGGTGGCCTGTGCCTGCTGCGCCTGCGCGCGGTGGCGTTCGACCTCCTGCCACGCCGAGGCGGCCTCCTGCTTGCTCTTCTCGTGCTCCGCCTGGACGGCCGCGATCTGGACCGCGGACTCCTGTTTGGCCTCCGCGACCTTCTGCTCGCCCTGCGCCAGAGCGCCGGCGAGCATGTCCGCCATCTGCCTCAGCCGGTCGACGACCTCGCCCGGTTGATCCACGCTGCCGCCGTGGGCCGGCCGGGCGCCGTTGTTCGGCAACCACGACGACCCCCCGCCCTCGGCGTAGGAACCGCCCGAACCATTGAGATCGCTCACATAGGGAACTCTAAGGGCGACTCGCAAGGCTGTCTGCCATGTCCAAGAACGTGTGCCGTATCACTCGCGAATTGACCCGACCATGACGGATGACGTCTGGCGGCTGTGAGCTGCACGGACGAACGGATGGCCTATGCGGCATCACTGTACGAAGCCGTCATATCGCAGATGAAAGAATATCGATCATGAGGACTATGTATCCGCCGATCGAGCCGTACGACTCGGGTTTTCTCGATGCCGGCGATGGCGACCGCGTCTACTGGGAGGTCTGCGGGAACCCCGCCGGCAAGCCCGTCGTCATGGTGCACGGAGGGCCGGGCGCCGGCTGCTCGCCCGGACACCGGCGGCAGTTCGACCCGGAGGCGTACCGCATCGTTCTGTTCGACCAGCGCAACTGCGGGCGCAGCCTGCCGCCCGCCAGCGACCCGTCGGTCTCCCTGGCGAACAACACCACCGGGAACCTCGTCGCCGACATGGAGCTGCTGCGCGAGCACCTGGGCATCGACCGGTGGCTGGTCTTCGGCGGGTCCTGGGGCAGCACGCTCACGCTGGCGTACGCGCAGACGCACCCGGACCGGGTCACCGAGATGGTGCTGCGCGGCATCTTCCTGCTGCGGCCGTTCGAGATCTACTGGTACTACCAGGAGGGTGCGTCACTGCTCTTCCCGGATCTGTGGGAGGAGTTCCTCGCGCCGATCCCCGAGGACGAACGCGACGACCTGGTCACGGCCTTCCACGCGCGGCTGAACGACCCCGACCCGGACGTCCGGCTTCCGGCGGCGAAGGCGTGGAGCCTGTGGGAGGGGTCGACGATCTACCTGCTGCCGAACGAGGACACGATCCAGGAGCACTCCGGCGACGACTTCGCGGTGACGTTCTCGCGGATCGAGAACCACTACTTCGTGAACGAGGGGTTCCTGGAGGAGGACCAGCTCATCCGGGACGTGGACAAGATCCGGAACATCCCGTGCGTGATCGTCCAGGGACGCTACGACGTGGCGACGCCGGCGGCCACGGCATGGGACCTGCACCGGGCGTGGCCGGAGGCGGAGTTCCACCTGGTCGGCGACGCCGGGCACGCGTACACCGAGCCGGGCATCCTGCACCATCTGATCGAGGCGACGGACCGCTTCGCCCGTACCTGACCGCGGTCGCGGGCCGCCGGTTCGGGGCCGGCCCCGCGCGTACGGCGAGGGGGCGGGCCCGGCTCGGGCCCGCCCGTCCGGTGTGTCCGGTATCACTTCGCGCCGGTCCGTCGCCTGTACGACGGCGTACGACGGGTGCCGCACCGCTCTGGCGGTACTGGCCGCCTGGTCCTATCCGAATCTGATTCGGTACCGTGGAGCGGGAAAAGACCGCAGGAGGGGTGCTTGCGTGGCCGATTCCACGACGGATACGGCGATCGCCGGGCTCGGCATGACGGAGCTCGGCAAGGTCTACGGCCACAGTCCGCGCCGGCTCGCCGCCGACGCCGTGCGCGCCGCGGCCGAGGACGCCGGCCTGGCCCTGGCCGACCTCGACGGGCTGATCGTGAGCAGCGGCATGTCCGGTTCTCCCGGCATCGAGCTGGCCCGCACTCTCGGCCTGCGCGATCTGCGCCTCCTCACCCACATGAACTCCTACGGGGCGACCGCCGTCGCGATGGTCTCCCATGCCACCGCGATGATCCAGAGCGGCGCGGCGTCGACGGTCGCGTGCGTGTTCGCGGACGCGCCGCTGGAGCCCGAACGCAACTCGGGCTCGGCCTACCATCGCGACGAAAAGGAGTGGCACGGGGTCGGCGGGCTCCAGGCGGCACTGGGATTCCGCAGTGTCAACGCGTTCTACGCCCTGGCCACGCGGCGGCACATGGAGCGGTACGGCACCACGAGCGAGCAGCTCGGCGCGATCGCCGTCGCCACCCGCGCCTGGGCCCAGGGCAACCCCCTGGCACAGATGCGCGAGCCGATCTCGCTGCGCGACCACCAGGAGTCCCGCTGGGTCGTCGAGCCGCTGCACCTGCTCGACTGCTGCCTCGTCTCCAACGGCGGCATCGCGGTGATCGTCACGAGCGCCGAGCGCGCCCGTGACCTGGCCCGGCCACCCGTCCACGTCTGGGGATGGGCCCAGGGCCACCCCGGCCACCGGCTGACACGCGGCAGCGACTTCGGGCTGACCACCGGCGCCGCGCTGTCCGGGCCCGCGGCGATGAAGATGGCCGGGGTCACCACGGCCGAGATCGACGTGTGCCAGATCTATGACTGCTACACCTTCACCGTCCTGGTGACGCTGGAGGACTACGGCTTCTGCGCCAAGGGCGAGGGCGGCCCGTTCGCCGCGAGCGGCGCGCTGGGCCCCGGCGGGACACTGCCGGTCAACACCGGCGGCGGGCAGCTGTCGGCGTACTACATGTGGGGCATGACCCCGCTGTCGGAGGCCGTGATCCAGGCGCGCGGTCACGGAGGCGACCGCCAGGCGCCGCGGAACGACGTGGTCCTCGTCAGCGGCAACGGCGGCATCCTCGACCACCACGCGACGTTGATCGTCAGCCCGCACGCGAAGGGACGGCCGTGACCCGCGATCCCGGTGAGGACGCGATCGGCACGATCCGCCGCGACGGGCGTTCCGGCCCCTTCTTCGACGGCGCCGCCGAGGGCCGGCTGGTGCTGCGGCGCTGTGAAGCCTGCGGGCAGTGGTTCGCCCCGGACGCGGCCGGCTGTCCCGACTGCGGCACGGACGAGCTGACCTGGGCCGAGGCGACCGGCGAGGCCGTACTGGTGTCCTGGGCGGTCGCCCACTCGCGTACCGGCCACACCGCTCCGCTGGCTCTGGTCGAGCTCGCCGAGGGGCCCTGGATGTACGCGCGGCTGGACGGCGTGGCGGGTCCACACGAAGGCCTGCCGCTGCGAGCGAGCTTCGTCCACCCCGATGATGGCGAGAGCTATCCCGTGTTCAAGGAGCGCCGCCGATGAGGACAGAGGTCTGCGAGAAGTTCGGGATCGGTTTCCCGCTGTTCGCCTTCAGCCACTGCCGGGACGTGGTGGCCGCGGTCACGAACGCGGGCGGGTTCGGCGTCCTCGGCGCGGTGGCCTACTCCCCCGAACGCCTCGAGGAGGAGCTGCGCTGGATCGACGACCACGTGGACGGCCGCCCGTACGGGGTCGACGTCCTGGTGCCCGGCAAGATCGCGAAGGAGGCGGAGGCACCCGGCGACCTGTTGTCCGCCGTCCCGTCGCGGCACTGGGAGTTCCTCGCCGGGATCTTCGAACGCTACGGCGTGCCGGCGCCCGACCTCGACGCCGCCGACGGGCGCGGCGCCGGCCGCCAGGTGACCAAGGAGGGCGCCACCGAGCTGATCGACGTCGCGCTGAACCACCCGATCCGGCTCATCGCCAGCGCGCTCGGCCCGCCGCCGCCGGTGATGGTCGAGCGCGCGCGTGCCGCGGGCGTGCCCGTGGCGGCGCTCGTCGGCACCGTCGAGCACGCGCGACGGCAGGTCGCGGCCGGCGTGGACCTGATCATCGCGCAGGGCTCGGAGGCCGGCGGGCACACCGGCGAGATCTCCACGATGGTGCTCGTGCCTGAGGTCGTCGACGCGGTCGCGCCGCTGCCCGTCCTCGCCGCCGGCGGCATCGCCTCGGGCCGGCAGATGGCCGCGGCGATGGCCCTCGGCGCGCAGGGCGTGTGGTGCGGGTCGGTCTGGCTGACCACCGAGGAGGCCGAGACCCTCCCGGCGGTGAAGGCGAAGATGCTCGCCGCCACCTCCGCCGACACGGTCCGCTCCCGCTCCCGTACGGGCAAGCCCGCGCGGCAGCTGCGGTCCTCCTGGACCGAGGAGTGGGACGAGTCCCCCGACAGCCCCGGCGCGCTGCCGATGCCGCTGCAGCTCATCGTCGCCGAGGGCGCGATGGGAGCGATCGGCAAGGCCGCCGAGAACGGCAACGAGGGCGGCCGCCGCCTGGCGAACTACTTCGTCGGCCAGGTCGTCGGTCGGCTCGACACCGTCAAGCCCGCGCGTCAGGTCGTCTACGACATGGTCGAGGAGTTCGCCGGCACCCTGGAAAGACTGGCCGAGATCGGCGGCGAGTAGCCGGCCGGGTACTCAGGTTCGTCGCGCGGTGGTGTCGAATCGCGCCGAGCCCGTTCGTAGCCAAGGTGAGAGGCCGGCAACGGGCCGGTCGCCACTCACGAGGAGAGCATCATGGCCGCGACTTACACCTTCGACGTCTTTTCCAGCCTCGACGGTTTCGGTACCGCCGGCGGCGACTGGACCGGCTACTGGGGCAAGCAGGGCCCCGAGCTCCTCGACCACCGCCTCGCTCTGTACGGCGAGGAGCAGCGGATGGTCTTCGGGGCCAACACGTATCGGGCGTTCGCGCGGATGCTGGCATCGAGCACCGAGGAGTCCGACGTGCGCGACCCATGGGTCACACGGATGAGGAGCCTGCCGGCAACGGTGGTCTCGACCACACTGGAAGGATCCCTCGACTGGCCGGACGCGACCGTCGCGAGCGGCGACGCCGTCGACGTCGTCGCCCGGCTCAAGGAGGAGTCCGAGGTGCCCCTGCGCTCGCACGGCAGCCTGTCGATGAATCGCGCGCTGATGGCCGCCGGTCTGGTCGACCGCGTCCAGGTGACGCTCTTCCCCGTGATCACCGGCCGGACCGGGCAGGAACCGATCTTCGGGGGCGCGGCCGACTTCGACCTCGAGCTGATCGAGCACCGGACGCTCGACGGCCACATCCAGGAGCTCGTCTACCGGCCCACCCTGCATGCCTGAGCCGGTCCACGCACCCACCCGAGGCTGAGAAGCGGCCAGTATTGACCGTGTGTCCGAACAACTGATCCTCGTCGTCGAGGACGAGCCCTCGCTCGCTGAGGCGGTGGCCGCGCGGCTGCGGGCGGAACACTTCGCGGTCCAGGTGGCGGCCGACGGCCCGGCCGCGGTCGAGTCCTTCCGCCGCCACCGGCCGGACCTGCTGGTCCTGGACCTCATGCTGCCCGGTTTCGACGGGCTCGAGGTCTGCCGCCGCGTCCAGGCGATGAGCCCGGTGCCGGTGCTGATGCTGACCGCGCGCGACGGGGAGACCGACCAGCTCGTCGGGCTGGGGGTCGGGGCGGACGACTACCTCACCAAGCCGTTCAGCATGCGGGTGCTGGTGGCACGCGTCCGCGCCCTGCTGCGCCGGGCCGGGCGCGCCGCGACGCCGGCCGCCGAGGTCGTACGGGCCGGGCCGGTCGAGGTGGACCCGCTCGCCCGCCGGGTGCGCTGCCGGGGCGCGGAGGTGCACCTCACGCCGACCGAGTTCGACCTGCTGCACTGCCTCGCCGTCGCGCCCGGCGCGGTGTTCACCCGCGCGCAGCTGCTCGAACGGATCTGGGACTGGGCCGACGCGTCGCCCACGCGCGCGGTGGACAGTCACGTCAAGGCGCTGCGCCGCAAGCTCGGCCCCGGCCTGATCAGGACCGTGCACGGCGTGGGGTACTCCCTGGAGGTCCCGGCGTGATCCCCCGCCCGCTCGACCCGCTACGGTCCATCAAGATCAAACTCGGCGTGCTGGTCGCGGTCAGCTCGTGTGCCACCGCCCTCGCCCTCAAGGAGGCGCTGGAGCACGGCATCCGGGGCCGCTACGCGCTGCCCGTCGCCGTGCTCGCCGCGCTCGCGGTCACCCAGGTCCTCGCGCACGGCATGACGTCACCGCTGCGGGGAATGACGGCCGCCGCCCGTGCGATGGCCGGCGGCCGCTACGACGCCCGCGTACGCGCCAGCTCACGTGACGAGGTGGGCGAGCTGGCCCAGGCGTTCAACCAGATGGCCGCCGACCTCGCCGAGGTGGACCGCCAGCGCCGTGAGTTCGTCGCGAACGTCTCCCACGAGCTGCGAACGCCGATCAGCGCCCTGCACGCCCAGCTGGAGAACATCGCCGACGGTGTGACGCCCGCCGGCCCCGAGACGCTGGGGGTCGCGCTCCGGCAGACCGAACGCCTCGGCCGGCTCGTCGGCCAGCTCCTCGACCTGTCACGCGCCGACGCGGCCGGCGACGCGCTCGACCGTACGGAGTTCGCCGTCGGGCCGTTCCTGGCCGGTGTGGCCGCCGAGGGCCGCGCGGCGCGTCCCGGTGTCCGCATCGTGCTCGACGTGCCACCGGACCTGGTCGTACTGGCCGACCGGGACCGCCTCCACCAGGTCGTGGAGAACCTCATGGACAACGCGGCGGCGCACGGCCCGGCCGACGGCACCGTCACCGTCACGGCACGGCCGCGCGGAAGGACCGGCGGGCTGGCACTGGACGTCGCCGACGAAGGGCCGGGTATCGCGCCGGGCGAACGGGCACGCGTCTTCGAGCGCTTCTACCGGGGCGCGGGCGGCGACGGCGGCACGGGGCTCGGACTCGCGATCGCCCGCTGGGCCGTCGAGCTGCACGGCGGCAGCATCGAGGTGGCGGGCGAGGGGCCGGGATCCCGGATCCGGGTGACCATCCCGGGCTGACCCGCACAGAATCTCCACGACACCCTCACATCTTCCGCGCCACCGGTCGCCCGTGCGGGGCCGTCCCACCATAGGACAGCCGCCTATCCCCCGGAGCAGCCATGCGCGTGAAGATGATCCTGCCCGCCCTGACCGAGGCGACCTCGCCGTTCTTCCGCCCGATCAAGTACTCGTTGTTCCCGCCGCTCGGGCTCGCCACCCTGGCCGGCCACCTCGACCCCGGCGACGACGTGACGATCACCGACGAGCACGTCCAGGAGGTCGACACCTCCAACGAGCCGGACCTCGTGGTCATCCAGGTCTACATCACCTCGGCGCGGCGCGCGTACGAGCTCGCCGACCTCTACCGCGCCAAGGGGGTGTACGTGTGCCTGGGCGGGCTGCACGTGACGTCACTGCCGGAGGAGGCCGCGAGACACGCGGACACGATCTTCTGCGGGCCCGGGGAGGACATCTGGCCGGCGTTCCTCAGCGAGCTGCGGAGGGGATGCCCGCGGTCCCGCTACGACTCGAAGCAGCGGAGCCTGGCCGGGCTCCCGCCGATCCGCCGCGACCTGATCGCGCGTCACCTGTACCTGGTCCCGAACTCCATCGTGGTCTCCCGCGGCTGCCCGCACGTGTGCGACTTCTGTTACAAGGAGGCGTTCTTCGAGGGCGGCAGGTCGTTCTACACCCAGACCGTGGACGCGGCCCTGGCCGAGATCGACCGGCTACCGGGCCGCCACCTGTACTTCCTGGACGACCACCTGCTCGGCAACGCGCGCTTCGCCACCGCCCTGTTCGACGGGATGCGCGGGATGGGGCGCCTGTGGCAGGCGGCGGGCACGGTGCAGACCGTGCTGCGCCCCGGCCTGCTGGAAAAGGCGGTCGACGCGGGCCTGCGCAGCCTCTTCGTCGGCTTTGAGACCGTGAACGCCGGAAACCTCACCGAGCAGCGCAAATGGCAGAACGTCGACCGTGACTACGGGGCGGTGATCCGCCGGCTGCACGATCTCGGCGTCATGGTCAACGGCAGCTTCGTGTTCGGCATGGACGAGGACGACGCGAGCGTCTTCGACCGTACGGTCGAGTGGGCGGTCGGTCAGGGCATGGAGACCGCGACCTTCCACATCCTCACCCCCTATCCCGGCACCCGTCTCTACCAGCGGATGAGCGCGGCGGGACGCATGCTCCACCACGACTGGGACCGCTACGACACACGCCAGGTCGTCTTCGAGCCCGCCCGGCTGACCGCGCGCCAGTTGGAGGAGGGATACCGGCGCGCGTACCGCGACTTCTACCGGTGGGGCTCCATCCTGCGCGGCGCCCGTACCCAGCCGACGCTGCGCGGCAAGACGCGCCACGTCGCGTACGCGGGCGGCTGGAAGAAGTTCGAGCCGCTGTGGGATCTGGCCATCCGGGCGAAGAGGGTCGGACACGGCCTGCCCGCCCTGGAGACGATCCTGTCGGGATTCGGCTCTCAGCCCGCTGAGAGGACCAGGGACCATGGCGATCCGGTCGATCGGGGACGTACCGTGCGGACATGAGCTCTGACGAGGTGCTGGTCGACAAGGACGGCCCGTTCGCCGTCATCACCATGAACCGACCCAAACGCCGCAACGCGCTGTCGCTGTCGCACATGCACGCGCTGACCTCGGCGTTCCGC
The DNA here is from genome assembly GCF_006716425.1 of Actinoallomurus bryophytorum. Lineage (NCBI taxonomy): Bacteria > Bacillati > Actinomycetota > Actinomycetes > Streptosporangiales > Thermomonosporaceae > Actinoallomurus > Actinoallomurus bryophytorum. The sequence continues at coordinate 1,066,992 of NZ_VFOZ01000002.1, forward strand.
GAGGCCGGCGGGACCGATGCCACCGGCATCGTGCTCGCCGGCAACGGCCCGGTCTTCTCCGCCGGGCACGACTTCGCCGATCTGGCCGGGGCGGACCTCGCGGCGGCGCGCGAGCTGCTGCTCGCCTGCCGCGAGCTGATGGAGACGATCCAGTCGGTGCCCCAGGTGGTCATCGCCCGGGTCCACGGGCTGGCGACCGCGGCCGGCTGCCAGCTCGTCGCCACCTGTGACCTGGCCGTGGCCGCGTGGAGCGCCGGTTTCGCCGCGCCCGGCGGCAAGGGCGGCTGGTTCTGCCACACGCCGATGGTCCCGATCGCGCGCAACGTCGGGCGCAAACGGGCGATGGAGATGGCGCTGACCGGGGACGTCATCGACGCCGGTACCGCCCTCGACTGGGGCCTGATCAACCAGGCCGTGCCGCCCGAGGAGCTGGAGAAGGCAACGCGTGAGCTGCTGGAACGCGCGACTCGGGGCAGCAGGCGCAGCAAGGCCCTCGGCAAACAGGCCATGTACGCCCAGCTCGGGCACCCCGAGGCGGACGCCTACACGTACGCGATCGAGGTGATGGCCGCCGCCAGCCAGACGCCCGAGGCACAGGAGGGCATGGCGGCCTTCCTCGAGAAACGCGCCCCGGAGTGGCCCGCCTGAGCCGGATTCGGGGTTCCGGTCCCGGCAGATCCCTCCAGGGCATGGATTCAGACGATTCGTCCAATACTCTGCGCTCAGGAGGGGGTTCCATCACCGGGGAGTGAGGCATGCCCGTACAGGCTCATGCGGGTTCGCAGGACCGGCGCGTGCTGAGCACGCCCGCGGGCCGCCAGTTGCTCGGGCTCTTCGACGCCCGTACCCAGGCCCGCCCGTGGCGGCTCGGCAGCCAGCCGTTCCCCCTCCTCGTCTTAGAGGCGGCCGAACCCGGCGTACCCGTCGACGACTACGTGGGAGAGCTCGAGCGGGCGGCGGCCGAGGCGGGCATCCCGCACACCGTGCCGGTACCCGCGCCCGGAGCGGACACCGCCCCGGAGGTCGCGCTGCTGGACGCGATGACCGACGAGGGCGCCTGGAACGGCCTTCGCCACGGGTTCGGCCGGTTCCGCTTCCCCCGCTCCGACCTCGTACGCTCCTTCGAGAAGGCGAGCGAGCGCGCACGCGAGAAGAACGCCGCCCATCCCGGGTCCACCACGCCGATGGATGAGTGGAAGGACACCGCCGCACTCCTGTCCTGGTCACGCCGCCCGTTCCGCGCGCCGGTGTGGTGGTCGACGGTGATCCTCCTCGTGGCCGCGATCCTCGGCGGCGTCGCCCAGGCCCTGGCGGACAAGATCCGGATCGGCACGCTGCTGCTGACGAGCCTGGCGCTCCTCGTCGCGGTGATCCTCGCGGCCGGGCTGACGACACGCACGATCTGGCTGCCGATCCTGTCGCGTGCCGGTGTCGGCACGCGGTACCGATGGTTCGCCACCTCCTCGTTCTTCGCCGTTCTCGGCGGACACGGCTTCGACGACCGGCTCCGCCGGGTGCTCGACCGGCCCCAGTGGGCCGACACCGCGGAGTTCGGGCTGCAGATGAAGACGCTGGCCTTCCTGGAGGACCTGCGTGCCGCCCACCGCAAGCTGTCGCCCACGCTGCGCGGGCTCAAACGGCCGGTGCCGCCCGTGGTGTTCCTCAGGGGCGTCACGGCCGACAACGGCGGCGTCGAGCTGCTGTCGGCGATGAGCGACATCCGCAGCCGCCGCAGCGAGTTGCATCCCCTGCTCGTCGTCGCCTCGGCCGGCCACGAGCACCGCGCCGCGCTGGACGGCCTTGCCGTGGCGCCCCCGCCGGGCCCGCTCCAGGACCTCTACGACGCGTGGGAGGCGTCGCTGGGCACCGCGCAGGCACCGAGCCAGCAGGTGGCGGGCCCGTGGCTGCTGCGGCTGCCCATCCCGGCGGAGGCCCCGGACTCGCTGGCACCCTCCCGGCTGAGCCCGAGGCGCAGACCGGGCTGGACGTGGCTCTGGTCGTGGTGGTCGCTGCTGCTCGTCCTGGCCGTGACCGCGGTCGGCGGCTCGTACCTGCACGGGCGGCTGAGCTCGGCGCACTGCAGCGTACGGTTCCCGTTCTCGGCCAACGTCGACACCCGGCTGGAGGACGACGGCGCGGGCAGCCGTGAGTGCGTCGGGGTCTCCACCGAGGGGGTCCGCTTCGAACGCGAGAGGCAGAGCACGGGCCTGGACGGCGACCGCCGCGCGCCCGACCGCCGGCACACGGCCGGCGACCTCACCCTCGCCGACCTGCAGCGCATGGTCGACGAGGAGGACGCGAGCGTCGTACGCGGCCACGCGCCGTACGTCACGGTCCTCTATGTCGGCATGCTGACCACGGCCGACGGGCAGGAGCAGAGCGCCGTCAGCAGCATCCGCGAGCTGGCCGGCGCCTACCTCGCGCAGCTGGCCAACAACCACACCGACCAGCCCGGCGAGGTCGGGATGCCGCTGAAGGTCCGGCTGCTCGCGGTCAACGCCGGCCAGAACATGGCCTTCTCCGGCCTCGTCGCGGACCGCATCCTGGCCATCGCCCGGCGCGACCCCACCGTCGTCGGCGTGGTCGGCATGGGCCGCAACACCAGCGCCTCCCAGGCCGCGATCCGCCGGCTAAATGACGCCGGCCTGGCGATCGTCGACCCGGTCAACTCCTCCGACCAGCTGCCCATGCTGGCGCACTACTACGGCCTCGCCGCCACCGACCACGACGAGGCGGTGGCCGCACTCCGTGCCCTGGGCGGCCATCCGGTCGGACGGGCGCTCATCGTCTCCCGCTCCCCCGGTCCCGCCCAGGAGTACAGCTCCGAGCTGGCCGCCGATGCCCAGGAGGCACTGCGGCCCCGGCAGCCGGACCCGCTCACCTACGACGGCACCGACGACATCGCGGGCAAGGTGAAGACGGCGTGCGAGAACTCCCTTGGCCATCCGTACGAGCTGGTGTACTTCGCCGGCCGGGCCGAGGACCTGCCCGGCCTGATCAACGGGCTCAGCAGCGGCGGCTGCGCCGACCGGCCGCTCACCCTGATCGGCGGCGACGAGGTCGCACGAGCGAGCTTCGGGTCCGGACGGCACCAGATCCTGCTGCCGCGGACGCTCACGGTGTACTACACGACCTTCAACCACCTGCCGAACCTCGTCGCCGGCGGCCGCGACCGGACCAACGCGTTCTTCCTGCTCTCACGCAACGTGCTCGGCATCGCCCCGGGGCCGCTCCTGGCGGACGGCCAGATGGCACTGACCTACGACTCGACCTCCGCGCTGGCGCAGGCGGCGCAGAAGGCGTTCAACACGCTGGGCCTGACCGTACGCGACCGCGAACGTACGGCGGGCAGCAGCGTGGTCACGTCGGGATCAGTACTCCTGGAACTACCCCTGCTCCGGGCGAACGAGGGTGCGAGCGGCACGATCGACTTCACCGGAGACCAGCACACGCTGAACGGCTCAGGCCACCGCGGGCTGACGCTGGTCAAGGTGACGATCAAGCGGGGACAGCCCGTCTACCAGCCGGTCTGCGGACGCCTGAACGGCGATCTGCCGGTACGCGGGCTGCCCGCCTGCCCGTAGGGGTGTCCTTTCGCGGGGACGGGGGGCTCCTGCTTGCCCGATCCGCCTCGGATCGGGAACCTTCGCAGATCAGAGACACCTTCGATGGGGTCGGTTGCCGCTAATACGGAGAGCCGATAACATGGAAAGCGTTGCAGTCGTAGTTTCCTCGTACGTATTGAGTTCGCTCTTGAACGCCCGCGGAAGTGACGGCGGGCGTTTTCGCTTCTCCGGGATAATCTTCGCGGACGCAAGCCAAAGTCCGTATGCAGCCCCGGTCCGCCGACCGGTGTCCCGGTGAGGCATCCAAGAAGGAGAGAAAGTGGCAGAAGGCACCGTCAAGTGGTTCAACGCCGACAAGGGCTTCGGTTTCATCGCGCCTGACGGCGGGGGCCCGGACGTGTTCGTGCACTACTCGGCGATCACCTCCAGTGGTTTCCGTACGCTGGAGGAGAACCAGCGCGTGAGCTTCGAGACGACCCAGGGTCCCAAGGGCCCCCAGGCGGAGCAGGTCACGCCGATCTAGGCTTAGCACTACACCAAGCTGGGCCCGCACCGAGCAATCGGTGCGGGCTCTGCTGCCTTGTGGAGCCGCGTCTCGCTCCGGTCGGCGGCATCATGGGCGTGCCGTGCCTGGGGTGCTCCGGGTGGCGCAAAACATCACATTTCGGGCTTGTTGGGCTTGGGTGGACTGCCGGCTCCGGGGTGCCTCGGATGTTGGCCCGATCCGGCCACTTCGCGACCCGCCAGCCGCCAAGCGCCCGTGGGGATGAGGACGTGCGCGGCAGGCGACGCAGCGCAGGCCGGCCAGATCGATGCACCAGCGGACAGCGACCGAGACCTGATCGCTCGTCCCCGTCGAGGAGGCAGGTGCGCCGGCTCACGGAGCTGCGCGGCATGACCGAAGAGGCCGCACGCGCCCGCATCGCTATCAAGGCCACACGGAGACCGGGGACCCCGCCCTGTCCGCCCTTGCACGTGGGCGCCGTCGTCGAGGTGTACATGCCGACGGGGGGCCGCTCAGCGTCGCTGAGCGATTCAGGCCGACCGACCGTACCGGCGCGTGCCCGTCGGCTTGGTCGCCCCTAACAGACCCTGAGAAGACGCCACCTGGCACACCGCAGTCACCGCGCGTCAGAACTTCCCGGCCGCCAGACCCACTCCGTCCAGACCGCCCGGGCCCCCTCCAACGTCGCCGCGCGTCAGAACCTCCCGGCGACCAGGCCCGCTCCGTCCCGACCGCCCAGGCCCCCGGACCGCCTCCAGCCTCGCCGCGCGTCAGAACCTCCCAGCCACCAGGCCCACTCCGTCCAGACCGTCGGAGCCCCCTCCGGACTACTTCCAGATCGGAGCCGACCTCCCTCTCCCTCACTCGGCACGGCAATACGACTCGGAGTCGATCCCTCAGCCCGGCACTGGTTACGCCGGAACCGTCCTCCGATGCCTCGGAGGACATGCGCCCCCGGCAGCCGGACCCGCTGAGGTGCGAGGACCCTCACTCTGGGCCTGCAAGACGCGCTCGTCGCCGCACGAGGTCGCCTCAGGTCACCGCCGTGCTCTCCACACGACACGAGGTCAGACCGCGTGTGGTGAGGTGGAGGGGAGGCGATCGACGTTCTCAGGCGTCAGCTACATGGCTGGGCTTGCCCTGCCGCCGCCCCGACTGTCCGTCCGCCTGGTCGGACTCCTCGCTGTGCGACCGGCAAGCCTGACGTCGCGCCCCGGCAGCTCGCTCCTCAGCCGGGTCCCACGGCGGCGTGCCCGCCCCTGTGGTGGTCAGTCCCGCGCCATGGGCGCTCGCGGGGTCCGCGTCGGGCGCGGAAAAGCCGGCGCTATAGGTCGGCGTGCCCGCACTTGGCCAAGGTCCGGTGAATCCGGCGCTATAGGTCGGCGTGCCCGCACTTGGCCAAGGTCCGGTGAATCCGGCGCTATAGGTCGGCGTGCCCGCACTTGGCCAAGGTCCGGTGAATGCTGCGCCTTGGGCCCACCGCGGGTACCTCGGCCAAGTCTCTGCTCGGACCAAGGCCTCGTCTCCCGGTTCCTCCCGGGTGTGACCTGATACCCCGCCCCGAAACCGGCCGCCGATCCCCCGCACGGGGCGCCTGAGAGCCCGTCTCCAAGCTCCGGTCATTGCCCCGGTCGCTGACCTGACCTCTCGCTCCCGCGGCGCCCGTGTTCCCCGATGCCGACGTGGCCCTCGCCCCCGGCCTCTCCCCCTCGCTCACTCGCGCCCCTGGCCGCGCGCCTCCAGTCGTCCCAGCCGCTCGCCTGGCTCGCCCGCCCCAGCCTTCCGCCTCCGGTCCTGCGGCCTGGTCGGCTACCTCCCGGGCCTCTCCCCCGGGCGCTTACCCCCGGGCACCCACCCCAGCCGGCCGCGCGCTCGCCCACCGACCCCAGCCAGCCGCCTCCGGTCTCGCGGCTTATCGGCTACCTTCCGGGCGCCGGGCGCCCAGCCCCGGGCACCCGCACCCGGCCCCCGGGGGCCCTGTGGCCTGGTCGGCCACCTACCGGGCCCCTCCTCCGGGCGCTTGCCCCCGGGCACCCACCCCCGGCCGGCCGCGCGCTCGCCCACCGACCCCAGCCGGCCGCCTCCGGTCTCGCGGCTTAGTCGGCTACCTTCCGGGCGCCGGGCATCCGGCCCCGGACACCAGCCCCCGGACACCCACGTCGAGGGTGTCGGGCCCTGTCGCTGGCCCTGGCCCCGGCCCCGGCCCCGGCCCCGGCGGGTGGCTACTTGACGCCGGCTTCCTTCATGTCGCGGAGTTCGCGTTTGAGCTCCTTGATCTCGTCGCGGAGGCGGGCGGCGACCTCGAACTGGAGTTCTTCTGCCGCGTGGTGCATCTGCTTTGTCATCTGTTCGATGAGGGATTCCATCTCCTCGCGGGGGCGCTCGCCGACCAGGTCGGCGGCGTGGCGGCCCGCTCGGCGGGAGGACAGGCCCGGGACCGGGGCCTTGCCACGGCTCTGCTGGCGGCCGGCGCCGCCGATGAGCTCTTCGGTGTCGGCGTCCTCGCGGGCCAGCATGTCGAGGATGTCGTTGATCTTCTTGCGGAGCGCGGTGGGCTCGATGCCGTTGGCCTCGTTGTAGGCGACCTGCTTGACGCGGCGGCGGTTGGTCTCGTCGATCGCGCGTTCCATCGACGGGGTGATCTTGTCGGCGTACATGTGGACCTGGCCGGACACGTTTCGTGCGGCTCGGCCGATCGTCTGGATCAAGGAGGTCTCCGACCGCAGGAAGCCCTCCTTGTCGGCGTCCAGGATCGACACCAGTGACACCTCGGGCAGGTCGAGGCCCTCGCGGAGCAGGTTGATGCCGACGAGTACGTCGAACTCGCCCATCCGCAGCTCGCGCAGCAGCTCCACGCGGCGCAGCGTGTCGACCTCGCTGTGCAGGTAGCGCACCCGGATGCCCAGCTCGAGCAGGTAGTCGGTCAGGTCCTCGGACATCTTCTTGGTCAGCGTCGTGACCAGCACCCGCTCGTCGCGTTCGGCCCGCTCGCGGATCTCGTGCACGAGGTCGTCGATCTGGCCCTTGGTCGGCTTGATGACCACCTCCGGGTCGATCAGGCCGGTCGGGCGGATCACCTGCTCGACCACATCGCCCTTGACCCGGCCCAGCTCGTACGGGCCCGGCGTCGCCGACAGGTAGATGGTCTGCCCGATCCGCTCCAGGAACTCCTCCCACTTGAGCGGGCGGTTGTCCTGCGCGCTGGGCAGCCGGAAGCCGTGCTCCACCAGAGTGCGCTTGCGCGACATGTCACCCTCGTACATCGCGCCGATCTGCGGTGTCGTCTGGTGCGACTCGTCCACGACGAGCAGGAAGTCCTCGGGAAAGTAGTCGAGCAGCGTGTTGGGCGGGGTGCCGGGACCACGGCCGTCGATGTGACGTGAGTAGTTTTCGATGCCGGCGCACGTCCCGACCTGGCGCATCATCTCGATGTCGTACGTCGTGCGCATCCGCAGGCGCTGTGCCTCCAGCAGCTTGCCGGTGCGCTCCATCTCGCCGAGGCGCTCCTCCAGCTCCTGCTCGATCCCCTTGATCGCCCGCTCCATCCGCTCCGGACCGGCGACGTAGTGGGAGGCGGGGAAGATGTAGAGCTCCTGGTCCTCGGTGACGACCTCGCCGGTCAGCGGGTGCAGCGTGGCGAGCTTTTCGATCTCGTCGCCGAACATCTCGATCCGTACGGCGAGCTCCTCGTACTGCGGGATGATCTCGACCGTGTCGCCGCGTACCCGGAACGTGCCGCGGGTGAACGCCAGGTCGTTGCGCGCGTACTGCATGCCGACCAGCCGCCGGAGCAGGTCGTCGCGGTCGATCTCGTCGCCCACGCGCAGCCGTACCATGCGGTCGACGTACTCCTGCGGGGTGCCCAGGCCGTAGATGCACGACACCGACGCCACCACGATCGTGTCGCGGCGGGTCAGCAGCGAGTTGGTCGCCGAGTGCCGCAGGCGCTCCACCTCGTCGTTGATCGAGGAGTCCTTCTCGATGTAGGTGTCGGTCTGCGGGACGTACGCCTCGGGCTGGTAGTAGTCGTAGTAGGAGACGAAGTACTCGATGGCGTTATTGGGCATCATCTCGCGCAGCTCGTTGGCGAACTGGGCGGCGAGCGTCTTGTTCGGCTGCATGACGAGGGTGGGGCGCTGGGCCTTCTCGATCAGCCAGGCGATGCTCGCGGTCTTGCCGGTGCCGGTGGCCCCCAGCAGCACCGAGTCCTTGTCCCCCCGCTTGATCCGCTGCTCCAGCTCGCCGATCGCCTGCGGCTGGTCGCCGGACGGGATCATCTCGGTGACGACCTCGAAGGGCGCCACCTTGCGCTGAAGATCGGTGACAGGCCGCACGCTGTTTCCTCCGTCGACTGGTGGTCGCCGGTCCAGAACGGCCGGCGGATCGCGGGCCGTGCCGGGAGGCCCGTGTATGTCAACCGTACGACCCGGCAGTGACATTCCGGTGGCCCTCGCGACGTTCCGTCCCGGCGGTGATTGCCAACCAACCGTGAACGATGCGTTACTCTCCGTTGAAGCGGCTACGTCACACCGGTCGTGGCCGAGGCCCTTGCCCGGAGGATCGCCATGGCTTACCGCCTCGCCGCCATCGTCTCGGCTCTGCCGCTCACCTGCGCCGGTATGGCGTTCACCTCGACCGTACGACATCCCACCCGGGTAAGCCCGGCCGGCATCGCCGACATCGGTCACCGTGGCGCGTCGGCGTCCGCCCCGGAGAACACCCTCGCCGCCTTCCGCGCGGCCAGGTCCCAGCACGCCGACTACTTCGAGCTCGACGTCCAGCAGACCAAGGACCGCACGCCGGTCATCATGCACGACACGACGCTGAGGCGTACGACCAACGCCGAGTCGGTCTACCCCGGCCGGTCGCCGTGGCGGGTCGGCGACTTCACACTCCGGCAGCTCGAACGGCTCGACGCCGGCTCCTGGTTCTCCTCCCGGTTCCGGCACGAGCGTGTGCCGACGCTCGCCAGGACCCTGAGCGAGATGGAGGGCAGCGACCTGAAGCTGCTCCTGGAGATCAAGGACCCGTCCCTGTACCCGGGCCTGACGAGCCGGGTCGCCGGACAACTGCGCGCCCAGCCGAGATGGCTGCTCCCCGGCCGGCTGATCGTCCAGAGTTTCGACTGGGGGTCGGTACGGGAGTTCCACCGGCTGATGCCCGCCGTCCCGACCGGCGTACTCGGCACGCCGACGGCCGCGCAGCTTCCCGCGATCGCCGGGTACGCGCACTATGTCAACCCTCGCTACGACGCCATCAACGCCGCCTACGTCCGGCGGGTGCATGCCCGGCACATGGAGGTCTTCGCCTGGGGCGCCGGCAGTGCCGCCGACGTCCGCCGGCTGGTCGGCTACCGGGTCGACGGCATCATCAGTGACCGCCCTGAGGCGGTCCCCCGTTGATCCGGCGGGTCAGCTCGGCCCACAGGTCATCGACCTGTGCGGCGAGCGACTCGATCGTGCCGGAGTTGTCGATGACGTGGTCGGCGACGGCTCGGCGCCGTTCCCGTGTGGCCTGGACGGCGATGCGGGCGCGCGCGGCCTCCTCGGTCATGCCACGCAGCTCCGTGAGCCGGCGCACCTGCTCCTCGACCGGGGCGTCCACGACGACCACGACGTCGTACAGGCCGGCCAGGTCGTTCTCGGTCAGCAGCGGCACGTCGTAGACCACGATGGCACCCGCCGGCGCGTCCTCGACGAGCTCCTGCATCCGCTCGCCGATGAGCGGATGCACGATCGCGTTGAGCCGCTCGCGCCGCCCGTCGTCCGCGAACACGATCGCGCCCAGCCGGTCGCGGTCCAGCGTGCCGTCGGGGCGCAGGACCTCCTCGCCGAACTCCTGCGCCACCGCGGCCAGGCCGGGCGTGCCCGGCTCCACGACCTCGCGCGCGACCGCGTCCGCGTCGACGAGCGCCGCGCCGAGCGACACGAGCCGCCGCGACACCTCGCTCTTGCCCGAACCGATGCCACCGGTCAATCCCACTCTCAGCACGAACGCGAGAGTACTCAGTCGGCCGGCCCCGCGGCCACGGGGGCGTGTCTGACGGATGGCGTTCGTAGCGAGCGGTGTCCAGGCGGCGCCTCGCAAGGCGGAGGAGGGAGTCGGCTCGGTGTTGGCCGGCGACCGACGACAACGCGGCGAGGCGTCGCCTGGGCGCCGCGCAGTAGGACAGGCATCCGTCAGACACGCCCAAGGGTCTTGCGCATGTGCACCAGCATCAGATGGTCGGCGACCCGCTCCCGATGCGTCTCGCCGTACCCGAGCCGCCGGTACAACCGCAGGTTGGCCTCGCTGAGATGGCCGGTGAACAGCACGCACGCGTCCGCCCGGCCGATGGCCTCGGCCTCCATCGCCTCCATCAGCGCGCGGCCGATGCCCCTGCCCTGCAGGTCCGGTGCCACCGCGAGCCGGCCTACCAGGCACGTACGGTCGTTGATCCGGGCGCGTACGGACCCGGCGAGGCGCGTGCCGATCATGGCCTTCAGCACGAGCGACCCTGCGATCATCTTGCACACCTGGTCGAGCGACTCGACCAGCGGCGGCAAGAACGGATCACCGTGCAGCTGCGCCTCGGTGACGTACGCGGCGCGCTGCAGGGTGAGGATCTGTCCGGCGTCGGCCACGCCGGCGGGCTCGATGCGTACGTCGTCGTCCATGGCCACTCAGCCGATGACCCGTACGGTGGCGGCCAGAGCGCTACGGCCCGTGGCGGGTGCCACCACGGTGTCGTCGAACCCCAGGTCGTCACTGCCGAAGATGGACACGACGGGCTTGCCCGGCTCGCCTCCGCCGGCCTCGCGCAGGCCGCCCTGAGCGGTGAGGCGGCCGACCTCCGGCCCGCTCTCCGCGGCGTTCAGGTTCCCGGCGATGACCGTACGCGGGGCGCCGCTCCATACCTGCAGCAGTTTGCCGATCTCGGTCAGCCTCGTCTGCGTACGGTCGGCGCCGTGCTGGACGTCGACCGACCACACGTCCGCGGTACGGCCGCCACCGGTGTCCACCCGCGCCCAGACATAGCCGCGCGCCTGCGGTCCGGCGCCCACGGGCAGCCGCCCGGTGCCGGTCGTCCTCACCGGCAGCCGCGACAGCACGGCGTTGCCGAACTGGTGGTCGGCGGCCGGACCCCACACGAGGCGCATGCCGAGCCGCCGGGCCAGCCACGAGCCGACGTCGGTCGTACCCGACAGGGGCCAGCCGCGTCCGACGGCCTGCAGGGCGACCACGTCGGCGTGCTGCGCCTGGATGACGCGGGCGACCGCCTCCGGGTCGAGCCGGCCGTCGCCGTCGACCGCCTGGCCGATGTCGTACGTCACGAGCCGGAACGTACCCGGCTGCGCGCTCGTACGCGACTCCCGCGGGGCCGTGACCGCGTACGCGGCGGGCACGGCGAGCAGGAGCAGTGCCGCGCCTCCGGCGCCGAGGGCGCGGGCCCAGGACCGGCCGGGCAGCGGCCCGCCGCGTGCCGCGGCGATCGCCGAGAGGAGCCCCAGGGCGATGCCGGCGGCGCCGGGCAGCACCTTGTTGGGCAGTGGGAGCGGCGCGGCGTAGTGCGACTGGTACGGCAGCAGGACGAGTGCGGTGAGCAGCCCGCCGAGCGCGGCACCAAGGTCGATGCGCCAGGCGCGCCCGCCGCTGTCGGCACGCTCCGGCTCGACGAGCGCGTCGCCACGCCGGCCGCGGTAGCCGCCGCGGCGCAGCGGCACCCGGCAGGCGACCGCCAGCAGCCACGCCGACAGCACCTGCCCGGCGACGATCACGGCGACCGCGACGACCCCGGTGAGTCCGTACCGGCCGGTGACCGCCCCCGCGCCGACGCCCAGCAGGGCGCCGCCGAAGACGCACACACCGCCGGGCACGGCCGCCACGGCGAGTCCGGAGGACAGGAAGGCCAAGGTGAGCGCCTGGGCGCCGAGGACGACGGCGCCCGCGGCCGGCAGCGACAGCCATCCGCTGGAGGCGGCGAACGCCGGACTGGCCAGGACGAGGATCTGCAGAGCGAGGAACGGCCCGAGCGCGGCGGCGCCCAGCGCGTCACGCCAGCCGATCGCGGGCGCCTCCACGGACGGGATCCGCAGCTGTCTCACCAGAACGATGGCCCCGGCGCCGACGACGAGGAGGCAGGCCAGCCAGGGCAGCACGCCGCCCCGGTCGGCCGGGTCCCAGGTGCCGAACGCCAGGCGGAGCGCCGTGTCGCCGGTCAGCCCGGCGACCACGGCCACCGCGAAGCCGGTGCCGGAAAGGCCACGCGCCGTCTCGTACAGCGCGGTGATCGCGAGCATGGCGAACGCGGTGCCGGCGAAGGCCGTCCAGAGCGCGGGCGAGAGGGCCTGGGTGCCCAGCCGCAGGACGAGAAGACCACCGACCCCGGCCAGCAGCAGCCCACGGGGCCCGGCGACCGCGCGTACGGCGGGCGCGGCGAAGCCGGCCAGGCAGACGACGAGGATCGCCGCGGAGGCCGTGACGGCGCCAGAGGTCGCGGCGAAATGACCGAATGGAGGGAACGCGGCCCGCAGCACCTCGGAGAGGACGGCGATGGTGACCGCGATGAGCAGCACGCGGGAGAGCTCTTGGGGAACGACCGGGGGCCCCGCCGTAACGACGGGACCCCCAGGACGTGCACTTGAGTCGAAATCGACCATTATGCGGTTGTATTACTCCTGGTTACCGGACAGTTTCTCCCGCAGCGCCGCGAGTGCTTCGTCAGAAGCGAGCGCGCCGCCGCCACCGGCGTCACCGCTGCTGCCGCCGCCGGCCGGCGGCTCACCCTCGGAGTTGTAGGACTGCGGTCCGGCCGCCTCGGCTTCGGCCTTGCGGGCTTCCTCGACCTGCTTCTTGTGAGAGTCGAAACGGGTACGCGCCTCCGCGTACTGCCGCTCCCACGTCTCACGCTGCTGGTCGAAGCCCTCGAGCCAGTCGCCGGTCTCCGAATCGAAGCCCTCGGGGTACTTGTAGTTGCCCTCGGAGTCGTACTCGGCCGGCATGCCGTAGAGCGTCGGGTCGAACTCCTCGTCGGTGAACGTCCCGCCACCCTCGTTGGCCTGCTTCAGCGAGAGGCTGATGCGGCGCCGGTCGAGGTCGATGTCGATGATCTTCACGAAGATCTCGTCACCGACCTGGACGACCTGCTCCGGGATCTCCACGTGGCGCTCGGCCAGCTCGGAGATGTGCACCAGGCCCTCGATGCCCTCCTCGACCCGGACGAACGCGCCGAACGGCACCAGCTTGGTGACGCGACCCGGCACGACCTGGCCGATCTGGTGGGTGCGGGCGAACTGCTGCCAGGGGTCCTCCTGCGTCGCCTTGAGCGACAGGGAGACCCGCTCGCGCTCCATGTCCACGTCGAGAACCTCGACGGTGACCTCCTGGCCGACCTCGACCACCTCGGACGGGTGGTCGATGTGCTTCCAGGAGAGCTCGGACACGTGCACCAGGCCGTCGACTCCGCCGAGGTCGACGAAGGCACCGAAGTTGACGATGCTCGACACGACGCCCTTGCGGACCTGGCCCTTCTGAAGCGTGTTGAGGAAGGTCTGGCGGACCTCACTCTGCGTCTGCTCCAGCCATGCGCGGCGGGACAGAACCACGTTGTTGCGGTTTTTGTCCAGCTCGATGATCTTCGCCTCGAGCTCGCGCCCGACGTACGGCTGAAGGTCACGCACCCGGCGCATCTCCACAAGAGACGCGGGAAGGAAGCCGCGAAGACCGATGTCGAGGATCAGGCCGCCCTTGACGACCTCGATGACGGTACCGGTGACGATGCCGTCCTCGTCCTTGATCTTCTCGATCGTGCCCCAGGCCCGCTCGTACTGAGCGCGCTTCTTGGACAGGATCAGGCGGCCTTCCTTGTCCTCCTTCTGGAGGACCAAGGCCTCAACGTGATCACCGACCTTGACGACCTCGTTGGGGTCGACATCGTGCTTGATGGACAGCTCACGCGAGGGAATGACGCCCTCGGTCTTGTAGCCGATGTCGAGCAAGACCTCGTCTCGATCGACCTTGACGACAGTGCCTTCGACAATGTCGCCGTCGTTGAAGTACTTGATGGTCTCGTCGATCGCTGCGAGGAAGGCTTCCTCGGACCCGATGTCGTTGACCGCTACCTGCGGGGTACTCGAGGTGGCCTCGGTGCTGCTCGTCATGTGTGGGATGGCTCCGGATACGGACATGCGTAGTTGCCTGTGCAACGCGGAGGGCCAGTTATCGTCCCTGCCGATGGACCGGCCGTCTGACCAGACCGATGTCGACTTGGCCGAGCGCGTACCTGCTCTGTCCGAGGCGCGCGCAGGCCCACAGCGCAGCGATCAGGATATGGGAGGCCAGGGGCAACGGTCAATCTCAAGAGGGGTCAGTAAGGACAGGCCCACTCCCTGTAACGCGTGTAGAGGTAGATCATCTTATCCTGCGGGAAGGCGATCGTGGCCGGGTTCCCGTCGGAGGTGTACCGCTTGTCGGGATTCTTCGCCAGCCACTCCAGCCATGCTGTGGAGCAGTACTGCTTGCAGTCATCTTCCTTGATTTTTTCCTTGTCCCGGATCCGCGGGATCTGCCGGGCGTCGAAGCTGCTCGCGTACGGCGAGTCGGACGGCTTCCAGCCGGCCAGGAACATCCCGGTGAAGTCCCATTTCACCGGCTTGGTGCCGTGCTGGGCCCAGTCGAGGTGCGCCGTCGAGAGCGACCCGAACGGGAAGGCGAACGTCGTCGCGGGCTTGCCGGTGGCGTCCTCGATCATCTTCTCGTCGGTGCCGATCTCCTTGGCCACCTCGGCCTTGCTCATCGACCGCATGTCCTTGTGGTTGGTCGTGTGGTTGGCGATCTCGAACCCGTTGCGGACGAGCCAGCGCATCGTCTCGATGCCCGGCTTGGATCCGCCGTAGAACGGGTCGCGGTTCACGAAGAAGGTCGCGACCGGACGGAACCCGGGATTCTCCTTCGCCACCCGCTGGATGACCGCGATCGCCGTGTCCGGCTTGGGATTCCCCGCCCCGTCGAAGTCGGCGTGCGTGATCGATCCGTCGTCGAAGGTCAGGACGACCGCGTGCTTGCCCGCCGGGATGTTGATCTGCCCCTTGACGAACTCGGCGGCGGTCACCGGGACGTAGCCCTGCTTGGCCATGCCGGTGAACTCGTCGTACAGCTCCTTGGTCGAGCGGTCCAGCGAGGCCTGCGGCTTGGCCATGACCCGGTGGATCATCAGGATCGGGACCTGGCCGAGCTCGTTCGCGCTGACGGCTCGCGCCGCGGCGGCGGCCTTGGCCAGGTTGAACGGCGGCTTCTTCGGTGGTTTCTTGCGTGGCGGGGCGGCGACCTTGGAGGGCGCGGCCTGCGCGGTCCGCGCGACGCCACCGGCCGCAGCCGGGTTCGCGCGGGGAGGGCCTACGTCATGCCGATCACGCGGGGCCAGGAAGCCGACCACCACGGCTACGACGATCAATGCAGCGGCGAATTTGTCAAGGTGCGGCACGGTTTGTCCCCTAGCGTTTCTGCACGCGGTGCGCACTAAGCCCAGCGAAAAGTTACTTCCCGCTCCCGCGATCATGTAATCGCGCGAACACGGTCGGCGAGGTGGCTTGTCATTTCGGGGTAAAGGTTCTGTCAGGGCCCGGGTCCGGTGACGTCGACGGCTGCGACACGGCGTCGCCTTTGCCTTGACCCACCACCAGAAGACGACACCCCCGCACCCGACGCCGCCCGAGAAATCCGGCGCCCCACACCCGGCACCACTCGAGAAACCCCACACCCCACACCCGACACCACTCGAGAAACCCGACGCCCCGCACCCGGTGCTGCTGGGGAATGACCGGGCGCGGCCGGCGCCTGGTGGTCGTTGGGCAGAGGATCCTGTCGCCCGGGATGCCGACGAGTGCCGACCGTTCATTTAGCGTGGTCAGCGCGCATTCCGGACCCTTTTCGGAGCGGCGGGACCGCGCGGCATGTCCGACCACGGCGGCGTGGACCCTCAGACCGGAACGAGACGTCCCGGCCCGAGGAGCATCTCAGCGGGGGCATCCGCCGTCGGGTCGCGGGCGCCGCACGCCCTGCCTACACGTGGACGTCCTCTTGCTCACCAAGTCGACCTCACCGAGCGGCCATGTCGCCGCGATGTCCGTTCATCGCCCGGACTCCGGGCATGCGACTGCTCC
The DNA here is from genome assembly GCF_006716425.1 of Actinoallomurus bryophytorum. Lineage (NCBI taxonomy): Bacteria > Bacillati > Actinomycetota > Actinomycetes > Streptosporangiales > Thermomonosporaceae > Actinoallomurus > Actinoallomurus bryophytorum. Next base: position 1,083,203 of record NZ_VFOZ01000002.1, read on the forward strand.
ATCGTGGGTGTGACCTCGGCTAGGCCGGTGCTTATCGCGGAATGGGATGGGTGGCCGGATCGGCCTCGCGCGCCGTCTTCACCGGCAGATCGTTCTGGCCTGGGGATCTGAATACGCCTTGCCGGGGACGCGGCAAGCCCCTAACCCGGGACTAGGGCCTCATCCGAGATCCCCGTCCGTAGCGAGCGGCGTCCAGGCGGCGCGGCGCAAGGCGCAAGAGGGAGTCGGCTTGGTGTCGGCCGGCGGCCGACGACAACGCGGCGAGGCGCCGCCTGGACGCCGCGCCGTAGGACAGCGGGACTTCGAGACAGGCCCCAGGCGACCCCCCTGGCCTGCGGATCTACACATGCCAGGGGCTCGACGAGCACGAAATCCGCTCACATCTGTCGAGCCGGCGTCATCCGCGCCGAGCTATCTACTGCGATCCCAGCGGACGGCATACGTCGGCGCGCACGCCGTACGGACGCAGGATGCCGGCTGACGCCGTTCGGCCTGGAGCGGATCTCGGTGGCGGCGTTGCGGGCCCGCGCGCCGCCGGCGTGATCGTGCACAAGGAGGACGACCTGCCTATCGTCATCGCCCTCTCTCGCGTGATCGGTCACTCCACAGCCCTCCCGACCGGATCGGGCGCACAGCCGGTACCCCGGGCGGATCGGGCAGACGCCGGTACCCCGGCCGGATCGCGCACACCCCGGTACCGGAGCCACGCCAGAGTCATCCGCGGGATCCCGCACACACGCACCGGCAAGCACCGGCAAGCACCGGCAAGCACCGGCAAGCACCGGCAAGCACCGGCAAGCACCGGCAAGCAAAAGCACAACACACGCGCGGTTGTCGTGTCAGGTGCTGGACGTGCCGGTGCGGGGGCTCATGGTGCTCGGCTCAGTGGCCGGCCTCGTGCCAGGTGCGGCCGGTGCCCATGGACACCTCCAGTGGCACTCGGAGGTCGTACGCGGCGCCCATCTCTGATCTCACCAGGTCCTGCAGGGGTGCCAGCTCGCCCGGGGCCACCTCGAAGATGAGTTCGTCGTGGACCTGCAGCAGCATCCGGGAGCGCAGGCCCGAGTCGCGCATGGTGCGGTCGACGCGCAGCATGGCGACCTTGATGATGTCGGCGGCCGAGCCCTGGATCGGCGCGTTCAGCGCCATCCGCTCAGCCATCTCGCGGCGCTGGCGATTGTCCGAGGTCAGGTCCGGCAGGTAGCGGCGCCGGCCCATGATGGTCTCGGTGTAGCCGTCCTGGCGGGCCTTGGCGACGATGTCGCGCAGATAGTCGCGGACGCCGCCGAACTGCTCGAAGTATTCCTCCATGAGCGCGCGTGCCTCGTCCGGGATGATGCGCAGCTGCTGGGACAGGCCGAACGCGGACAGGCCGTAGGCCAGGCCGTAGTTCATCGCCTTGATCCGTGAGCGCAGCTCACCGTCGATCTGCTCGGCCGGCAGGTCGAACACCCGTGACGCGGTGACGGTGTGGAAGTCGATGCCGGAGCCGAACGCGTCGATGAGCGCCACGTCCTCGGACAGGTGCGCCATGATCCGCAGCTCGATCTGGCTGTAGTCCGCGGTGAGCAGGCATTCGAAGTCGTCGCCGACCACGAAGCCCTCGCGGATCTGGCGGCCCTCAGCCGTGCGGATCGGGATGTTCTGGAGGTTGGGGTCCGATGAGGACAGGCGGCCGGTCGCCGCGACCATCTGCCCGAACGTCGTGTGGATGCGCCGGGCCTCGTCGGCCATCGGGATCAGCGAGTCGACCATGCTCTTGAGCTTGGCGACCTCGCGGTGGCGCAGCAGATGCTCCAGGACCGGATGCGCGGTCTGGGCGAACAGGTTGGTCAGCGCCTCGGAGTCGGTGGTGTATCCGGTCTTGGTGCGGCGCGTCTTCGGCAGGCCCAGCTCATCGAAGAGGATCTGCTGGATCTGCTTGGGCGAGCCCAGGTTGAACTCCCGCCCGATCGCCTCCCACGCGCCCTCCTCCATCGCCTTGACCTCGCCGCCGAACGTCGCCGACAGCCGCGCCAGATAGTCGATGTCCAGGGCGATGCCGAGCCGCTCCATCGCGGCCAGGACCTCCACGAGCGGCATCTCCACGTCCCGCAGCAGCGTGGCCGCGCCGCGCCGCTCCAAGTCCTTGTCGAGCGCCTCGGCGAGGTCGACGACCGCGCGGGCGCGTACGACCAGGTCGAACGCGGCCTCCTGCTCACCGGAGCCGTCCAGCGTCAGCTGCCCGCTCTCGTCGGCCTCCTTGCGCAGCTCGCGGTGGAGATAGCGCAGCGCCAGGTCGCCCAGGTCGAACGAGCGCTGGCCCGGCAGCGCGAGGTAGGCGGCCAGCGCCGTGTCGCTGGTCAGGCCGTCCAGCTCCATGCCGCGCGCGGCGAAGGCCAGCATCGGGCCCTTCGCGTCGTGCATCGCCTTCGGCTGCTTCGGGTCGGCGAGCCACGTGGCGAAGGCCCGCTCGTCCTCCTCCGGCAGCTCGACCGGGTCGAGGTAGGCGCCCACGCCCGCCTGGGTGGCCAGCGCGATGCCCGTGATGTCACCGACGCCCCGCCCCCACGTGCCGGTCACCGCGACGCCGACGCGCCCGGTGCCACTCGCGTGCTCGGCCAGCCACGCGGAAACCTCGCCGGGGCCCGGCCGGGCCATCTCGACCTCGAAGCCCTCCTCGGCCTCCGGCTCCACCGCCGACAGCGTCGCGTAGAGACGCTCGCGCAGGACGCGGAACTGCAGCGTGTCGAACAGCGTGTGGATCTCGTCGCGGTCCCACTGCCCCAGCACGAGGTCGGCCGGGCCGCGGTCGAGCGGCACGTCGCAGTCCAGCTTGTTGAGCTGCTGGTTGCGCAGCACGTCGCCGAGGTGCTCGCGCAGGCTCTCGCCGGCCTTGCCGGTGATCTCGTCGACGTGCGCGACGAGCTCGTCCAGGCCGTCGTACTTGTTGAGCCACTTGGCCGCGGTCTTGGGCCCGACCCCGGGCACGCCCGGCAGGTTGTCGCTGGTCTCCCCCACCAGCGCGGCCAGCTCGCGGTGCCGCTCCGGCGGCACGCCGTACTTTTCCTCCACCGCCGCCGGCGTCATCCGGGCGAGGTCGGACACGCCCTTGCGCGGGTAGAGCACCGTGCAGTGCTCGCCGACGAGCTGGAACGCGTCGCGGTCGCCGCTGACGATCGAGACGTCCATGTCCTGCGCGACGGCCTGGGTGGCGAGCGTCGCGATGAGGTCGTCGGCCTCGTAGCCGGCCACGGACAGCCGCGGGATGCGCAGCGCGTCGAGCACCTCGAAGATCAGGCTGATCTGGCTGCGGAAGTCATCGGGCGTCTCACGACGGTTCGCCTTGTACTCGACGTAGGTCTCGTGGCGGAACGTCGGCTCGCTCCGGTCGAAGCACACCGCCACGTGCGTCGGCGACTCGTCGCGCAGGACGTTGATCAGCATCGACGTGAAGCCGTAGACGGCGTTGGTCGGCTGACCCGTCGTCGTCGAGAAGTTCTCGATCGGCAGCGCGAAGAACGCCCGATACGCGAGCGAGTGCCCGTCCATCAGGAGCAGGCGAGGAGTTTCCGGGGTCGCTTCCGTCGTTGCCACGCAGGCAGCCTAGCCTTCGCCTAGGACAAATCTGAGCAGCCTCAGGGTATGCAACAGGAGGTTTCGTGGAAGACGCGGGCAGCATGGTTCCGGAGGGGTTCACCACGGAGGCGTTCGGTGGGCTCCCCGCCGCGATGGGCATCGAGATCATCGAGGCCTCGGCGAAACGTGTGGTGGCCCGCATGCCGGTGGAGGGCAACACCCAGCCGTACGGCGTCCTGCACGGCGGGGCGTCCTGCGTCCTCGCCGAGACGATCGGCTCCATCGGCTCCGCCCTGCACGCCGGCCCGGACCGCATCACCATGGGCGTCGAGATCAACGCGAGCCACCACCGCTCGGCCTCCGAGGGACACGTCACCGGAGTCGCCACCCAGCTGCACGGCGGCCGTACGCTCACCAGCTACGAGATCACCATCACCGACGACCGGGATCGCCGGGTTTGCACGGCACGTCTCACTTGTGCGCTCCGAGATCGACCCTAGATTTCTTCATCCCGGCCACCCCTCTGTGACCTGCGATTACGCCGGTTGTGGCCGAATCGTTTCCGATCGAGGCGCAACGGGTATGCCACAGGCTTTGCACGCATCACACCAGTCTCGCTACCGTTGCACCGTACGAGCCCGGAACGCCGAGTAGAAAACGTACCGATGCCTCCTGTGCAGGGCCGGGGAAGGCCTGCATGGGATCCACGACGGGACGGCACCAAAGGCGTTCCGGGCTCATCGCATCTTGATCCCGATTCTGCGAAGACCGCTTCTCAGGTCTCCTGCGCTGATCTACGGTCGCGCTGTGCGCCGACCCATCCTGCGTTCCGCTCTCGCGCTCTCGATCGCCGCCCTCACGATCGGCGGATGCGGTTCACCCGACCGCGACTACACGATCCCGCCGCAGCCGTTGCCCAGCGGCGAAAAAGCGCTCTCGGGAAAGACCGCCACGATCGGCGAGCTCGACTACACCGCGATCGGGCTCCGTACCCGGCTGGGCGAGGTCATCGGCTCACACGGGAGCTGGATCCCGCACGGCCAGTACGTCAGGGTCCGGCTCCTCATGGTGAACCACGGACGGGAACGCCACGACTTCGACCCCGGACGGCAGCTTCTCGTCACCGCGGACGGGAGGACGTACGGTCCCAACACCGACGCGACGCAGATCTCCCGCGCGGCGTCCGGCACGCAGACCATCGCGTCCCAGGAGCTGTGCGCCCTCGACCTGTGGTTCGACATCCCGAAGAACGCGACCGTACGGGCCCTGCGGGTGTTCGGCGACGCGTCGTCGTCCAAACTGGGCGACCAGCTCAAGGGCGCCAACGTCGCCGGCGCCAGGAACCCCGTCGACATCCCCCTGAAATGACCCGGGTGGTGACCGCGTACGCGGCCACCACCCGGCAGGACGTCAGATCGCCGACTCCGCGCCGCCACCGAGGTAGGCGGCCCGCACCTGGGGATCGTCCAGCAGCGAACGGGCGTCGGAGGACTTCACCACCGACCCCGTCTCGAGCACGTACGCGCGGTGCGCGATCTGCAGCGCCTGCTGCGCGTTCTGCTCGACCAGCAGCACCGTGGTGCCACGCCGGTTGATCTCCTCAATGATCGAGAAGATCTGCTGGATGAGCTTGGGTGCCAGCCCCATCGACGGCTCGTCCAGCAACAACACCTTCGGCTGGGTCATCAGCGCGCGCCCGATCGCGAGCATCTGCTGCTCGCCACCGGACATCGTGCCGCCGGCCTGGCTCTTACGCTCCGCGAGCCGGGGGAACAGGTCGAAGACCTCCGCGAGGTCCTTGTCGACGTTCCCCTTGCGCGCGTACGCGCCCATGAACAGGTTCTCGGTGACCGTCATGCCCGGGAAGATCCCGCGGCCCTCCGGCGCCTGGCCGATACCCATCAGGACCCGCTTGTGCCCGGCCACCTTGCTGATGTCCCGGCCGCCGAACAGGATCTTGCCGGCCGACAGCGGACGGAGCCCGGAGATCGTCTTCAGGGTGGTCGACTTACCGGCGCCGTTGGCACCGATCAGCGTGACGATCTCACCCTCGTCGACGTCCACGGACAGGCCCTTGATAGCAGCGATCTTGCCGTAGTGGACATGGATGTCCTTGATCTCAAGAAGCATCGGCAGGAGCCCCCAGATACGCCTCGATGACCCGCGGATTGTTCTGGATCTCGAGAGGCAGGCCCTCCGCGATCTTCTGGCCGAAGTCGAGCACGGCGATCCGGTCGCTGATGCCCATGACCAGGCTCATGTCGTGCTCGATGAGCAGGACGGTGCGACCCGAGTCACGGATCTTCCGGATGAGCTGCTGGAGAGCCTCTTTCTCGGTGGGGTTCATCCCCGCCGCAGGCTCGTCGAGCAGCAGCAGCTTCGGATCCGTTGCCAGCGCGCGGGCGATCTCCAGCCGCCGCTGGTCACCGTACGGCAGGTTCTTCGCCGTCTCGTGGATCCGATTGCCGATGCCGACGAACTCCATCAGCTCCTCGGCCGTGGCCCGGCCCTGACGCTCCTCCTTGCGGTGCCAGGGCAGCCCCAGCGCCGCGCCGGCGAGCCCGGTGCGGTGATGCGCGTCCGCGCCGACGAGGACGTTCTCCAGCGCCGACATGTTGTGGAACAGCCGGACGTTCTGGAACGTCCGTGCGACACCGAGCTTCGTCACCTTGAAGCGCTTGTTGCCATCGATACGTGAACCGTCGAAGACCACCTGGCCCTCGGTCGGCCGGTACACCCCGGTGACGACGTTGAAGACGGTCGTCTTCCCCGCGCCGTTCGGGCCGATCAGAGCGAAGATCTCGCCCTTGTCGACCCTCAGGTCGAGGCCGTTGATCGCGACCACGCCGCCGAAACGCATCGTGAGGCCGCGCAGCTCGAGCACGGGCTCCCGCTCGTTGGCCGCCGCGGCGGCCGCCGTCTCACTCATTCGCTCACCTCGCCGGCGACGACGGTCGTCGGAGCGGCGACCTCGGCACCCATCGTGCCCATTCCGCCCGTGCCTTCGGCGAGTTCCGCCTTTCGGCGCCGGGACGGCAGCAGGCCCTCCGGCCTGAACACCATCAAGAGCACGAGAACGCCACCGAAGACCAGGATCCGGTACTCCTGCAGGCCACGAATCCGCTCCGGGATCCACGCCACCAGGAACGCACCCAGGATGACTCCTGGCAGGTTGCCCGAACCACCGAGCACCACGGCCGCGAGGATCGTCGCCGACAGGATGAACGGGAAGTTCGTCGGGATGATCGACACCGCCTGGGAGCCGTACATCACGCCGGTCGCGCCGCCGATCGCCGCGCCGATCGCGAACGCCGCCAGCTTGAACTTGAACGTCGGGACGCCCATCAGCTCGGCCGCGTCCTCGTCCTCACGTATCGACGCCCAAGCCCGCCCGACCCGGCTGTTCTCCAGCCGTTTCACGAAGATGATCCCGACGACGATCAGGACCAGCATCAGGTAGTAGTACGGCTTGCCGTCCAGCGCGCCGTACTTGAACGGCTGGACACCGCCGAATCCCAGTGCGTCGAAGAACCCGTTGTCCGGGATCGTCCACTCGGTGAGCGTCGGCGGGTGCGGGATGCCGCCCATGCCGTTCGGGCCACCGATGTAGTCGGTGTTGTTCGCCGTGATCCGGACGATCTCACCGAAGCCGAGGGTCACGATCGCGAGGTAGTCACCGCGCAGCCGCAGCGTCGGAGCACCCAGGATGATCCCCGACAGTGCCGACAGGATGACACCGACGAACAGGATCTCCCAGAAGCTCCAGCCGAACTTCACCCCGAACACGGCCATCGTGTAACCACCGATGGCGAAGAACGCCACGTACCCCAGGTCGAGCAGGCCGGCCTGGCCCACCACGACGTTGAGGCCGATCGCGAGCAGGATGTAGCCGCCGATCGGGAAGAACAGCAGCGTCGGCCAGTCGGTGTAGGGGGACATGAAACTGCCGATGCCGTCCGCCGGCAGCACCAGCGCGACGACGATCAAAATCAGATAGACGAGCCAGCGGGCCCAGCCAGGAGCGTCCGACCAGCGGTCGCGGACCGAGTCCGATGCCGAGGAGTACGCGTCGCGTACTCGGTTGAGCGGGTTTCCGCCTGAGGAATCGTTCATGCGCGCGCCTGCTGAAGAGACTCACCGAGAATGCCGGTGGGACGGAACATGAGGACAAGCACCAGAACGCTGAACGCCACGACGTTCTGCCATTCCGAGCCGAAGATGGCCGCGCCGTACATCTCGAAGAGCCCGAGCAGCACACCGCCGACCAGCGCGCCGCGCAGGTTGCCGATGCCACCGAGCACCGCGGCCGTGAAGGCCTTGATACCCAGCAGGAACCCGACGTCGTACCGGGTCTCCTCGAAGCGGAGCATGTAGAGCGCCGCCGCGACACCGGCCATCGCACCGCCGATCGCGAACGTCGCCGTCACGATGCGGTCGATGTTGACGCCCATCAGCACCGCCGTCTCCGGGTCCTGCGCGGTCGCGCGGATGCCGCGGCCGAGCTTGGTCCGTTCCACGAAGATGTCGAGCAGGACCATCATCACGATCGCCGCGACGATCACGATGAGCCGGTCGTTGGAGAGCTCGAAGCTCCCGATGTGGATCACGTTCGAATGCTGGACGAAGTGACCCTGGACCGGCAGTGCCCCCTTCTCCTTCGGCAGGCCGAAGGCCCAGGGGATGACCAGCCGCGCGAAGAGCTGCTGCAGGAACAGCGACGCGCCGATGGCCGAGATGAGTGCCGCCAGGCGAGACGCCCCTTTGCGTCGCAACGGCCGGTAGGCCACGTACTCCAGGATCACGGCGCTGCCACCCGACGCCACGGCGCCGGTCACGGCGAGCACCACCAGCAGGCCGATCAGGGCGATCCCGCTGACGTTGGAGGGCATGCCGAACAAGTGGAGCATTCCGAGGACGGCGAACGTGCCGATCATGAATATCTCGGAGTGCGCGAAGTTGATGAGACGCAGAACGCCATAGACCATGGTGTAGCCGAGAGCCATCAGCGCGTAGATCGCGCCCAGCGCCAGCCCATCGATGGTGTACGGCCAGAACTGATCGAAAAGGTTGTTCAAGTTGGTCGCCTTCGCCGCAGGAGCGGGAGCGTCGTACGCTCCCGCTCCTGCGCGTTACATGAGGCCGCCTGACGGCGGACGGATTACTTGACCGTCGCGTTCTTGGAGTTGCCCAGCAGCGGCAGCTGGTCCCCCTTGACCTGGTACACGTAGACGTCAGTCGCAGTCGGCTCGCCGGCCGGGCTGAACTTGATCTGCTTGGAGACGCCCGGGATGTCGATCGTCGACAGGTAGGTGTTGATCTTCTCGGCCGTGGTGTTGCCGGCCTTGACCGCAGCGATGAACGCGGTGGCCGCGTCATAGCCCTCGGCGGAGTAGATCGCCGTGTCGGCGCCGAACTTCGCCTTGTAGTCGGTGGCGAACTTCTTGCTCGCCGGGCCCGCGGTGCCGTTCGGGTCGATCAGGCAGGGGCAGCCGATGATCGAACCGTCGGCGGTCGTGCCACCCGCACCCGCGGCGAGGCCCTTGTCCAGCGAACCGTCACCCGACAGGAACCGGGCCTTCACGCCGCCCTCACGGAGCTGCTTGATCAGCTTGCCGCCCTGGGCGTAGTAACCACCGAAGAAGATCGCGTCCGGCGCGAACGCCTTGACCTTGTTGACGGTCGAGGAGTAGTCCGACGCCTGCACGTCGATCGCGTCCTCGGACGTCTTGGCTCCGGCCTTCTCCACCGTCGACTTCACCGTCTCGGCGAACGGCTTACCGTACTCGGAGGAGTCGTGGATGATGAAGACCTTCTTGGCCTTCAGCTGGGTCGCGATGAAGCCGCCGATGCCGGCGCCCTGCACGTTGTCGTTGGCGATGAGCCGGTGCCAGTACTTCCAGCCGTGCGTGGCCAGCGCGGCGTTGGTCGCCGACGCCGAGATGCTCGGCACCTTGCCCTCTTCGAGGACCGGGTCAACCTGGGCGGACTCACCGGAGAACGCCGGCCCGATCAGGCCCGCGATCTTGTCCTTGGTGATCGCCTGCTTGGCCAGCGGCACGGCCTGCTCGCCCTTGCCCTGGCTGTCGTAGGTCTTGAGGGTGATCTTGACCTTCGGGTTGGTCGCGTTGTACTCGTCGATCGCAAGCTGGGCCGCCTGCTTCGGCGGGATGACGATGCCGGAGTTCTCACCGGTCAGGTCACCCATGAAGCCGATCGTGACGGTGTCGCCACCGCCGCCACCGCTGTCGGACTTTCCACCGCAGGCGGACGCGCCCAGTGCCAACGTCGCACTCACCGCCACCACGCCGGCGAGTTTCATGATCTTGCTACGCAAGGTCTTCCTTCCATCAAACATCCTTGGAGAGCACGAGTCCGGCCACCCGGTCCGCGCATTCGGCTTTAAGGGCGCTTTTTCACGGTTCATGGTGGCCAGGGCAGTAGTACACCGATCCGCTGGTAACGATTAGTAGCTTTCAGGGGATGCCGTTACTGCTTCGTTACTGACCCGTGCCAGATGTCCGCATTATTGCCACAAACGTGTTACAGCGGTATTAAGAGCCGAGCCATGAGATTCTGCTACATAAAGCGACGACCGCTTACTCTGCGTCGTCCGGCGCCCGTCCGAGACCACCGCCGATGACCGCTTCGGCCACGGCACGCATGGTCATCCGGCGGTCCATCGAGGTCTTCTGGATGAAGCGGAAGGCCTCTGGCTCGCTCCAGCCGCGCGCGGTCTGCAGCAGCCCCTTCGCCCGGTCGACGGCCTTGCGGGTCTCCAGCCGGTCCTCGAGGGTGCTGACCTCGGCCTCCAGGCTCTTGATCTCCTGGAAGCGACTCACCGCCATCTCGATCGCGGGCACGAGGTCGGCCTTGGTGAACGGCTTGACGAGGTACGCCATGGCGCCCGCCTCCCGCGCCCGTTCGACCAGCTCGCGCTGGGAGAACGCGGTGAGGATGACGACAGGTGCGATGCGCTCCGCGGCGATGCGCTCGGCGGCGGAGATACCGTCCAAGATGGGCATCTTGACGTCGAGGATCACAAGATCGGGGGCGTGCTCGATGGTCAGCCGGACGGCGGACTCGCCGTCGCCTGCCTCACCGACGACCTGGTAGTCGTCTTCTTCCAGCATCTCCTTGAGGTCAAGCCTGATCAGGGCCTCATCCTCGGCGATCACAACGCGGCGCGGGGTCTCGGTCACGCGCACGAGCGTACCCGGACCCGCTACTCTTGTATCCGTCCGGGGAGGCACTAGGCGGTCTAACTGGACATTGGCTGGAAAATACGCGGAATATGCCCCGATACCCCAACGGCAGAGGGAATGGTCTCAAACACCATCTAGTGTGGGTTCGAATCCCACTCGGGGCACTCTTGGAGAAAACCGCCACCCTGTAAATGGACGGCGGTTTTTGTCATACCCCGGTGTCATCCTGTTTCCGTGTACGGCGACAGAACGCGTGGTAACGCATTACAGCTCCTCAACCCGGGTCTGACCGACGGCCAGGTGAGCGGGCGCACCCGCATTGCACGCTGGGTCCTCGGTGACCGGCGGTGGCGGACCTGCCGTGGGCGGCCTCTCCTCTCTTTCGGGACCACGTCGTGCCCCCGCCGTGGGATGCCTCGGGCCGGCCTGGTCCGCCTGGGCAGGCACGTCTACCTGCCCGGACTCCCCTTCGGTGACGGACGCGCCTCCTCCGCTGAGCCGGTGCGGGGCCTGTCTTTCCTCTTCGGCGTCGCGTGTCCGGGGCTGAAGGACTCATATGCCGGGGCCGGCAACGCCATCCGTCCGGACAACGAAGCCTGTCTCTTTCAACTCTGTGGGTGCACTGAAGTCAACAGCCACTCCGAACATTGGCCGTGCCTGTTACCCCGGCGGGGAAACACATATGGAGGATCGCATTGGGGCCGTGGCGACAGGAGATCGTTCGTGAGATTCATGAGGGGGCTCATCCGCGTGCTGATCCACTCGGGCGGGAGCCTTTTTGCCGATCGGGTCCGGCATGGGTTCAGAGTGGCGGCCGATGGTACGAATGCCGGGGCTATTTCTTCATCGCCGAGTAGGTGGACATCGGGGGTCTCTTCACGGCCGCGCTTGAACGTCTCGGCACCGAGCGGAGGCGATCCGACGGCGATGACATCTCGATCACCGAGAGGAAGTCCGTCGCGCGGATGGACGAGTTCGTAGCACCGAAGTACTGACCGACCATCCCTCCGCGCGATGAATGGAGGACTCGCGCCGGGAGACGGCCACACCTGGCGCCGTCACACCACGGTCAGACGGACCGTCACGGGCGACGCTACGTGGCCGGACCGTCACGGGCGACGCTGCATAATCGGACGGGCGCGGGCGACGCTACATGGTCCCCATCCGGGGGTACGAGCGCCGTGCAGACGTCCCCACGGCCTCGACCATGCAACTCACGGCCCTGCGCTCATAGCGCCTGCAGTCACGGCCTCTGCACTCACCTCGCGCCGGGAGACGACCACACCGGGCGCCGTCACACCGCGGTCCGACGGGCCGTCGCGGGCGACGCTGCGTGGCCCCCATCCGGGGGGCACGAGCGGCCGTGCAGACGTCCCACAAGCTCGACCATGCAACTCATGGCCCTGTGCTCACAGCGCCTGGAGTTACGACCTCTGCACTCACGACGCCTGCGCTCACGGCCTCTGCACTCACGGCGCGTGCGCTCACGCCATGTCGCGCTTGAAGGAAGCGGCGGGGGCCACGACGGGAGGGGACCATGTCTCGACACCCCGACACATAATCCGACGAGGACCACGGCGCTCGGGCCCTCAACCCCGGCAAGGACCAAGTCACAGCACCCGAGGACACAATCCAGGCGGGAACCACTCACCACGCCCAAAGACACGAACCTGGCGGCCATCAGCCCGCCGGGTGGCACGCTGTGATCCCCATTCGGGGGTGCGCACGGCGCACGGATGTCCTCGCCAGCTCACGGCCCATCGCACTCACGGCCCCCTGCGCTCACGGCGTCGCCGCGCTCGAAGGAAGCGGCAGGCCAGGGCCGGCGGGACCACATCACGGCACCCGGACGCAGGACCCTGGCGAGAACCATGTCAAAGCACCCGAAGACACGATCCCGGCCACTATCAGCCCCCATCACGCGCCATGCCGTGGACCCATCGCGGAGCACCTACAAGGACCGCGTCACAGCATCCCAAGACACACCCCCCGGCGGCCGTCAGCCCACCGCGCGCCACGCTGTGGACCCCATCCCGGAGTACCTACAAGGGCCGCGTCACAGCAACCCAACACACAACCCCCGGGCGGCCTTCAGCCCCGCCACGCGCCACGCTGTGGACCCCGTCCCGGAGCACGTACACGGACCGCGTCACAGCACCCCAACACACAACCCCCCGGGCGGCATCAATCCGCCACGCGCCACCCGGTGGACCCCATCCCGGAGCACGTACACGGACCCGTGTCACGGCACCCCAAGACCCAACCCCCGGGCGGCCATCAAATCCACTACGCGCCACCCGGTGGACCCCATCCCGGAGTACCTACAAGGACCACGTCACAGCAACCCAACACACAACCCCGGCCGCCGTCGGTCCCGCCGTGTGTTTCTCGTGGCGGGGCGGGGGCGGCCGGTACGGCGTGCTCAGATGGGGCGGGACTGGGCGATGGCGTCACCGATGCGGTGGACGCGCAGCGCGTTGGTGGAGCCCGCGGTGCCCGGAGGGGAGCCTGCCACGATGACGACGCGGTCGCCCTTCTGGCAGCGGCCGATCTCCAGCAGCGCCGACTCGACCTGGTGGACCATCTCGTCGGTGTGGAAGACCTCCGGCACCGTGAACGTCTCCGTGCCCCAGACCAGCGCCAGCTGGCTACGGGTCTCCGGCAGTGCCGTGAAGGCCAGCAGCGGGATCGGGGAGCGATATCGCGACAGCCGCCGGGCCGTCTCGCCCGTCATCGTGAAGGCGACCAGGGCCTTGGCTCCGACCGTGGCGCCGACCTCGGCCGCGGCTCGGGCGATCGCGCCGCCGATGGTCTCCGGGACGCGGTCGAGCGAGTGCGTGGCCCGCAGGGCCGACTCCTCGGCGGCGCAGACGATGCGGCTCATCGTCTGGACCGACTCGATGGGATAGTCGCCGACACTGGTCTCACCGGACAGCATGACGGCGTCGGCGCCCTCGAAGACGGCGCCCGCGACGTCGGACACCTCGGCGCGGGTCGGCCGCGGTGCGCTGATCATCGACTCGAGCATCTGGGTCGCGACGATGACCGGGCGGGCCTTCTCGCGGGTGAGCTCGATGGCCCGCTTCTGCACGATGGGCACCTGCTCGAGCGGGAGCTCCACGCCCAGGTCGCCTCGGGCGACCATGATGCCGTCGAAGGCCTCGACGATCTCCTCGAGGTGTTCGACGGCCTGCGGCTTCTCGATCTTGGCGAGGAGGGGGACGATGCGTCCTTCCTCCTCCATGATGCGGCGTACGGGCTCGGCGTCGTCCGCGGTGCGCACGAACGACAGGGCGACCATGTCCACGCCGAGGCGCAGGGAGAAGCGGAGGTCCGCCTCGTCCTTGTCGGTGAGGGCGGGGACGCTGACGGCGACGCCCGGCAGGTTGAGGCCCTTGTGGTTGGAGACCATGCCACCGACGAGCACGCGGGTGCGGACACGCGGGCCGTCGACGGCGGTGACGTTGAGGACCACGCGGCCGTCGTCGATGAGGATGCTGTCGCCGGGGCCTACGTCTCCGGGGAGGCCACCGTAGGTCGTGGAGACCTCGTTACGGTCGCCCGGCACGTCCTCGGTGGTGACGGTGAACTCATCCCCGAGGGTGAGGCGTACCGGGCCCTCCGCGAACCGGCCGAGCCGGATCTTGGGGCCTTGGAGGTCGGCCAGGATGCCGAGGGCGCGGCCCGAGGTGGCGGCCGCCTCCCGCAGGAGACGGTAGACGTCCTCGTGCTGCTGCTGGGTGCCGTGGCTCATGTTGAGCCGGGCGATATCGATGCCGGCTTCCACCAACGCGGTGACGCGCTCAGGGCTGGAGCAGGCGGGACCAATGGTGCTGACGATCTTTGCTCGGCGACTCACGTCTACAACTGTAGGTAGTTACTGGCGAGTACGCGTATTCGTGCAGGTCACCGTTGCTCGCTGTTCACCCATTGGTCTAGACCGAACGAGGGTTCAGGCTCGTCTGGTGGCAAGCTGGACAGGTCTGCGGACCCGGCCGCGGCCGGTCGGACCGTGTCACGGTTCGGCAAGATCCCTGGCGCTTCGCCGGTATGGCCGGGAGCCTGCTGTCTCATGGCCACCCCCGCGGATTCTTCCAGCAGGCACTCCCGCCCCTGGCACCACCACCCCCATGTACGCAGCGGCAGTGAGCTGACCCTCGGCGAGAGGGCGGCGGACCGGCTTCGCAACGGCATGGGGTCGTGGCCGTTCGTCTTCGGCGCGCTGGTCTTCCTCGGCATCTGGATGGCCGGGAACTCCAACCGCGGGTTCGACAAGTACCCCTTCATCCTGTTGAACCTGCTGCTGAGCTGCCTGGCCGCGATGCAGGGCGCGATCCTGCTCATCGCGGCCAAGCGCAGCGACCAGGTGGCGAGTGAGCTGGCCCAGCACGACTACGACCAGGACCGCCGTTCGGAGCACATGCTGGAAAGGCTCAGCACCGAGTTCGCGCTGCTCCGCGAGCAGAACGCGGACCTGCAACGGCAGATGACCGCCGTCATGGCGGCCCTGAACCCCGCCTCCACCGCCGAGGTCGCCGGCGGCCAGAGCGCGGGGCCCGGGGAGGCCTGACTCCCCGGGCCGGTCCTCGTCAGACGGCGGCGAACGCCTCGAGGGCCTCCTGGCAGTACGCCTTGAGGTCGTCGGGCTTACGGCTGGTCACGAGGGTGTTCGGCCCGTCCGTGCAGACCTGGACCTCCTCGTCGACCCAGGTGGCGCCGGCGTTGCGGATGTCGGTCCTGAGGCTCGGCCACGACGTGAGCGTGCGGCCTCGTACGACGTCGGCCTCGACCAGCGTCCACGGCGCATGGCAGATCGCCGTGACGGGCTTGCCCGCCTCGAAGAACCCCCGGACGAAGGCGACGGCGTCCGCGTTCGTCCTGAGGAAGTCGGGGTTGGCGACTCCCCCGGGCAACGACAGACCATCGAAGTCATCCACCGACACGTCGTCGAGTGTGGCGTCGACCGGGAAGGTGTCGCCCTTCTCCAGATGGTCACGGCCCTGGATGTCGCCGGATTTGGTGGAGACAAGACGGGGTGTTCCGCCCGCCTGCTCGACCGCCTTCCACGGCTCGGTCAGCTCGACCTGCTCGACACCGTCCGGAGCGACGAGGAACGCGATGGTCTTCCCCTGAAGCTGTGTGCTCATGAGGGTGGAGCCTCCCCTGATCGGTTGCTTGAGCGTCGTTCACTGCTACGAGCCCTGCCCTGGATATGGCGGGGTATTCACGCCCACCGGCGCTGTGCCGCACAAGTGACACGCGTCACCGGACTCGACGACGGCCCGGCCGACACTGTTCAAGCGTCATGACCATATTGGTCGGAAGAATCCATATCCGCGCTCAGACGATCCGTTACAGGGCCGACCTGGCCGGATGTGCGTATAGGGACGGGTTGGAGCCGCCCCCACGGCAGCGGTTGACGCCACTTCTCCGTAGTGTCCGTCCAAATGGTAATTGACCACTGTCCATCCGGCCCAATTTGCGCCCACCCCGTTCGGTACGCCATTTTGCTGGAGGTGTTTTCGAGGGAGGGGAGCATGCCAGATGCCGGACCTGACCCGTCGCCGCCTGTTCAGTGCGGCGGGCGCGATGGCGGCGGCGACATTCGCCGCGGAGTTCCTGCCGCCCAACGTACGGCGGGCGATGGCCGACATATCCGGGGGCGTGAGAGGAAAACTCGGCGACATCAAGCATGTCGTTATTCTCATGCAGGAAAATCGCTCCTTCGACCATTACTTCGGCACTCTTCCGGGCGTACGCGGTTTCTCCGACCCGGACGCGATGACCCTGAGCACCGGCAGATCGGTCTTCTACCAGCCCGACGCGGTCAACCCGGCCGGCTATCTCCTGCCGTTCCGTCTGGACACCCGCATGACGAGCGCGCAGGCGATCCCTTCGACCAGTCACGCGTGGTCGGTGCAGCACAACGCCTGGAACAGCGGGAAGATGGACAACTGGCTGCCCGCGCACCGGGCGGCCGACGGCGTGAACGGCCCGTACGTCATGGGATACCACACGCGGGAGGACATCCCGTTCCAGTTCGCGCTCGCGGAGTCGTTCACCCTCTGCGACCGCTACTTCTGCTCGGTGATGGGGCCGACCTGGCCGAACCGCCTCTACCTGATGAGCGGCACGATCGACCCGGGCGGCACCCGGGGCGGACCGGTGATCGGCAACACGGACCCGGCTCCGTACCGCTGGAAGACCTATCCGGAGGCGCTGACCGAGGCGGGCGTCGGCTGGAAGGTCTACCAGGAGGTCGACAACTACGGCTGCAACGTCCTGGAGTACTTCGAGCCGTTCCAGAGCGCGCCGGCCTCGTCCCCGCTGTTCCGTGACGCTCTGCGTACCTACCCGGCGGGCCGGTTCGAGTACGACGCGGCGCACGACCGGCTGCCCACCGTCTCCTGGATCATCCCGACGAGCTACCAGTCCGAGCATCCGGACTACACGCCGGCGGCCGGTGCCGACTACGTCGCGAGCAAGATCGATGCCATCGCGTCCAACCCGGACGTGTGGAAGAAGACGCTCTTCATCCTCAACTACGACGAGAACGACGGCCTGTTCGACCACGTGCCTCCCCCGGTGCCTCCGGCGGGCGCGGCCGACGAGTTCGTGCAGGGGCTGCCGATCGGAGGCGGGTTCCGTGTGCCCTGCATCCTCGTCTCGCCGTGGACCATGGGCGGCTGGGTGGCGCGTGAGTCCTTCGACCACACGTCGACGCTGCGCTTCCTCGAGCGGCTCACCGGAGTGCGCGTCCCCAACCTGAGCGGCTGGCGGCGTTCGGCGTTCGGCGACCTGACCTCGGCCCTGGGCCTGCCGGACGCATCCCGTCCGCCGCGCCTGCCGGGGACCAAGCGGCGGCTGGAGGACGTGGTGCGCCAGGTGGCGACGCTGCCCTCGCCGATCTTCCCCGACGCGGACCAGACACCTCCGCGGCAGGAAAAGGGCCCGCGGCCCCGGCCGCGTGGCTGAACCGGCGGACAGAAGGGACTTCGAGGTGCGAAAGCGGATTTCACGGCGGCCCCTCCTGGCGGCGGGCGGCGCGGCGGGCCTCCTCATCCTGGCCGTACCGGCGCTGAGCCTAGCCGGGTCACCGGGCCGGCCGGCGCCGTACAACAGCCCGATCGGCGGGCCGAAGTGGACCTACGGCTCCCGGTCCCAGCCCCTGCGGTCGCAGGCCAGGCGCGCGGATGAGGGCTACCGGGCGTACGTCGCGCTGGCCGGCGGCTACAGCGTCTCAACGATCGACGTGGCGACCCGTACGATCATCGGGAAGGGCATCTCGACCGACGCGGGGCAGGGTGTGGCGGCCACGCCCGACGGCAAGAAGCTCTACATCGCCAACACCGGCCAGTACGACGTCCTCGCGGCGGACGCGGTCACGCACACCTCGCTGTCGGTGCGCGTCGGCCCGTACCCCCAGGACGTCGCGGTCTCCCCCGACGGCCGCAAGGTGTACGCGACGGTGACCGGCGGCGACACCGGCGCCGGCGGCTCGGCCGTCGTCGCGGTGATCGACACCGCGACCGACCAGGTCGTGCGCGACATCCACGTCGGCACGGCGCCTCGGCAGGTCGTCTTCAGCAGGGACGGCGCGCGGGCCTACGTCACCTACGCCGGCGGCGTCTCGGTGATCGACGCCGCCGAGGACAGGGTGGTGCGCTCGATCCGCGACCCGGCCGGCCCGCAGGGGATCGCGGTCGACCCTGCCGGCCGGCGCCTGTACGTGGCGGAGCCGCAGGCCGGACGGGTGTCGGTGATCGACGCGGCGACCGGCAAGGTACGCGGCAGGATCGCGGCCGGTGACCAGCCGTGGGCCGTGGACGTCACCCCCGACGGCTCGAAGGTCTACGTCGCGCGGATGAACGACAACGTGGTCTCGGTGGTCGACACGGCGAGCCGCAAGGTGATGGCCTCGATCGGCGTCGGGAAGCTGCCCCAGTCGGTCGCGGTCACCCCGGACGGCTCGGAGGTCTGGGTGGGCAACGGGTTCTCCGGAGACGTGTCGGTGATCGACGTGGCCTCCGGCACGGTCGTCGCGACCGTCGCCGGCGGCACCGGCACCAAGCCGCTGAACGCCGCGCCGCTCGGCCTGGCGTTCGGGAGGACGCCCTGACGGACCGGGGCGAAGTGACCTCGTCGCGAGGTCAGGAGTCGGCGCGGACCGCCTGGATCTGCAGGCCGATCTCGATCTCGTCGCCGAGCATGAGCCGGTCACCCTGCAGCGGAATGTTGAACTCGATGCCGTAGTCCGAGCGCAGGATCCGGGTGGAGGCGGTGAAGCCGGCGCGGACCCCGCCCCACTGGTCGACACCGGCGCCGTGGAACTCCGTCAGCAGGCTGACCGGCCGGGTCATGCCGCGGATCGTCAGGTCACCGTCGACGGTGTAGCGAGGGTGGCGGGCACGCCTGCCGGTACGCGCGTGGGAGACGGACGTCGCGGTGAACGTGATGTGCGGGTGGGCGGCGGCGTCGAGGATCTGGGGCGAGCGGATGAGCTCGTCGCGCTCGGCGTTCCTGGTGTCGATCGAGGCGATGGTGATCTCGGCGTGGGCGGAGGAGGCGAAGGGGTCCTCGGCGATGTCGATGCGCCCGCCGAACGCGGTGAAGACACCTCGTACGGTCGTCATCATGTGACGCACGCTGAAGGTGATCTCCGAGTGCCCTGGGTCGATGCGCCACGTGCCGGCGGCGAGACCCGGTGCGGTGATGGTCTCCGTCATGTCCTTTTCCCCGAACTTCCCCGAACTTCGACTTCCCCGAAGCCGTGCTGTCGAGCGCACCAATGTAGTTGAAACGGCACCCAGAACGCACATCAACCGTCGATTCGCGTCACATAGGACACTGGTGGTACACGGTCGGTCTGTACGGGCTTCGACCCTAACGACCCTTTTGACGGCCCCCGGACACGCCGAACGCCCTGCCGCATCGAGGATGCGGCAGGGCGTTCGTGACCCTCAGTGGCCGGCCGTCAGACGAGCGGCCTCGCGGTGGGCGGGATGGCGGTCGGCAGGGCCGTACGGCCCATCAGCCATTCGTCCACGCCGGCCGCCGCGGACCGCCCCTCCGCGATCGCCCACACGATGAGCGACTGCCCGCGGCCCATGTCGCCGGCGGCGAAGACGCCCTCGACCGAGGTGGCGTACGCGCCGTCGCGTACGACGTTGCCGCGCTGGTCCAGCTCGACGCCGAGCTGGTCGAGCAGGCCCTCACGCTCCGGGCCGAGGAAGCCCATGGCGAGGGTGACGAGCTCCGCCGGTACCTCACGCTCGGTGCCGGGGATCGGCTTGAAACCGTTCCCCGGTCCCTCGACGTCGACGAGCCGCAGGGCCTTCAGCCGCCCG
This sequence comes from Actinoallomurus bryophytorum, assembly GCF_006716425.1. Classification (NCBI taxonomy): domain Bacteria; kingdom Bacillati; phylum Actinomycetota; class Actinomycetes; order Streptosporangiales; family Thermomonosporaceae; genus Actinoallomurus; species Actinoallomurus bryophytorum. Next base: position 1,103,310 of record NZ_VFOZ01000002.1, read on the forward strand.
TTCTCGTCGCCGACGAACTCCTGCGTGGAGACGGCATAGGCGCGCTCCCCGCCCATGTCGCGCAGTTCCTCGTGGGCGGTCTCCATCTTGAACAGCATCGGGTAGGTCGGCCACGGCTGAGCGTCGGGCCGGGCCTCCGGCGGCCGCGGCATGATCTCCAGCTGGGTGACCGAGCGCGCGCCCTGGCGTACGGCCGTGCCGACGCAGTCGGCGCCGGTGTCACCGCCGCCGATCACGATGACGTGCTTGCCCTCGGCCGAGATCGGCGAGGCGGTCAGGTCGCCCTCCTGCACCCGGTTGGACAGCGGCAGGTACTCCATCGCCTGGTGGACGCCGTCCAGTTCACGGCCGGGTACGGGCAGGTCGCGCCAGACGGTGGCGCCACCGGCCAGCACGACCGCGTCGTAGGCCTGGCGGAGTTCCTCGCCGGTCACGTCGGCCCCGACGTTGACCGAGGCGCGAAAATCGGTGCCCTCGGCCCGCATCTGGCCGATCCGGCGGTCCAGATGCTCCTTCTGCATCTTGAACTCCGGGATGCCGTAGCGCAGCAGCCCGCCGATCCGGTCGGCGCGCTCGAACACGACGACGTCGTGGCCGGCGCGGGTGAGCTGCTGGGCGGCGGCGAGCCCGGCCGGGCCGGAGCCGACCACCGCGACCCGCTTCCCGGTCTTGACCGAGGGCGGACGCGGGGTGACCCAGCCTTCGGCGAAGGCCCGGTCGATGATCTCCACCTCGACGCGCTTGATCGCGACGGGTTCGGCGTTGATGCCCAGGACGCAGGCGGACTCGCACGGCGCGGGGCACAGCCTCCCGGTGAACTCCGGGAAGTTGTTGGTCGCGTGCAGGCGCTCGATCGCCTCGCGCCAGGCGTCACGGTGGACCAGGTCGTTCCACTCGGGGATGAGGTTCCCCAGCGGGCAGCCGTTGTGGCAGAACGGGATGCCGCAGTCCATGCATCGTGCCGCCTGCTTGTTCAGCGAGTCCGCGGGGAAGTCCTCGTACACCTCGCGCCAGTCACGGATCCGAACGTCGACCGGGCGGCGCTTCGGGAGCTCGCGCGGATGGGTCATGAAGCCCTTAGGGTCGGCCATGTCTCCCCCTTCACCCGTTGCTGGCGGCCATGACCGCCTCGTCGATGTCGCGGCCCTCGGCCTCGGCCCTGGCCCGTGCGGTCAGTACGCGCTTGTAGTCGCGCGGCATGATCTTGCCGAAGCGCTCGATGGCCTCGTCCCAGGCCGCGAGCAGCCCGGCGGCGACCGTCGAGCCGGTCTCGGCGTGGTGGCGCGTGACGATGTCGCGCAGGTACTCGCGGTCCTCGTCCTCCAGGGGTTCGAGATCGACCATCTCCAGGTTGACGTGCTCGCGTTCGAGGTCCAGGAGGTACGCGACACCGCCGGACATCCCGGCCGCGAAGTTGCGGCCGGTCGGGCCGAGCACGACCGCGCGGCCGCCGGTCATGTACTCACAACCGTGGTCGCCGACCCCTTCGACGACGGCGGTGGCGCCGGAGTTGCGCACGCAGAACCGCTCGCCGACGACACCGCGGATGAACGCCTCACCGGACGTGGCGCCGTACAGGATGACGTTGCCGGCGATGATCTGCTCTTCGGCCGCGAACGCGGCCTCGTCGGACGAGCGTACGGTGATGCGCCCGCCGGACAGGCCCTTGCCGACGTAGTCGTTGGCGTCCCCGACCAGCCGCAGTGTGATGCCGCGGGGTACGAACGCGCCGAACGACTGCCCGGCCGAGCCGGTGAAGGTGATGTCGATCGTGTCGTCGGGTAGTCCGCCGGCCCCCCATTTGAGGGTGACCTCGTGGCCGAGCATGGTCCCGACGGTGCGGTTGACGTTGCGTACCGGCATCTCCAGATGAATGGGGTTGCCGTACGCGATGGCGCCCTCGGCCAGCTGGATCAGGCTGTTGTCCAGGGCCTTCTCCAGCCCGTGGTCCTGGGTCGTGGTGTTGCGCAGCGGCGCGCCCTCGGGCAGGTCGGGCCGGTGCAGGATGGGCGCGAGGTTCAGGCCGGAGGCCTTCCAGTGGTCGACGGCCTTGGTGGCGTCGATCAGCTCGACGTGCCCGATCGCCTCCTCCAGGGACCGGAAGCCGAGCGCGGCCAGGTGCTCGCGTACCTCTTCGGCGATGAACTCGAAGAAGTTGACGACGAACTCCGGCTTGCCGTTGAAGCGCTTGCGCAGCTCCGGGTTCTGCGTGGCGACGCCGACCGGGCAGGTGTCGAGATGACAGACCCGCATCATCACGCAGCCGGACACCACCAGAGGCGCGGTGGCGAAACCGAACTCCTCGGCGCCCAGCAGCGCGGCGATGATGACGTCGCGGCCGGTCTTCATCTGCCCGTCGGTCTGCACGACGATGCGGTCGCGCAGGCCGTTGAGCAGCAGCGTCTGCTGGGTCTCGGCGAGGCCGAGCTCCCAGGGCGCCCCGGCGTGCTTGATGGAGGTCAGCGGCGAGGCCCCGGTGCCGCCGTCGTGCCCGGAGATGAGCACGACGTCGGCGTGCGCCTTGGACACGCCCGCGGCGACGGTGCCGACCCCGACCTCGGCGACGAGCTTGACGTGCACCCGCGCCGAGGGGTTGGCGTTCTTGAGGTCGTGGATCAGCTGGGCGAGGTCCTCGATCGAGTAGATGTCGTGGTGCGGTGGCGGCGAGATCAGGCCGACGCCCGGTGTGGAGTGCCGGGTCTTGGCGATCCACGGGTACACCTTGTGCGCCGGGAGCTGACCGCCCTCGCCGGGCTTGGCGCCCTGCGCCATCTTGATCTGCAGGTCGTCGGCGTTGGTGAGGTACTCGGACGTCACGCCGAACCGGCCGGAGGCCACCTGCTTGATCGCCGATCGGCGCAGGTCGCCGTTGCCGTCCGGGGTGAAGCGCTCCGGGTCCTCGCCGCCCTCGCCGGTGTTGGACTTGCCGCCGATGCGGTTCATCGCGATGGCGAGGTTCTCATGGGCCTCGGCCGAGATGGAGCCGTACGACATCGCACCGGTGGAGAACCGCTTGATGATGGACTCGACCGACTCGACGTCCTCGATCGGGATCGCCGGCCTGGCGCCCTCGCGCAGCTCGAACAGGCCGCGCAGGGTCATCAGCTTGGCCGCCTGCCCGTCGACGAGCCTGGTGTAGTCCTTGAACACCTCGTAGCGGCGGGTCCGGGTCGCGTGCTGCAGCTTGAAGACCGTCTCGGGGTTGAACAGGTGCTGTTCGCCCTCGCGGCGCCACTGGTACTCCCCGCCGACCTCCAGGGTGCGGTGCGTGGCGGCGTTGCCGCCCGGCGGGTACGCGCGCCGGTGCCGCTGCGCGACCTCCTCGGCGAGTACGTCGAAGCCCACGCCGCCGAGCCGCGAGGTGGTGCCGGCGAAGCACTCGTCGATGACCTCGGCGCCGAGACCGATCGCCTCGAAGATCTGCGCGCCGGTGTAGGAGGCGACCGTCGACACGCCCATCTTGGACATGACCTTCAGGACGCCCTTGCCGTACGCCTTGACCAGGTTGCGCACCGCGGTGGCGCGGTCCAGGTCGAGTTCGCCGCTCTCGATCAGGTCCTCGACCGTCTCGATGGCGAGGTAGGGGTTGACCGCCGAAGCGCCGTACCCGATGAGCAGCGCCATGTGGTGGCACTCACGGGCGTCCGCGGTCTCGACGACCAGCCCGACCTGGGTACGGGTCTTCTCCCGGATCAGGTGGTGGTGGACGGCACCGGTGAGCAGCAGCGAGGGGATCGGCGCCTTGGACGTGCCGGCGCCGCGGTCGGACAGCACGAGGATGCGCGCGCCGTCCTTGATCGCGGCCGACACCTCGTCGCAGATCTCCTCGAGCCGCTGGGACAGCGACGCTCCCCCGCCCGTCACGTCGTACAGACCGGACACCACGTGCGGGGCGAACCCGGGCAGGTCACCCTCGTCGTTGAGGTGGATGATCTTCGCCAGCTCTTCGTTGTCGAGGATCGGCGTGGGCATGACGAGCCGGCGGCACGAGTGCGGTCCGGGGGCGAGGAGGTTCGCCTCGGGGCCGAGAGTGGACTGCAGGCTGGTCACCAGCTCCTCGCGGATCGCGTCCAGCGGAGGGTTGGTGACCTGGGCGAACAGCTGCTTGAAGTAGTCGAACAGCTGCCGTGAGCGGTCCGAGAGCACGGCCGGTGGCGTGTCGGTGCCCATCGAGCCGATCGGCTCGGCGCCGTTCTTGGCCATCGGCGACAGGATGACCTTCAGCTCCTCGCCGGTGTAGCCGAAGATCTGCTGGCGCTTGACGAGCGTCTCGTGGGTGGGGCTCTGCCCGTTCCCCATCTCCGAGACGGCCCGCAGCTCACGCTGGGGCAACTCCTCGAAGCGGATCAGCCCGGCGTGCAGCCACTCCGCGTACGGGTGCTCGGCGGCGAGCTCGGCCTTGATCTCGTCGTCCTCGACGATGCGTCCCTTCGCCGTGTCGACGAGGAAGATCCGGCCCGGCTGCAGCCGGCCCTTGCGGACGACCTTGGAAGGCTCGATGTCGAGCACGCCGGCCTCGCTGGCCAGCACGACGAACCCGTCGTCGGTGACCCAGAAACGTCCTGGGCGCAGGCCGTTGCGGTCGAGCACGGCGCCGACGACGGTGCCGTCGGTGAACGTGACGCTGGCGGGGCCGTCCCACGCCTCCATGAGCGTGGAGTGGAACTCATAGAACGCCTTGCGCGCCGGGTCCATCTCGGCGTGGTTCTCCCACGCCTCGGGGATCATCATGAGCACCGAGTGGGCCAGCGAGCGCCCGCCGAGGTGGAGCAGTTCCAGACACTCGTCGAACGAGGCCGTGTCGCTGGCCTCGATGTCGATGACCGGGAAGATCCTCGACAGATCGCCGGGGAGCACGTCGGAGGCCAGCAGCGCCTCGCGTGCCCGCATCCAGTTCCGGTTGCCCTTGACGGTGTTGATCTCGCCGTTGTGCGCGATGAAGCGGTACGGGTGGGCCAGCTCCCAGGCCGGGAAGGTGTTGGTGGAGAACCGCGAGTGGACCAGGGCGATGGCACTGGTGTAGCGGCGGTCGGACAGGTCGGGGAAGAAAGGCTCCAGCTGCGGGGTGGTCAGCATCCCCTTGTAGACGATCGTGCGGCTGGACAGGCTCGGGAAGTACACCGGCGCGTCCTGCTCGATGCGCTCGCGCGCACAGAAGACGATGCGGTCCAGTTCCAGCTCGCGGGCACCGCCGGTGGCACTCAGGAACAACTGGGCGAAGTGCGGCATGACACGGCGCGCCGTGGGCCCGGAGAAGTCCGGGTCGTAGGGCAGCTCGCGCCAGCCGAGGACGCTCAGGCCCTCCTCGCCGGCGATCCGCTCGATCGTAGCGATCGCCTCGGTGCGTTCGGCGGCGCCGGCGGGGAGGAACGCGATGCCGGCGGCGTACGCGCCGGCCTCGGGAAGCTCGAAGTCCACGGCCTCGCGGAAGAGCTCGTCGGGGATCTGAGTGAGGATCCCGGCACCGTCGCCGTCGTCCGGCTCGGCGCCCTTCGCACCGCGGTGATCGAGGTTTCTCAGGACGGTCAAGGCTTTGACCACGATATCGTGGCTCTTACGTCCGGCCAGGTCAGCGACCATGCCGACGCCACAGGCGTCGTGCTCGTTGGCGGGGTCGTACAGACCCTGACGCTTCGCGCGTCCCTGGCCCGGAGTCATGGCGGCAGGCACCATCAACCCTCCCGTCGTCTCGTTCTGCTCCTTCATCAGTGCAGTCCGGGACGACGTTGGCCCTGCTGCGGTGACTAGAGGTTACAGCACTGTCTGTTTCATCCCCGACGCGACATGATCGCGAAACTTACCGAGCTGTACCCATCTAGTCTCAATAAGTAGTCTGGCCCGTTTAATTCCGATGAAACAGGAACTGCTTGGCTGCCTGCTGGACGGACGAACTCGGGCTGATCGTGTCGATCCCGTAGTTGCTGCCCGGGGCGCCGTCGACGCGCCCGGCCCAGCCGACCACGACGAAGTGCCCGTACGCGCCGCTCTGGGCACCGGTCTGGGCGGTCTTGCCGAACTTGTCCACGGGAGAGGCCCCGGTCAGCGGCACGAAGAAGCCCTTGCCCGACTTGGGGTCGAGGTCGTCGAGGAAGGCGTTGGCCGAGGTGACGTCCTTGAGGTTGAAGATCGCGATATGCCCGACCCACTTCTGGTCGGCGGAGACGTACGCGGCGCGGACCACCTGGGTGCACCCGTAGCCCTGCAGCGCCGTCTGGAGCGCGGGGCCGGACACGGTGCTGCCGCAGACGGTGTCGAGCCGGCCGGTGCCCTGCAGGTTGAACACCGTGTTGTCCGAGGTGTCCTTGTAGGCCTTGGCCTCCGAGTCGGCGAACACCTCCTCCAGGGTCAGCGGTTTGCTGTCCTGGGCGGCGGTGTTCAGGCTGTCCCACAGCGACCAGGACTTCATCGAGTTGTAGCTCGCCGGCTTGTTCGGCATGGCGGCGGCGGCCGGCGGGTTCGCGGCCGGTGACGAGCCGGCCGCCGAGGGCGACGCGGTGGGGCTGGCGTCGTCATCGCTACCGCTGGCGGCCAGGAAGTACGCACCGCCCAGGGCGCCGGCGACGACGACGAAGGCGATGGCGACCACGATCGCGATGAGGCCGCCGCTGCTCTTCTTGGGCGGCGGCATCGGGGGCGGGCCCATCGGCGGGCCCATGGGCGGCCCCGGGGGCAGCATCTCCGGGCCCTGCCAGCCTTGTACGGGGGGCGGAGGGTACCCGCCGGGCTGCTGGGGCATGCCGTACCCGCCCTGCGGTGGCGGCGCTCCCCAACCGCCGGGCTGGCCTCCGGGCGGTGGCTGGCCGGGCCCCATGGGTGGGTAGGGGTAGCTCATCTCGATCTCCTTGGGGGGCACCGCACAATCGGTGAATGAGTAGAGCTTAGAACGTGATTCGCGACCTTTGCCTGGTTCCTGGCGTTAGATCCTTGAGGTGCTGCGCTATTGATATTGACCACTGACGCTTGCGCGGGCTGACAGGCGCCGCTGACTGCCTGCGCTGCGACTACCCGGTCGCGCGCAGGAGGACCGCGTTCGGGCGCCCGGCAGTCACCAGCAGGGACAGCAGGGCGGCGTCGCTCTCGTCCCCGGAGCCGTCGGCGCGCTGCACCCATGTGATCACCGCGTAGTGGCCCATCGCGACGCCGCGTGCGGTGCTGAACGCCTGCCCGAACGGCGGCGAACGGGGCGGGGCGAGCGGGAAGCCGTTCCCCGACCTCGGGTCGGCGCTCGCGACGACACGGTCCGCGGCCTGCGCATTCGCCAGATTGAAGATCGTCACAAGGGCGCCGAAGTGCTTGTCTGAGTAGGTGGCGCGCGCGGTCTGGGTACAGCCGCCCTGCTGGAGCAGGCCGGCGAGCCGGGTCCCCCAGATGGCCACCGTGCAGTGGGAGTCCAGCCGGGAGGCGGTCAGCTTCAATGTCGCCTTGGCGTCGGTGTCGCTGATCTTCTTGGTGGCGAACGCCTCGGCCGCGGTGAGCGGCTTGGGATCCTTGGACCGCTCGGCGATCGCGGCGAACGCCGCCGTCGAGGCCGCCTGGGAGTACGCGGAGGCGCCCGGCCCTTCCGCCTGGACGTCATTCACGTCCGGGGCGGCCGCGCCATGACCACCACCGCCGCCCCTGCCCAGGACCAGCACGGCGGCGGCCACGACCACGGCGAGGACGACGATCACACCGGCGGCGGCGAAGAAGGCGACCGGGGGTACCGGGCCCTTGCGCGGTGGACGCCGCGGGGTAGTCCGCTCGCCGGACTCGGCGGGTCCCCGCCGCCCCCGTCGCGGCCGCCGTGCGGAGCGCCGCCCACCAGGCTCACCACCGGCATCCTCCGGCGGGTACTGCCCCTCAGACTCGCCGTAGCCACCCGGGCCAAGGTCCTGGGGATACTGCCCCTCAGGCTCACCGAATTCGCCCTGGCCTCGGCCTCGGCCTCTCCCGCCGCGACCGGCGGGCGCACTCTGGCCTCGGCGCGGAAGCCGCGAGGAGCGCCGCCCACCAGAACCCTCCGGTGGGTACTGCCCCTCGGGGGCGCCGTAGGCGCCCTGGCCGACGTCCGCGGGATACTCCGCACCGGGCTCGCCGTAGGCACCCTGACCAGAGGCCGGTGAATACCGTCCCCCGGGCTCACCATGGGCACCCTGGTCCAGGTTCCCCGGATACTCCGCATCGGGCTCCGCGGCGCCCCGCCGCCCTCGACGCGGACGTCGCGAAGAACGCCGCCCACCACCAACACCGTCCGGCGGGTACTGCCCCTCAGGCTCGCCGTAGCCACCCGGGCCAAGGTCCTGGGGATACTGCCCCTCAGGCGCGCCGAACTCGCCCTGGCCTCGGCCTTGGCCTCTCCCGTCGCGACCGGCCGGCCCACTCTGGCCTCGGCGCGGAAGCCGCGAGGAGCGCCGCCCACCAGAACCCTCCGGTGGGTACTGCCCCTCGGGCGTGCCGTAGGCGCCCTGGCCGATGTCCGGCGGGTACTGCGCGCCAGGCTCGCCGTAGCCACTCTCACCGAAGCCCGGAGAGTACTGACCCCCGGGCTCACCGTAGGCACCCTGGCCAGGGTCCGGCGGATACTCCGCACCGGGCTCCGCGGCTCCCTGCCGCCCTCGGCTCGGACGCCGCGAAGGGCGCCGACCACCAGGCTCACCGCTTACGCCCTGGGGCGGATACCGGCCCTCGGGGGTGCCGTAGGCGCCCTGGCCAAGGTCCGGCGGGTACTGCGCGCCAGGCTCGCCGTAGGCGCCCTGACCGACGCCTGGAGGGTATTGACCTCCAGGCTCGCCGTAGGTGCCCTGGCCAAGGTCGGGGGGATACTGCCCCTCCGGCTCACCGAAACCGTTCTGGCCTCGGGGCCGCCCGCCGGGGCCGTTCTGGCCTCGGCGGGGACGTCGCGCGGAGCGTTGCCCCTCGGGCTCGCCGCGTCCGCCTTGGCCCTGGCGGCGTCCGGGCCGACCGGCCATCGCGCTATCCGCCGACTAGGACGAGGCGCTCCCAGACGAAGTCGTCGGCACGCTCGATGGCGATGCTCGCGTCCAGCAGCTCGTTCATGGTCTGCGGCTGCGCGCCTCCGGCGCGCTCGACCCAGCTGATGACCACGTAGTGGCCGAACGACTGGGAGTAGGCGGCGCTGAACCCGCTGCCGAAGTTCTCCGTGCCGGCGGCCGTCAGCGGTGAGACGAATCCGGCGCTGCTGGCCGGGTCCAGGTCACGGACGACCTGCTCGGCCCCCTGCAGTCGCTCGAGGTTCATCGCGATGAACTGGCCGAGGTACTTTTTGTCCTGGGTCACGTACGCGCCGCGCGCCACCTGGGTGCAGCCGTACTTGCGCAGGTCGTTCTGGAGCTCCTGGCCCCAGGTGACCGAGGCGCAGTCCGTCAGGTCCGAGCCCACGAGCGTGAAGTTGTACGCGCCGTGCTTGACGGACTTGGCGTCGTCGCCGAAGACCTCGCTCTTGTTGAGCGGGCGCTTGTCCTTGCTGCGCTCGTTGAGCTTGTTCACCAGCGAATTGGCGGGCGTGTTGACGTACACCTTCGGCGACACCCGCGCGGCGGCCGCCGCTTCGCTCTTCTTGCCGTCGCCACCGCCCAGGGCCACCAGGGCCACCGCGACGACCACGACGATGACGGCCAGCGCCGCACCACCGATGATCAGAAGATTTCGGTTGGAGCGGCGCGGCCGGCGGCGCCTGCGGGAACTCTGTCGTCCCTCGCCGCCGTCGTAACCACTGTCATAACCCGTCTCGCTCACGAGCGGTGAGCTTAGCGAACGTCGGGCCGTGGCAGGTCCATATCGCCATCCCGCCATGAGCCGCCCCGACCCGTACGGCGAGGTTCGCGCACGTCAGACGCTGTTGGTGCCGATCAGGGATCCGACCACGAAAGTGATGGCGGCGGCGGCACCACCGAGGGTCAGCTGCCGGAGACCGCCGTACCACCACGACCGTGCGGTGACACGGGACACCAGTGCCCCGGCGCCGAACAATCCGACCGCGGCGAGCATGGCGGCGGGCCAGAGGCTGGTCGCGCCCAGGAGGTAAGGGAGCACGGGCAGGCATGCGCCGACCGCGAACGACAGGAACGAGGATCCGGCGGCGAGCACCGGCGAGGGCAGGTCGCCGGGGTCGATGCCGAGCTCCTCGCGGGCGTGCACCCCGAGTGCCTCCTCGGGGTCTCGGGACAGTTGCCGTGCGACCTCGCGGGCCAGCTCGGGATCGAGGCCACGGGCCTCGTAGAGCTGCGCCAGCTCGAGCTCCTCGGCCTCGGGCCGGTGTTGCAGCTCCCGCCGCTCGACCTCGATCTCGGCCTGGGCCAGCTCGGCCTGCGAGGCGACGGAGATGTACTCCCCCGCCGCCATTGAGAACGCGCCGGCCGCCAGCCCCGCCAGCCCGGTGAGCACGATCACCTGATGGTGCGCGCGGCCGCCGGCCACCCCGGCGATCAGGGCGAAGTTGGAGACCAGCCCGTCCATGGCGCCGAACACGGCGGGGCGCAGCCACCCGCCGGTCACGTCGCGATGCTCGTGATGGATCTCGGCTCGCGCGCCGCTGGTGGCTGCGTCCTCGACGCTCATGGAGCCTCCCCGCGGGTCAAGAGGTCCTCTCGCCCGGCTCGCCGCCGGTCGAGGCCTTCTCTCTGCCGCCGTCCTTGCCGTGATCGGTCCCACCGGGCTCGCCGGGCGCCTCGGGCTCGGCCGTGTCGCCGGGCTCTCCCGCGTCCGCGGTGCCCGCGCCGTTCGGCTCCACCTCGACGGCCTCGTCGTGGACCTCCCGTACGGGGACGTCGCCCGGCCCGCCGGCGTCCGCGCCGTTCGACTCCACCTCGACAGGCTCGTCGTGGACCTCCCGTACGGGGACCTCGCCGGAGTCCGCGCCGCTCGGCCCCGCCTCGGCAGGCTCGACCTCGGGTGCGGGGACCTCGCCCGGCCCGCCGGCATCGGCGCCGTTCGACTCCAGCTCGTCCCGTACGGGGATCTCACCGGCGTCCGCGTCGTTCGACCCCGCCTTGACGGGCTCGGACGGCACTTCCGTCTCACCGGCGGTCTCGTCCTCGTCCGAGGGCTTGTCCTGCGGCGTCTCCGGCTCGTCACCGGGTGAGCCCGGGGTGCCGGCCCCCTCGGGCGCCTCTGCGGCCGCAGCGGAGCTCTCCTCCGCCGTGGCGGCGGAGGCTTCGGTCTCGGTCTCCTCGGCGGGCGTGCCGACCGCGCCCTCCGGGATCGTGGTGCGGTCCCGGTAGACGTAGAGGTAGGCGACCGCGCCGAGGAAGACGATCAGCGAGGTCCAGTCGTTGAGGCGCAGGCCGAGGATGTGGTGGGCCGAGTCGACGCGCAGCCACTCGATCCAGGCCCGTCCCACGGTGTAGGCGGCGACGTACAGCGCGAAGGTGCGGCCGTACGCCAGCCGGAAGCGCTTTTCCGCCCAGATGACCAGCAGGGCCACGCCGACGCACCACAGCGACTCGTACAGGAACGTCGGGTGGTAGGTGCCGATGTCGGGGGTGTTCGCCGGACGGTGCGCCGGGTCGATCTTGACCGCCCACGGCAGCGTGCTGGGGCGGCCGTACAGCTCCTGGTTGAACCAGTTGCCCCAGCGGCCGAGCGCCTGCGCCAGGGCGATGCCCGGCGCGGCGGCGTCGGCGAAGACCCGCAGGGATATGCCACGGCGCCGGCAGGCGATGTAGGCACCGAGAGCGCCGGCCGCGATGGCGCCCCAGATGCCGAGGCCGCCGTTCCAGACCTCGAGGGCGCCGACCGGGTGCCAGTTTTTACCGAAGTAGAGCTGGTAGTCGGTGATGACGTGGTAGAGGCGCCCGCCGACCAGCCCGAACGGGACCGCCCACACCGCGACGTCCACGACCGTGCCCGCGGCGCCGCCTCTGGCGGTCCATCGCCGCTCGCCGAGCCAGACGGCGGCGATGACCCCGAGAATGATCATCAGGGCGTACCCGCGGAGGGGCAGGGGCCCGAGGTGGACGACCCCTTGCGAAGGGCTGGGTATGTAGGCGAGCGGCTGCTGCATGGGAAGTGACATTACCGGCTATGAGAGACGGGTCGATGACGATCAGGTGGCGAAGTGACCGCCGTCCTCCGGTGTGAACACCGGCGGACGGCGGTCGTACCTACCTTCTCGTCACTTCTTGGCCGTCGCCGACGGGCTGGCCGCCGGTGCGCTCGGCGGCGAGCTCGCCGCTGCGGGCTTGGCGGCGAGGATGGCCTTCTCGAGGTTCTTCGCGTTGAGCAGGGTGCTGTTGAGGTCCATCGACTGCCCGTTGAGGAAGACGGTCGGAGTCCCGGTCACCTTGCGGGTGGTCTCGGCGTAGTTGGTCATCGAGTCGATCTGCGACTGCTTCTGGTTGCCGTTCACACACTGCTGGAACTGCGGAGTGGCGAACCCGAGGTCCTTCGCCCAGCCGATGAGGTCCTTGTTGGAGAAGCCGTTCGAGCCCTCCGCGGGCTGGTGCTTGTAGATCGTGTCGTGGTACTGGATCCACTTGTCCGCGGGGGCGCACAGGGCGGCGTTGGCGGCGCGCTGGGAGTTGCCCCGGATCGGATCGGGCTGCTGCTTGAACAGCCAGAACGGGTAGTACAGGACGTTGACCTTGCCCTCGGCGGCCAACCTCTTGATCGTGCTACCGCTGGAGTTTTCGAACTCATGGCAGATCGGGCACTGGAAGTCCTCGAAGAGCTCCAGTTTGGGGGCCTGGGCACCCGGCTTGGACGCGAGGATCGCCCCGTCGCTCTGGCGGGTCGCGGGAGCGAGCGCTCCGGAGTAGGTGCTCGTGTCCTTCTTGTTGACGAAGTACACCGTGATGACCACGGCCAGCGCCACAATGACAAGCCCGCTCAGGGTGATCATCAGCCGCCGCGTCCGCTGCTGCTTCTGCACCTGACGCTTGCGTTCCTCCGCCAGCCGCTCGCGGGCCGACCGCTGTCGAGCGGCCTTACTCATCTGGTCTCCTCTGAAATTTCGTTTAACGGCTCAGGTGCTTAGAGCCCGAGCCAGCGATCGAGCGCGGCCTTGCCGCGCGGGAACACCATGAGCCAGGCCGCCAGAACGAGGAAGCCGAGGTCTCGGAAGATCTCCCTAAGGTAGTGGGTCTGGCCCTTGGAGACCTGCCCCCCACCGCCGAAACAGCCGCAGTCGATGGCCAGCCCTCGCGCCCACACCGAGATGATCCCGGCGATGAAGACGACGAACAGCAGGCCGACGCAGATCGCCATGGTCCGTGTGGCGAACCCGAGCAGGATCATCGCGGCGAGCGCCATCTCCAGCACCGGCAGGCCGAGCGCCACGGGCGCGACCATGCTCTGCGGCAGGATCCGGTAAGAGGACACTGCGACCTTCTGCAGCCCCTCCGCCTCACTGAACTTGGCAAATCCGGCGATGCCGAGAATGGCCGCGAGCGCGACGCGGACCACCAAGGTGATCCACTCCTGCTGCCGCAGCAGGGCACGCGGAACTCTCTGTCCGCCTCCGGCGGCCGCCATCTCTCCAGCCACAGTCGTTTCCTAACGGTTTCGCGATCCGGCGCGCGCCAGCTTAGGCGGTGAACCATAAGACCGCTGTCAAGCGCGCGGGCAACATCCTGTCACTTTCGTGCTTGCGGTGAGTGGCTGAGGGGGGGTCCTGTGGATAACCGCCATCGCGAGCCGAGTCCAGGTAGACGCGTCGCGAGGCGCGGGCGGGAGTCCGTCCGGGTCCGGCGCCGCACGTCACGCCGATCCGGTTCCGCTCGACGGAGACGACCTCGTCTTCGCCACGTACGAGTCCGAGCGTCAAGGGCGAGGCCCTACGCCGCGACCCGCGTCCGCGTGGACGACACCCTGCCGATCCGACGACGCGGCCGGACGCCACCCTGGCGCCCTGCGGCGAGCCGGCAGGGCTCCCCTCCTGCTGGGCGGCGCCCAGCAGGCCACCTCGCGACATCGGTCGTCGGCCGACGCCAGGCTCCCCCGCCCTGCGGCGCGCCGCCTGGACCTCGCCCGCTACGGACGGATTCGTCCGACACGCCTGGGCGCGTCCGACAGACCCGTGATCGAGGTCCGCCCGCCGCTTGCCGCCGGTCACCCGACCTACGCCAGGCTCCCCGCCTTACGACGTGCCACCTGACACGCCCCTTACGAACGGGATCCGTCCGAAACACCTCGGTGTGTCCGACAGACCCGTGATCGACGTCCGCCCGCCACGTCGCCGCCGGTCACCCAACCGACGCCAGGCTCCCCCGCCCTGCGACGCGCCACCAGAACACCGCCCCTCACGGACGGGATCCATCCAAAACACCTCGGCGCGTCCGACAAACCCGTGATCGACATCCGCCCGCCACGTCGCCGCCGGTCACCCGGCCGACGTCAAGCCCCCCGCGACGCGTCGCCTGAAAACCGCTCCCTAAGAGCGGGTGCCGTCCAACACGCCCTGGCGCCGGACGCCGGCGGCGAGTTCGGCGGTGAGTTCGCGTATGGACTTCAGGCCCTCCTCCGGTGAGGGCGCGTCGAGCAGCCGGCGGATGAACGCCGAGCCGACGATCACGCCGTCGGAGAAGGCCGCGACCTCGGCCGCCTGCACGCCGTTGCTCACGCCCAGGCCGAGGCCGATGGGCAGCCGGGAGCCGGGTGCCATGGCCTTGCGGGTGCGTTCGACCAGGCGGGCGGCGCCCGTGTCCACGGCCGAGCGCGCCCCGGTGACGCCCATGACGGACGCGGCGTAGACGAAACCGCGGCAGACCTCGGTGATCTTGGCGAGGCGTTCGTCGGTGGAGCTGAGCGCGACGAGGAAGACCCGGTCGAGGTCGTGCTGGTCGGCGGCGGCCAGCCACGTGCCGCCCTCCTCCGGCGTGAGGTCGGGCGTGATCAGCCCGGAACCGCCGGCCGAGGCCAGGTCGCGCGCGAAGGCGTCGACGCCGTACCGGTCGACGGGGTTCCAGTACGTCATCACGAGAGTGGGCACGCCGGTCGCGGCGATCGCCTCGACGGTGTCGAAGACGTCCGCGACGCGGGCGCCGCCGACGAGCGCCTGGTGCACGGCGTCCTGGATGGTCGGGCCGTCCATCAGCGGGTCGGTGTAGGGCAGGCCGACCTCGATGACGTCACAGCCGGCCTCGGCCATGGCCTTGGCCGCCGCGATCGAACCCTCGCGAGACGGGAAGCCGGCCGGCAGGTAGCCGACCAGGGTCCCGCGGCCTTCCGAGGCGGCCTTCTCGAACGTCGTCGCGACGCTGTGTCCCGCGCTCACCGCGTGCTCCCGTCTTCGTCGACGAGCCCGAACCACTGGGCGGCCGTCTCCATGTCCTTGTCGCCGCGCCCGGAAAGGCAGACGACGACGGTGGGCCGTTCGTCGGCGCCGGCCGCGAGCTCGGGACCGATCCGCAGGACGCCGGCGAGCGCGTGCGCGGACTCGATGGCCGGGATGATCCCCTCCGTACGGCACAGCAGCGCGAAGGCGTCCATGGCCTCGGCGTCGGTGACCGCCTGGTAGGTGGCCCGGCCGCTGTCGCGCAGCCAGGAGTGCTCCGGGCCGACGCCCGGATAGTCCAGCCCGGCCGAGACCGAATGCGTGTCGAGGGTCTGGCCGTCCTCGTCCTGCAGCAGGTAGGTGCGCATGCCGTGGATGACGCCGACGGAGCCGCCGGCGAGCGTGGCCGCGTGTCGTCCGCTGTCCAGGCCGTCGCCGCCGGCCTCGAAGCCGTAGAGGCGTACGCCCTCGTCCGGGACGAACGCGTGGAAGGCGCCGATGGCGTTGGAGCCGCCGCCCACGCACGCGACGACGGCGTCGGGCAGCCGGCCGGTCATCTCGATGACCTGGCGGCGCGCCTCCACCCCGATGATCCGCTGGAAGTCGCGGACCATCATCGGGAACGGGTGCGGGCCCATCGTCGAGCCGATGCAGTAGTGCGTGTGGTCGACGCTGGCCACCCAGTCGCGGAATGCCTCGTTGCAGGCGTCCTTGAGCGTACGGCTGCCAGTCTTGACCGGGATGACCTCGGCGCCGAGCATGCGCATACGGGCGACGTTGAGCGCCTGGCGTACGGTGTCGACCTCGCCCATGTAGACCGTGCACTCAAGGCCGAGCAGGGCCGCGGCCGTGGCGGTCGCGACGCCGTGCTGGCCGGCGCCGGTCTCGGCGATCACCCGGGTCTTGCCCATCCGCTTGGTGAGCAGCGCCTGCCCGAGCACATTGTTGATCTTGTGAGAACCGGTGTGGTTGAGGTCCTCACGCTTGAGCAGGACCCGTACGCCCGCCTTCTCGCCGAACCGTTCGGCCTCGGTGAGGAGGCTGGGGCGGCCGGCGTAGGTGGCGAGAAGGTGGTCGAGCTCGCCGCGGAAGCCGGTGTCGTTCATCGCCTCGGCGTGCGCGGTGGTCAGCTCGTCGAGGGCGGCCATCAGCGCTTCGGGCGCGAACCGCCCGCCGAAGCGGCCGAAGTGGCCGTCAGAGTCGGGAACAGCGTTAGTAACGCCGTAAACGGCATCGGTCGTCATGGAGTGTCCTGTCGCGTGTGCAGGTGAAAAGGGGCTATCCGGTCGGCAGTGAGGCGGATAGACGCCATCGTTCGCGCAGGCTCATGGACATACCCTACTTGCCCTGCCGCAACGCCGGGTGGGTTCCGGCCGCGACGAGGTCGGCCACCGCCGACCGCGGGTCCTTGCCCGTCACCAGACTCTCGCCGACGAGGACGGCGTCGGCACCCGAGGCCGCGTAGGCGAGCAGGTCGTGCGGCCCGCGTACACCGGACTCGGCGATCTTGATGATGTTGGAGGGGATCTTCGGCGCGATGCGCGCGAAGGTGTTCCGGTCGACCTTCAGGGTGGTGAGGTCACGGGCGTTGACGCCGATGACGCGCGCTCCCGCGTCGACCGCGCGCTCCAGCTCCTCTTCGGTGTGCACCTCGACGAGCGGGGTGAGCCCGATCGACTCGGCCCGCTCGACGAGCGAGATCAGAGCCTGCTGCTCCAGGGCGGCCACGATGAGGAGAGCGAGGTCGGCGCCGTACGCGCGGGCCTCCCACAGCTGGTAGGAGGTGACGATGAAGTCCTTGCGCAGCACCGGCACGTCGACACGGTTGCGCACCTGGGCGAGGTCGTCGATGTCACCGCCGAAACGCCGCCGCTCGGTCAGCACGCTGATCACGGCGGCGCCACCGGACTCGTAGTCCTCGGCGAGCCCTGCCGGGTCGGCGATCGCGGCGAGCGCTCCCTTCGAGGGGCTGCTCCGCTTCACCTCGGCGATCACGGACACACCCTGCCCGCGGAGGGCGCCATGGCCGTCCTTAGGTGAGGGCGCGTGGACCGCCATCTCCTTGAGAGCGTCGAGCGAGACGGCCTGCTGGCGCTCCGCGAGGTCGGCACGCACCCCATCGAGGATCTCGTCGAGAACCGTCACCTGTCCTCCTCGCCGGAACGTGAGCGGGCCCGAATGGCCCCTGGGTCCGCTCCGCTCAACGTGATCGATCCCCCTGTGCTCGTGGTGTCGTGTCTCCCGATCGTAGCCCGGTCGGCCCGCTGTTCCCGCGCCGGGTGCTGGGTCAGGGGGCCAGAGCGTGTCCGGCAGGGAGGTTGCGGACCACCCAGAAAACGACGATGACCACGGCGAAGACGATGATCGCCCACGGTTGGAGGATTTTGGCCTGCAGTGGCCGGTCCCGCCGCGCGGCGACCGTCCACCGGACCCAGAGATAGCCGAGAAGCGGCAGGGTTACGAAGGCGAGCGCGTTACGCCCGAAGGCCTCCGCCACGTGCCCGTGGGTGAGCGCGTGGATCATGCGGAGAGAGCCGCAGCCCGGGCAGTAGTCGCCGGTCAGGGCGTAGAAGGGGCAGGTCGGGTAGTGACCGGGGTGGTTCGGGTCGACGAGGGCGACATATCCGGCGGCACCGGCGGCGACGGCGAGCACCGCGTACGGCGCCCAGCGGCTTCGGCCACCTCTCCACGTCCGCACGGTCGTCACGCACCAAGGGTAGACCGCGCGCCCGGCTCGTCCTCGCTCTCGCGGCCCGCCCTGGAGAGGTCGCGGGCACCGCCCGCGAGGCCGGGCGTGGCCCCAGACAGGCGCGACTTGAGATCGGGGCGTAGCCCAGACCGGCGCGACTTGAGATCGGCCTGGTTCAAGGCGGGCGCGGCCCAAGGCGGGCGTAGCCCAAGGCGGGCGTAGCCCAAGGCGGGCGTAGCCCAAGGCGGGCGTAGCCCAAGGCGGGCGTAGCCCAAGGCGGGCGCGGCCCAAGGCGGGCGTAGCCCAAGGCGGGCGCGGCCCAAGGCGGGCGCGGCCCGAGGTCGGCCGCTCCCCCACGCCTCCCTGCACCCGGCACCCTGTCGGCCGCCCTGGGCATGGTGTTCGGCGGCGGACCGATGTGCCCGGCTCGTCCATCACCAGTGCCGGCGCCGCGACGGCCTGCGTTGCGGCGGCGAGGTCGCTCTGCGACGGCCATCACTCTTGGCAGGTCACTCGCCCCGCTCACAAAGTGAGCGGCGGCGGCCTCGGGCGAGGCCGGGCGCGGTCATGGGTCGGCGGCGTAGCCGATGCCGCGGACCGTGCGCAGCGGGCTCAGGGCGCCGAGCTTGGCGCGTAGCTGGGCGATGTGGACGTCGACCGTACGGGTGCCGGCCGACTCCGCCGAACCCCACACCGCGGCCAGGAGCTGCTCCCGCGTGAACACGCGTCCGGGGCGGCCCATCAGGAAGCCGAGCAGGTCGAACTCCGTCGCGGTGAGCGACTTCGGCGTGCCCGCCGCGGTGACCGTACGGGTGGCGGTGTCCAGGATGACCTCGCCGACGCGCAGGAGGCCTTCGGGCGGGGGTTCCGGTTCGTGGCCGCGCAGGGCGCGGGCGACCGTCGACACGAGGACGCGCGGGCTGAACGGTCTCGGCACGGCGTACGGGCCCGGGCCGGGCCCGCCGTCCGGGACGACGCACACGATCGGTGTGGCGCCGACCGCGGCCATGACCTCCTGGTGGACGCCCGTGGACAGGTCGAGGACGACGACGTCGGGCTTCAGGCGCCGCGCGGTGGACGCCGCGTGTTCGGGGTCGGTCACCAGGTGGACGTCGAACCCCTCGCGGGACAGGTAGAGCCCGGCCAGGTCGGCCACGCCCGGATCGTGTTCCACCACGAGCACGGTGCCGTCACGGTCGGTCTCCGTCACCTCGACACGGCCAGCCATGTCGGACCTCCGTCGATGGGAACCGGGTGCCCCCCGCGAGCAGCTGGTGTGATCGTCGTCGACCTCGGACCAGCGCCACCCACGCGGTCGACGGCGGGATGTCGCGCCGATCGTACCGGGACTCCGGCCGGGACCACAGCCGCCGGACGCCGCGGCCACACGGCCGTGATCGCGGGCGCCAGGCGACGCGACGCCGGCCGCGACACGTCACACCGACCGAACCCGCCGACGTGACGCCCACGCGGCCCGGCAGGTTCTACACCGGGCTCGTCCACGACGAGAGAACGCCCGCAGACCCGGGGAGCAGGACGGCCGAGACCAGGCGACGCCGACCGGTACGGCACCGCGCCACGCACGCGACCCCGCGCCGGCAGCCACCCGGCAACGCGCGACCACCACGGCCAAAAGCCGCCGCGGCCGACGCACTCCCACTGCCGGCACGGAGACGACCACGAGACATCAGCCCGCCGAGCCGCGCCGGCGAGGCCGAAAAAGGCCATCACACTCGGCGGCCGAGATGCCGTCAGGTGGGGTCGTCGCCCCTGTCGAGGGCCTTCCACAATGACGCGGGGTCGTCCGTGGACGGCTGTGCGGCGCTGGGGCGCTCGTACCGAGACGACATTCCCGGCCATCGGCGTCCTCGCACGGTCGTGAGGAGGCCCGCCGCCGCCAGGAGTACGCCTCCCGCCAGTGACAGGGTCCACCACGCGTTGACGTGCACGACCAGGTCGCCGCCCAGGCGGGCGAGGTTGGTCTTGTCGCCCGCGATCGAGGCCACGTGGGCGTGGCGTACGGCGCCCGGTGAGGCGATCGCGACGATCACCCCGAAGGCGGCGAGGAGTACGCCCACCGCGACGCGTGCCCAGCCGCGTGTGGCCAGGAGCGCGGCGATGCCGGCCAGGCCGGCCCAGCCCAGGGCGGCGATGACGCCGCTGAGGGATCGGCCGCTGAGATGCTGGTTCAGCGTCTCCACGCCGGTGCCGCGTTCGGTGACCGTCGCCCAGCTGCGCCCGGCGAAACCCACCACGATGGCCGCACCCGCACCGCCCAGCAACGTGGCGGCGGCGAGCTCGCGGCGGCTCGTCACCGCGGGCGCTCGCCGATGGCCGGCTCGAGGACGTCGGTGTCCCAGCACGTACGGTCGCCGGTGTGGCACGCGGCACCGACCTGGTCGACCTTGAGCAGGACGGCGTCGCCGTCGCAGTCGAGTGCGACCTCCTTGATCCACTGCTGGTGGCCGGAGGAGTCGCCCTTCACCCAGTATTCCTGACGGCTGCGCGACCAGTACGTCGCACGGCCGGTGGTCAGCGTGCGGTGCAGGGCCTCATCGTCCATCCAGGCGAGCATGAGCACCTCGCCCGTGTCGTACTGCTGGGCGATGGCGGCGACGAGACCGTCGGAGTTTCGTTTGAGACGATCGGCGATCTTGGGGTCCAAGGACATGACCCCTATTGTGCCGGGTCACCGAGGCGGATCGGCGAAGGGGTACGGGAACGCGCGGACACGGGTTGCCCGGAACCAGAGGCACAAAAAACCGGATTTCCGCCTGAATTCGGGCAGAAAATGAAGAGGCCCGCACCGAGAACGGCACGGACCCCAACGGGTGGATGTCGGCGAACTACAGCGGGCGGACCTGGTCCGCCTGCGGGCCGCGGTCGCCTTGAACGACCTCGAACTCCACACGCTGATTGTCCTCGAGCGAACGGAAGCCGGAACTGGCGATCGCCGAGTAGTGTACGAAGACGTCCGGACCACCGCCATCAATGGCGATGAAGCCGAACCCCTTGTCGGCGTTGAACCACTTCACGGTGCCCTGGGCCATGCCTAACTCCTTGCGGGACAAACAGACCCACACTTCATGGGCCATTTAGTGGTTGCTGCGAAGCGTGCGAGATCCCGAAGAAGCAGAACACGCCCGCTAGTCATCGGTCCGCGGGCGTCTGGCAAACGAACGTGGAACTACGACTACAACCGCTGTGAGCTTACCAACATCGATGGCCTCTCACACGCGCCCCGGCGAAAGATCACTTTTCGGCGTCTCGTCCCCGTCTGGGGTGGTCGTCGTTCACGTCCCCCCGCCAATAACGTCGCAAAGGCTTTACCTGTCCAGATGCGCGCTGACCGTGCCCAGACCGTACTCAGCCCTCGAGCTGGGCGGCCCATGACGCGTACAGCTCGGCATATCGGCCAGGCCGCCCGACCAGCTCCGCGTGCGATCCGCGCTGCACGATCCGGCCCTGGTCGAAGACGATGACCTCTTCGGCGGCCTCCGCGGTGGAGAGCCGGTGGGCGATCGAGACGGCCGTACGGCCGCGGGTGATGCCCTCCAGCGCCCGCTGAAGACGTACCTCGGTGGCCGGGTCGACGGCCGAGGTGGCCTCGTCCAGCACCAGCAGGTCGGGGTCGGCGAGGTACGCGCGTGCCAGCGCGACGAGCTGACGCTCCCCGGCCGACAGGGACTCGCCCCGCTGCCCGACGTGGCTGGCGAGCCCGTCCGGCAGGCTCTCCAGCCAGTCGCCCAGTCCGAGCTCGGTGAGCGCGAGCGTGATCTCCTCGTCGGTGGCGCCCGGCCGCCCGTACCGGATGTTGTCGGCCAGGCTCGCGTCGAACAGGTAACCGTCCTGCGGCACCATCACGATCCGCTCGCGCAGCGAGGAGAACCGGATGCCGGTCAGCGGCACGCCGTCGATGAGCACCCGCCCCGAGGTCGGGTCCATGAGCCGGGTCAGCAGCTTGGCGAAGGTGGTCTTGCCCGACCCGGTCTCGCCCACGATCGCGACCCGCGCGCGCGGCGCGATCGACGCCGAGATGTCATGGAGCACGGTCGGGCCGCCCGGGTAGGCGAAGGACACGTCCTCGAAGCGCACCTCGATCGCGCCTCGTGGCAGCTCGCGGCCCTCCTCGCCCGGATCGGCCACGTCCGGCGTCGTCTCGAGGACGCCGAGGACACGGCGCCAGCCGGCGATGGCGTTCTGGGCGTCGTTGAGCACCTCGGTGGCGATCTGCAGGGGGCTCACGAACAGCGTGACGAGGAACAGGAACGCGACGAGCTCCCCGGCGGTGATGTGGCCCCCGATGCCCAGCGCGGTACCCGCGATGACCACCGCGGCGGTGGCGATCGCGGCGGCCAGCTCGGTCGAGGGGT
The DNA here is from genome assembly GCF_006716425.1 of Actinoallomurus bryophytorum. NCBI lineage: Bacteria > Bacillati > Actinomycetota > Actinomycetes > Streptosporangiales > Thermomonosporaceae > Actinoallomurus > Actinoallomurus bryophytorum. The sequence continues at coordinate 1,125,583 of NZ_VFOZ01000002.1, forward strand.
AGGTCGCCGCGACGAGCTTCTGGGCACGGGCCTGCGCGTCGCGGTAGGCGTCGACGGACTCGTCGATGCGGCGCGCGGTGCGGTCCTCGGCGGCGTACGCGCGGATGACCGACGCGCCGACGACCGACTCGCCCACGGCCGAAAGCATGTCGCCGACCCGTTCGCGCGCGATGCCGTACGCCCTGGACAGCCAGCGCTGGAAGAAGCGCAGCGCGAGTGCCAGGGGCACGAACACCGCCCAGACCAGCAGGGCCAGCGGCCAGGAGTAGATCGCCATCAGCCCGCTGGCCACGATCAGCTGGCCGCCCGCGATCAGGATCATCAGGCCGCCGTACTGCATGAACTGGCTGATCTGGTCGACGTCCGTGGTGACACGCGAGACCAGCCCGCCGCGCCGCTCGGCGCTCTGGGTCAGCATGGAAAGGTCGTGGATGTGCCGGAACGCCCGTACGCGCAGGGCCGCCAGGCCGCTCTCGCTGGTCCGGTAGAGCCGTACGTTCATCCGGTACGCCGCGACGGCGGTGACGATGACGGCGACGGCGCACAGCAGGCAGGCGTTGCGGATGAAGCCGATGTCGGCGCCGCCCGGCGAGTCCAGCCCGCGGTCGAGGGTCTGCTGGACCGCCACCGGCACGACGATGCGGCCGGCGGTGGCGATGAGGGCGAGCAGCAGCGTCACCCCGATCCCCCGGTGGAACTCCGGGGTCAGGCGCAGGCCGGTACGGAGTGTGCCCAGGCCGGAATCCCGGCCGGCGCCGATGCCCTGCCCCGGGCCCGCCGTCGGGTCGGCCTGTTCCGTCGCCTCGTCGGCTCTCGGATCCGTGACGGTCACGCCGGCACCCCTTCGTTCTCGTCGTCCTGGTCGCGTTCGTAGGCGGTGACGAGGTTCCGGTAGCCCTCGGAGACCTCGATCAGGTCCTTGTGCGCGCCCTGGCCGGCGATCCGGCCGCGTTCGATGTAGATGACGTCGTCGGCCAGCTCGATGGTCGCCTTGCGGTACGCCACGACCACCACGGTCGCGGCCGAGTCGCGCAGGCCGCTGAGGATGCGCGCCTCCACCTGCGGGTCGACGCTGGACGTCGCGTCGTCGAGGATGAGCAGGCGCGGCCGGCGTACGAGCGCGCGGGCCAGGGCGAGGCGCTGCCGCTGACCGCCGGACAGTGTGGCGCCCCGCTCCCCCACGCGGGTGCCGAGCCCCTCGGCGAGGGCGGAGACGAAACCGTCGGCCTGGGCGAGCCGCAGCGCCTCCCACACGTCCTCGTCGGGGACGTCGAGGCCGAGCGTCACGTTGCCGCGCACGGTGTCGTCGAACAGGTAGGTCTGCTGGGGGACCACCGCGGTCGTACGGGCGAGCCCGCCGCGCTCGACGTCGCGTACGTCGACACCGTCGAGGACCACGTCGCCGCTCGCCGGGTCGACCAGGCGGACCAGGAGGTTGGTGAGGGAGGACTTGCCGGAGCCGGTGGGGCCGACCAGGGCGATGGTGTGTCCCGGCCGAACGGTGAAGGTGACGTCGTGCAGGACGTCGCCCTCGGTGTAGCCGAACCGGACGCCGCGGACCTCCAGGCGGGCCGGACCCTCGCCGGTGAGGGACTTGTCCCCGTACGGGAGGGAGCCCGTGGCGTCCAGGACACCGCGTACGCGGTCCCAGCCGACCACGCTGCGCGGCACCTCGGCGAGTACCCAGCCGAGTGCCCGGATCGGGAAGGCCAGCAGCGTGAACAGGTACGCGACGTGGACCAGGTCGCCCGCCGACATCGCGCCGGACCGCAGCCGGATCGACCCGACGAGCAGGACGGCGAGCACACCGAGGTTGGGCAGCGCCTCCAGGACCGGGTCGAACAGGCCGCGCACCCTTCCCACCGCGACGTTGGCGTCGCGCAGCTCGTCGGCGACCACGGCGAAGCGCTCGGTCTCCGCCGCCTCGCGGCCGAGCGTCTTGACCACCAGGGCACCGTCGAAGCTCTCGTGCGCGACCTCGCTGACCTCGGCGCGCAGCTGTTGTGCCCGCGCCGCGATCGGCGCCAGCCGCCGCTGGTAGACGACGTTCAGCCCGGCGATCATGGGGAAGACGAGGAAGCCGACGATGGCCACCATCACGTCGGTGAAAACGATCTCGACGGCGGCGATCAGCAGCATCAGGACCACGCCGACGGCCATCGGCATCGGCGCGATCGGCGCCCAGGCGGCCTCCACGTCGGCGTTGGCGTTGGACAGAAGCTGCCCGGTCGGGTGACGGTGGTGCCAGGCGAGCGGCAACTGCAGGTACTGGCGGGTGACGGCACGCCTGTACGTGGCCTGCATGTTGTACTGCATCAACCCGGCGAACAGCCGCCGTCCGGCCACGCCGATGGCCTTGAGCGCGGCCACGCCGACGATCGCCAGCCCACCGGCGGTGAGCACGCCCGCCGTCGTGTGCCCGTCGTGGAAGGCGGGCAGCACGACCTCCTCGGTCACGCGGCCGAGTACCCAGGCGCTGCCCACGGTCATGGCCGCGTAGAGCCCGCTGAAGATGACGGCGAGCGTGAAGAGAAGGGGCTCGGCCCGTACGGCGACGCCCAGCACCCGCATCCCCTTGCGCAGGATGTCGGATGTCACCTTCTGCGGCATCAAATCCCCTCTCGAGGGCGGTTACAGGGCCGATAATCCCTATCACGCGAAAGCGCGCGGTTATTCCGCCACGGGCGAGGCAGGCATACGATCATGACGATGGCTGACCAGAACTGGGCCCAGATCGAGCGCCAGGCGCTGTGCGATCTGCTCATCGAGACCGGACCGGACGCCCCGACCCTCTGCGAGGGCTGGACCACCGGTGATCTCGCCGCGCATCTCCTGATCCGCGAACGCCGTCCGGACGCGGCGGCGGGCGCCATGCTGCCGTTCCTGGAGGGATACTCCGAGCGCGTACGCCGGCAGGCCCTGGAGCGAACGCCGTTCCCCCAACTGGTGGAGCTGATCCGGCAGGGCCCGCCCACTCTGTCGCTGTTCGGGCTGCCCGGTGTGGACGGCCTCGCGAACACGGTGGAGTTCTTCGTCCACCACGAGGACGCCCGTCGCGGACTCCCCGGCCGGGAACCACGCCGCCCGCCCGCGGAGCTGGAGGAGCTCCTGTGGCGGCGGCTGAAGATGGGCCGCTTCGCACTCCGGCGCCTACCGGTGGAGATCACCATGGCCGAGCCCGGCGGCCGTACGCAGCGGCTGACCAAGGGCGGCCCGCAGGTACGGGTCCACGGCCTGCCGAGCGAGCTGACACTGTGGACCATGGGCCGCAAGGAAGCCGCCCGCGTCGAGCTGACCGGCGAGGCCGACGCCGTGAACCTTCTCTCCCAGTCCCGCTGGGCCGTCTAGGCCTGTCTCGGCCCTCGGCCCTCGGCCCTCGGTCTGGGCCGCGCCCTGCCTGGGCCGCGTCGTGGAGCCCGCCCGCCGTGGAGCCCACCCCCCTGGAGCCCACCCCCCTGGAGCCCACCCCCCTGGAGCCCACCCGCCCGGGGGTGCCATCCCACTCTCATTGTCCAGCCAGAACAGCGACAGGCGGAAGTAGAGCGGGGTTCTGTGGATAACCCAGGGCGGCGCCGCCCTGGGTGGCGCCGCCTGGCTGGTGCCGCCCTGGGTGGTTCCATCCAGGCGGTACCACCCAGGCGGCGCCGCACGGCAACAGCATGACTTCGAGACAAACCCTGGGTCCAGGCGCGGACGTGGGCCTTGTCCGGCCGGCACCTCCGCGCCTGGACGTCAGGCCGCGGCGGTTTCGCGGGCCGGTTCGGGGTCCCGGACGCTACGGGCAGGGCGGACCAGGGCCAGGACGATGATCCCGCCCGCGAGGCCGAGGGCCGCCGAGACCGCGTACACCGCGTTCAGACCCGAGGCGACCGCGGAGCCCACGATGGCGACGTGCGGGGCGCGGCCACCGCTTGCCGCACCGGCCATGGCGTGCGCGTCGGGTACGTGACCCGTCAGGACGTGCTCGACGCGGGACCGCAGCACCACCCCCAGCACCGCGATGCCCAGGGCGTACCCGAGCTGCCGGAACGTGTTGAACGCGCCGGCGGCCATGCCGCCGCGCTCATGCGGGGCCACCGCCATCGCGGCCGAGGACAGCGCCGGGATGGCGATGCCCACGCCGAGGCCGCCGACCATCAGTCCCGGCACAAGGGCGGTCCAGGACGAGCTCGCGTCGAGTACGGCCTGCAGGCCCGAGCCGGTGCCGATCAGCAGCAGGCCGATCCCGATGGTCAGCCGCGGCGAGACGCGGTTCAGCAGGCGGGCGCTCGCGGCCGAGGCCACGAACGACGTCACCGCCATCGGCAGCAGCGCCAGGCCGGCCCTCACCGGGCCCAGGCCCAGCTCGGCCTGGAGCCAGACCGAGGTGAACGCCAGGCAGGCGAACGCCGAGGCCATGAGCAGCAGGCCGCCCAGCATGATCGCGGTGAAGGACGGGCTGCGGAACAGCCCGAGGTCCAGCAGCGGATGCCCGATCCGTCGTTCGACCACGACGAAGACGACGAGGGCCACCGCCGCCAGGCCGAACATGCCGACCGGCACCGCCGCGCCGAAGCCGTCGCCGCCGGCCCGGATGAGCCCGTACGTGAGGGCGCCCGCGCAGACGGTGAACGCGCCCATCCCGGCCACGTCCGGCCGGGCGCCCGGCATGCCGGGTGACGCCCCGACGCACGCGAGCGTGAGCGCGATCGTGACGGCGCTCACCGGGAGGTTGACCAGGAAGATAGAGCGCCAGCCCACATGCTCGGTGAGCAGGCCGCCGAGGATGGGACCGGCGGCCGCGGCGACACCGTTGACGGCACCCCACACGGCGAAGGCCACCCCCCGGTCCCTGCCCTGGTACGTGCTGTTGATCAGGGCCAGGGTGGTGGTGAACATGGCCACTCCGCCGATGCCCTGAACGCCACGCGCGGCGATCAGAGTCGCGGCGTTCGGCGCGAGGCCGCAGGCCAGCGAGGCGGCGGCGAACAACACGAGCCCGGCGATGTACACCCTCCTGCGGCCGAGCAGGTCGGCGAGCGACCCGGCGCCGAGCAGCAGCGCGGCGAGCGAGAGCGCGTAGATGTCCAGCACCCACTGCAGCCCGGCGAACGAGGTCCGCAGGCCGCGGGCCATCGCGGGCAGCGCCACCGTCACGATCGTCACGTCCACCAGCAACATGAACGCCCCCAGGCAGACCGCCACGAGGGGCCACCATTTGCGCATCGAGATTCCTCTCCTCAGAACGTGGACTCATCACGATGGACGATGACGGCGATCCGGCCGAGTCACGACGGAAAAGACGGCTCTTTTCGACATGAGATAGCTTGCAGTGGTGGAAACCGTCACACTGGACGAGCTCGACCGGGGCCTGGTGCACGCGCTGCAGGTCGACGGGCGCGCACCGTTCGGAAAGATCGCCGCGGTGCTCGGCGTCTCCGACCAGACCATCGCGCGCCGCTACCGGCGGCTGCGCTCGGCCGAGGCTCTGCGGGTGGTCGGCTCGGTCGACGCCATGCTGCTCGGCTATGCCTCGTGGGCGATCCGGCTGCAGTGCGCGCCGGACGCCGCCGGCCCGATCGCCGCGGCGCTGGCACGGCGGCAGGACACCTTCTGGGTGCACCTGCTGTCGGGTGGCACCGAGGTCGCCTGCGGGACGACGGCGCGCACCCCCGAGGAACGCGACACGCTACTGCTCCAGCGGCTCCCGCGTACCGGCCGGGTGGTGTCCGTGTCCGCCCACTCGCTGCTCCACCTGTACGTGGGCGGCCCGGTGAGCTGGCCCGGCGCCGCCAGCGCGCTCACCGACGATCAGGTCGGACGGCTGCGGCCCGACCCCCCGGCCGTCCACGACGGAGAGCCGGTGGTCCTGGACGACGGTGACCATGCCCTGCTCGCGGCGCTCTCCCTGGACGGGCGCACCGGCCACGCCGAGCTGGCCGGGATCACGGGGTGGTCGGAGTCCACGGTCCGGCGGCGCATGGACCGGCTCGTCGGCTCCGGGGTGCTGTTCTACGACATCGACATCCCGCCCGAATACCTGGGCTACCGGTACGAGGCACGGCTCTGGATGTCCGTGCGGCCCGCCGACCTGGCTTCGGTGGGCGCGGCGCTCGCCCGCCATCCGGAGGTCTCGTTCGCCGCCGCCATGACCGGCCCGGCGAACCTCATGGCCGCCGTGGCCTGCCGCGACGAGCAGGCCCTTTACCGTTACCTGACCGAGCGCATCGGCGCCCTCGACGGGGTCGCGCACCTGGAGACGGCGCCGGTGATCCGCACCGTCAAGCGGGCCGGGACCGTCCTGAAGCCATAATTTACTTGCCCGATTTGTAATCGGGTGCGCATCCTGCAGCCGTGGAAGAAATCGTCCTTGACTCAGCGGAATCGCTGCACGGCCGCCTGCAGCGCGGGCGGGGCTGCGCGGCACGCCGCGCGGCCGCCACTCCAGGCGCGGGCGAACTCATCTACGACTGCGTGTGCCACGATCCCCGGTGGGACACGCTCGAGGACCGCGGCCTGTATTACGCGCGGTTGATATGTGACCTGGAGCTCGGCCTCGGTCCCGTCATCGGCCACCTGTTCGATCCGGCCGACCATGCCGACCTGGAGGAGGACCGTACGAACCTCGCCGTCGATGTGCTCGCGCGCCTGGTGAGACTGGGCCGGCGGGAGGCGGCGACACCGCTGCGGCGGTACGCCCGCGAGGGGTGGAACTGGTACGCCGCGCTCGCCGAACTCGTCGAGCTGGACGACCCGGCGCTCGCCGAGGGACTGGACGAGGTCGCCGCGACCCGCTGCGACGACAACGAGCTGGCCTGGCTGTGCGGCGTGGACGGCGTGGTCACCCGCAACTGGGCCGAGCGGCATCCGCGCATCGCGGCCGCCCGCCGGCCCGAGGTGCGGCCCTACGAGCCACGCCTGGCTCTCCGCGGCCGCAGCGACGACGACCTCGCGGCGCTGGCACGCGAGCATGGGGAGAGCGTGACCGCGGCGATCCTCGAGCTCGGCCGCCGCCGCAGTCCGGTCGTCCTCGACCTGGCCGAGGAGCTGCTGCCCTCCGGCGATCTGGACGGTCCGCTGTGCCGGGCCGTACGCGATCTCGGCGCCGGTGCGCTCCTCCGCGCTCGCGAGTGGACCGCCGGGCAGCGCTCCTACCGTGACGTCGGCATCGACGTGCTCGCCGCGCACGGGACCGAGCGGGACGCGCCGCCCCTTCTGGAGGCGCTCGGCACGGCCCTGGCCGAGGAGGACTGGGACCTGGCGGCGGTCCCCGCCGACGGGCTGGGGCGGCTGCGGTCCCGCCCGGCGATCCCGCTGCTCCTGCACGCCTGGGAGGAGAGCGCGTGCTCCCAGCTGCGCGTCAACCTGCTCGGCGCGCTGACCGCCATCGACCGCCATGTGGCGGAGCCGTACCTCATCGAGGCCCTGTGGGACTGCGAGGACGGTGTACGCCGGATCGCCGCCGGAGCCGTGCCTCTCGAGGGCGAGGCGCGGACCCGGCTGCGGCGGCTACGGCAGGAGGCCGCCGAGGATCCCTGTGTACGGTCGACGGCGGCCGACCGCCTGGTCAGCGGTCCACACTGAGCTCGGACAGGCTCATCGCCAGCTTCTGGCGCACCGAGCCGCCCCGGCCCGCCACCGTCAGCACGGTGTCGCGGATCGCCCGCGCGACCGGGTTACGCACCGTGGCGGCGCGCGTCATCCGGTCGGTCATGGCGAGGACACCGGCCGCGACCGGGCGGCGTACGGCCTCGTAGTCGTCCTCGGTGCCCTCCAGGATGCGGCGGGCGAGCTCGGCGGCGTCCTGGATTCCGGTGTTCATGCCCTGTCCGCCGGCGGGGCTGTGCACGTGCGCGGCGTCACCGGCGAGGAAGATCCGTCCCGCCCGGTAGTGGTCGGCGATCCGGTGGTGCACGTGGAACCGCGAGCTCCACGCGACCTCACGGATCCGCGCCGGGACCGTCTGCGGCCCCCGGGCATCGAGCAGCGCCCGCAGGTCGGAGGCGTCCGGGTGCTCGGGCGCGTCGTCGACCGTCGCGACGATCCGGTAGCGGCCGCCCGGCAGCGGCGCGACGACGACGAGCCCGGCCGCGGCGAAGAACAGCTGGACCTCGTCGCCCGGCAGCGGCCAGTCCATCGCCACGTCGGCGAGGACGAACGACTGCGGGTAGCTGTCGCCGGTGAAGGCCACGCCGGACCGTTCGCGGACCACGCTGTGCATGCCGTCGGTCCCGACGACGTAGCGCGCCCGCACCGTCTCCCCGGTCGCGGTGGTGACGGTCACGCCCGTCGCGTCCTGGCTGACGCCGGCCGCCTCGTACGGCCGGTGCACCTGGCCGCCGAGCTCGCGCAGGCGGGCCAGCAGGACCTCCTCCGTGGTGCTCTGCGGGATCATCAGCGTGTACGGGTGCGCGGTGGGCAGTCCCCCGAACGACACGGTCATCAGCACGCGGTCGCGGTCGCGGACGGTGAAGGTCGGCGTGATCAGGCCGCGCTCAACCAGCTCGCCGCTGACGCCGATCCCCTCGAGGACCTCGAGCGTACGTGCGTGCACGACCGCGGCGCGCGAGGTGCCGTCGCTCCCGGCCGCCTTGTCGAGCAGGACCACGTCGGCGCCCCCGGCGGTGAGGAACGCGGCGAGCGTGAGGCCGGTGGGTCCGGCTCCGACGATCGCGACATCGGTGGTGGCGGGCGGCTTCGTCATCTCGGCCTCCGAGTCAACGGTTGATGGCCAACGTCTGTTGGCACCAACGTACCCCCGCATCACGCGTTTGCCAACACGTGTTGGCCTACACTCTTCGGCATGGCCTTCACCCAGCGCTCGGAGGAGACGCGCAACGCGATCCTGACCGCCGCACGCCGTCGCTTCGCCGATGACGGCTACGAACGCGCCACGATCCGCGCCATCGCCGCCGACGCGGGCATCGACCCGTCGATGGTGATGCGCTACTACGGCTCCAAGGACGGGCTGTTCGCCGCCGCCGTCGACGTGACCCTGCGCCTGCCCGCCCTGGACGACCTGCCGGCCGGGCGGCGCGGCGAGACCCTCGTACGGCACTTCCTGTCGCTGTGGGAGGGCGGGCGTACGAGTGACGTGCTGACCGTCCTGCTCCGGTCCGCGGTCACCAACGAGGCCGCCGCCGACCGCATGCGCTCCGTCTTCGCCACCCAGGTCGGCGCCGTGATCGGCCCTGTGACCGAGGACGGGCCGGCCCGCGCGGCGCTCGTGGCCAGCCAGCTGCTGGGCGTGGCACTGTGCCGGTACGTCGTGCGGCTACCGGAGATCGTCGCCCTCGACACCGACGCTCTCGTCGCCGCCCTCGCCCCGACCGTCCAGCGCTACCTCACCGAGCCGCTCGGCTAGGAGATGGCGGGGCATCGGTCCTCGTAGGGGGTCAGGAACCCAGATCGATGACGACCTTGACCTCTTCCCCGCCCTGTTCGAACGCCTCGTGCGCCCGCTCCAGCGGCAGCCGCCGCGTGACCAGGCCCGCCAGCCACGCGTGGTCGGCCAGGCCGAGCGCGCGTACCGCCAGGTCGTAGTGGCGGCGGTTGGCGTTGACCGTGCCGAAGACGACGTCGTTCTGGAGCACGATCCCGCGGTTCAGCGAGCCGGCGTCCACCTCGATCGGCCGCCCGGTCGGCGACACTCCGGTCAGGCAGACGACGCTCGCCGCCGCGTTGTTCGCCATGGCGTCCAGGACGAGCCGCGCGACACCGGTGGCCTCGATGACGATGTCCGGCTCCGCCTTCGCGGCGACCTCCGGGATCGACCCGGTGTGGTACGTCGCGCCGAGCGCGGCGACCAGCTCGGGCTTGGGGCCGTCCTTCACCTGGTCAAGAACGTGGACGTCGAGGCCGCGCTGCACCCCGAGCATGGCGGCCAGCAGGCCGATCGGGCCCGCGCCGGCGACGAGCACACAGTGCGGCTCGAACCAGGCGCGCTTGCCGATGCGCTCGATGTGCTCCCACGCCTTGGCCACGACCGTCGTGGGCTCCACCAGCATTCCGACGTCTTCCAGGGACGGGTCGAGGCGTACGGCGTAGTCGGCCTCGACCGTCCACAGCTCCGAACCGTAGCCGTGGATCTCCTTGATGCCGTGCTCGGTGTAGCGGCCGTTGCGGCACATGTCGAACTCACCGTGCGCACAGGCGCCGCAGGGTACGGGGTCGGGCCGCCGTACGATGCCGACGACCAGGTCACCGGCGCTGAACCCGCTGCCGGGTGGCGCCTCGCGTACCCGGCCGAGCGACTCATGGCCGAGGATCAGGCGCTCCTCCCCCTGCGGCGCCCAGCCGTACTGTCCCCCGGCGATCTCCCGGTCGGTACCGCACACGCCGAGCGCGATGCCCTCGACCAGCAGCTCACCCTCGCCGGCCACCGGGTCGGCGAACTCCGACACCTCGAGCGAACCCGCCTGACGCGGTACGACGGTTAGAGCGCGCATGATCATCCCCTCCGCCGACATCTTCCCGGACCGCCCGAACCGTAACGTCAAGGGGGTGCCCGCGACGGCATCTTGGGACATTCGTGACGCGAAGACCGGGCGCCCCGCGAGGGCCCGGCCGCCCGCGTCCTAGACTTCCAGGCATGCGGCGGCTGAGCAGCACGGTGGTCGTGGTGGCGGGCGAGCAGGCCGGGAAGGTCGTCGCCGGCCTGGACGGCCTGCGCAACGTACGGGCGATCACCCGCGATGGACGCTCCCCGGCCGAGGTCGACCAGGCCGTCAACCAGGCCGTGGCCACATACGTCGTCCATGACGCGGATCCGCTGGGCGCGGTCGGCGACGCCTGGGCCGGCCTGTTCGACGGCGCGGCGCCGGTCGGTGCGCTGGAGGTCGCGACCGAGACGGCACTTGCCGCGTTGCGCTCGGAGCGTGTGGTCCTGCCCGACTACTACGTCGTCCTCGACCCCGGCGAGATGCCCGTCACCCGGAGGCACTGGTGGCTCGGCGTGCTCGCCGGTGCCGCCCCGGCGCGCGTGGTGCCCGCCGGGGCCTCGGCCTCGGCCGTCACGGAGGTGCTCGGCAGGCTCTCGCCGGGCCGCTGGTGGCCGGCGGACGTGGAGGGCTGGCTCCGCGAACTGCCGAGAGTCGTTCCGGATCAGGCCGGTCTTCCATCGAAGCCCACCGCCTGACCCTCTACCTGAGGGCCTCGACGCGCGGTTCATCGGCGGTGTCCGGCTCGACCGGCTCACCGCTCGGGCGCACGTTCCGTAGCAGCGTGGCCACGACGGCGGCGACGACGATCAGCAGGACCGCGCTGACCGTGGCGGCCACGTGCATGCCGCTCACGAAGGCCACACGTGCGGAGTCGAGGAGCTGGGTGCCCACGCTCGAGGGCAGCCGGCCGGCCACGGTCACCGCACCCGCCAGCGAGTCGCGGGCCGCGCCGGCGGGGACACCGGCCGGCACGCTGACCTTGCCGCGGTAGACCACGGTGCCGAGGCTGCCCAGCGCGGCGATGCCGAGGGCGAAACCGAACTCGCCGCTGGTCTGGTTCATCGCCCCCGCGGAGCCCGCCTTCTCGACCGGTGCGGAGCCGACGACCAGGTCGGTGCCGAGAGTGACCATGGGGCCGGCGCCGAAATTGGTGACGCCGAAGCCGATCACGACGGCCGCCAGGCCCGACACGGGATCCGCCGAGGCGATGAGCAGGAGGCCGCACACGGAGACCACCATGCCGCCGCCGATCAGGTACGCCGGCCGTACCCGGCGAGCGAGGTGCGGCGACGCCAGGAAGCTCACCATCGACCCGCCCACGCCGGGGAGCATGCACAGGCCCGCCTGGAGCGGCGACAGGCCCCGCACCAGCTGGAAGTACTCCGCGATGAACATCATGATCGCGCCCATGAGCATCGTGCCGAACATGATGCTGCCGAGCGCGGCACTGAACGCGCGGTGGGCGAACAGGCGCAGGTCCAGCAGTGGGTCGGCCAGCCGGTGCTGGCGCCGGACGAAGACCCAGCCGAAGGCCGCGCCGGCCACCACAGCCGCGATCGGGATGGGCTGCCAGCCGCTGCGGGCCAGCTCCTTGAGCCCGTACACCAGGGGCAGGATCGCGGCCAGGGACAGTCCCACGCTCGGCAGATCGATGCGGCCGGCCCCGGCGTCGCGGTACTCCGGCAGGAGGAACGGGCCGAGCACGAGCAGCAGCACCATCGCCGGCACACCGAGCAGGAACACCGAGCCCCACCAGAAGTGGTCGAGAAGGACCCCGGCGACCAGCGGGCCGAGGGCGGCACCCGACATGAAGCAGGCCATCCAGACGCTGATCGCCACCGCCCGCTGCCGGGGCACGGTGAACATGTTGCTGATCAGGCCGAGCGTGGAAGGCGCCAGCGTCGCGCCGGCGATGCCCAGCAGCGCGCGGGCGACGATGAGCATTCCGGCGCTGGTGGAGTACGCCGCGAGCACCGACGCGGCGCCGAAACCGGCCGCACCGATCAGCAGCAGCCTGCGGCGCCCGATCCGGTCGCCGAGGCTGCCCATCGTGATCAGGAAGCCGGCTATCAGGAAGCCGTACACATCCATGATCCACAGCTGCGCGGTGCTGCCGGCGCCGAGGTCGGTGCTCAGTCGCGGCAACGCGAGCAGCAGCACGAATACATCGATCGAGACGAGCAGCGTGGGCAGGGCCAGCACGGCCAGTCCCACCCACTCTCGCTTTCCGGCCCCAGTCGTGGCGTTCATAGAGACTCATTTCGCGGTCCGGCGCGCCCGGCGGGCGCGCTCTCACGGGTGAGTCGGAGCGCGTGCGAGGTTCTCGACACGGATCACAGGAGAAATCGGCTGGATCGCGAGCCGCGGCGGCCGGAGACTGTCGCCATGGACCCCACCCAGACCGCCCTGACCGTCGCGATACCCGAGGCCGAGCCGGCGGTGGGCCCGTTACGGGCATCGCCCGACCCCTCGCACGTGACGGTGCTCTATCCGTTCCTGCCGCCCGAACGGATCGATGAGCGGATCCTGTCCGTCATCGGCGACGTGGTCGCGGCCGTCCCCCGGTTCGACGTGGTGTTCCGCCGCGTCGGGTGGTTCGGTGACAGGGTCGTGTGGCTCGCACCTGAGCCCGACGGGCCGTTCCGGCGGCTTACCGCCGCGATGTGCCGGCGCTTTCCGGAAACACCCCCGTACGGTGGCGAGCACACCGGCTCGACGCCGCACCTGACCGTCCGGCACGGCGAGCCGCGGCGGCTGCTGGACAGGGCGGCCGAGGCCGTCTCCACCCGGCTGCCGATCCGGGCCACGGTCGCGTCGGTCCAACTCGTCACCGGCCCACCGGAGCCGGGCCCCTGGCGTACCCTCGCGGAGTTCCTCCTGGGAGAGCCGGTGTGATCAGCGGACCGGGTGGCCGGCCTCGCGCAGGGACTCCTTGACGTCGGAGATCTTGAGTTCGCCGAAGTGGAAGACGCTGGCGGCGAGCACGGCGTCCGCGCCCGCCTCGACCGCCGGGGTGAAGTGCGCGACCGCGCCCGCTCCCCCGCTCGCGATCACCGGCACGCTCACGACCGCGCGCACGGCGCGGAGCATCTCCAGGTCGAAGCCGTTCTTGGTGCCGTCGGCGTCCATCGAGTTGAGCAGGATCTCACCGACGCCGAGTTCCTCACCCCGCCGTGCCCACTCGATCGCGTCCAGCCCGGTCCCCCGGCGGCCACCGTGGGTGGTGACCTCGAAGCCCTCGCCGGAGCGGCGCGCGTCCACGGACAGCACGATGCACTGGGAGCCGAACCGGTGGGCCGCCTCGCGCAGGAACTCCGGCCGGGCGATCGCGGCGGTGTTGACCGACACCTTGTCCGCGCCGGCCCGCAGGAGCCGGTCCACGTCCTCGACCGAGCGGATGCCGCCGCCGACCGTCAGCGGGATGAACACCTGCTCGGCGGTACGGCGGACCACGTCGTAGGTGGTCGCGCGTTCGCCGCTGGAGGCGGTGATGTCGAGGAAGGTCAGCTCGTCGGCGCCCTCGGCGTCGTACCGGCGGGCCAGCTCGACCGGGTCGCCCGCGTCACGGAGGTTTTCGAAGTTGACGCCCTTCACCACCCGCCCGGCGTCCACGTCCAGGCAGGGGATCACGCGTACGGCGACGCTCACGTCGCCACCGCCGCGAGGGCGTCTTCGAGGGTGAACGCGCCCGCGTACAGGGCCTTGCCGACGATGGCGCCCTCCACCCCGTCGGGTGCGAGGCCGGCCAGGGCCCGCAGGTCCTCCAGGGACGACACCCCGCCGGAGGCGACCACGGGCCGGTCCGTACGCCCGCAGACCTCGCGAAGCAGCTCGACGTTGGGGCCGCGCAGCGTGCCGTCCTTGGTCACGTCGGTGACGACGTAGCGGGGGCAGCCGTCGGCCTCCAGCCGGTCGAGCACCTCCCACAGGTCGCCGCCCTCACGGGTCCAGCCACGGGCCGCGAGCGTCGTGCCCCGCACGTCGAGGCCGACCGCGATCCGGTCCCCGTGCTCGGCGATGATCTTGCGGCACCACGCGGGGTTCTCCAGCGCGGCGGTACCGATGTTGACGCGCGCGCAGCCGGTGGCGAGCGCGGCGGCGAGCGACTCGTCGTCGCGGATGCCGCCGGACAGCTCCACCTTCACCTCCAGCTTCCCGGTCACCGCGGCGAGCATGGCGTGGTTGGACCCCCGCCCGAACGCGGCGTCCAGGTCGACCAGGTGGATCCATTCGGCGCCCGCGCTCTGCCAGGCCAGCGCCGCGTCGAGCGGCTCGCCGTACGACGTCTCGGTGCCCGCCTCCCCCTGCACGAGGCGCACGGCCTGCCCGTCGGCGACGTCGACGGCGGGCAACAGGACAAGGGACATATCTACGACCTCCGGTCGAAGGCGAGCGTGATGAAGACCGGGACCAGGAACGCCGACAGCGCGAACACGGCCAGGCGACCCGTCCAGGACGAGAGGGAGATCCAGGCGAACACCTGGACCAGCAGGAACGCCACCACCACGATGGCGTTCTGTTCACGGCGGCGGCGCGCCAGCAGCCCGCCGGGCCGACCGGACCGGCGCGGCGCGAGCCGGGACACCCGGGCGACCCGGGCCCGGCGGCGTGCCGCGCGCGCGTTGCGCCGGGCGCTCTCGGCGGCGGCGCGTTCGCGAGCGGCCTCGCGTTCGGCCCGCAGCCGCTGGCGTTCCTTGCTCATGAGACCGTCGACAGCCAGTTCTTCAGGACCTGTGACCCGGCGTCGCCGGACTTTTCCGGGTGGAACTGCGTGGCGCACAGCGCGCCGTTCTCCACCGCGGCCACGAAACGCTCGCCGTGCTCGGCCCAGGTCACCAGCGGCGCCGTGAACCGGCCCGGCTCCAGCTCCCAGGTGCGCACGCCGTACGAGTGCACGAAGTAGAAGCGCGTCTCGGCGTCCAGGCCGGCGAACAGCGCCGACCCGTCCGGTGCGTCGACGGTGTTCCAGCCCATGTGCGGCAGGATCGGGGCGTTCAGGCGCTCGACCGCGCCGGGCCACTCCCCGCAGCCGTCGGTGGTGATGCCGTGCTCGACGCCCTTCTCGAACAGGATCTGCATGCCGACGCAGATGCCGAGCACCGGGCGCCCGCCCGCGAGCCGGCGGCCGATGAGCTGCTCGCCGCGCACCCCGCGCAGGCCGTTCATGCACGCGGCGAACGCGCCGACCCCCGGCACGACGAGCCCGTCGGCCTCCAGCGCCGTGTCGAAGTCGGCGGTGACCGTCACCTCCGGGCCGAGCCGGGCGATCGCCCGCTCGGCCGAGCGGAGGTTGCCCGACCCGTAGTCCAGGACGACGATCTTCACAGCGCGCCCTTGGTGGAGGGAATGCCCTGGGCGCGCGGGTCGTGCTCGCACGCGTCGCGCAGGGCGCGGGCCAGCGCCTTGAACTGGGCCTCCACGATGTGGTGCGCGTTGCGCCCGTACGGCACGTGGATGTGCAGGCAGATCGCCGCGTTGTAGACGAGCGCCTCGAAGATGTGCCGGGTCATGGTCGTGTCGTAGTCCGGCCCGATCATCGGGGCGATGCCCTCGGGCTCGCTGTGCACCAGGAACGGGCGGCCGGACAGGTCGACGGTGACCTGCGCCAGCGTCTCGTCCAGCGGGACACTCGCGTTGGCGAACCGCCGGATGCCGGACTTGTCGCCGAGCGCCTCGCGGAACGCCTGGCCGAGCGCGATCGCGGTGTCCTCGATCGTGTGGTGGCTGTCGATGTGCAGGTCGCCGGTGGTCTTGGCGGTCAGGTCGAAGGAGCCGTGCTTGCCGAGCTGGGTCAGCATGTGGTCGAAGAAGCCGACGCCGGTGGCCACGTCGACCTGGCCGGTGCCGTCGAGGCCGACCTCGACGAAGACCTGGGTCTCCTTCGTGCCCCGCTCGACCCGCCCCCTGCGCTCAGTCACTGACTCTCCTTCAGGGCGGCGCGGAACGCCGCCATCTCGTCGGGCGTGCCCACGCTCACCCGCAGCCATTCGGGCGGGCCGACCTCGCGGATCAGCACGCCACGATCAAGAATGCCCTGCCAGACCCGGCGCCGATCGGGGAACCGGCCGAACAGCACGAAGTTCGCGTCCGAGTCGGCCACCTCCAGGCCCTCACCGCGCAGCCACCCGACCAGCGCGTCGCGTTCGGCGCGCAGCGTCTCGACCGCGCCGAGCAGCTCCTCCTGGTGGGCGATCGCGGTACGCGCCACCGTCTGGGTGACCGCCGACAGGTGGTACGGCAGGCGGACGAGCAGCAGCGCGTCGATCACGGCCGGGTCTGCGGCCAGGTAGCCGACACGGGTGCCGGCCATCGCGAACGCCTTGCTCATCGTCCGGGTGACGATGAGCCGCGGATTGCCGGGCAGCAGCGACAGCGCGCTCGGCGTGCCCTCGCGGCGGAACTCCGCGTACGCCTCGTCCACCACGACCATGCCCGGCGCGACCCGCAGCACGGCCTCGATGGCCTCCAGCCGCAGCGACGTCCCCGTCGGGTTGTTCGGCGAGGTCAGGAAGACGATGTCCGGCCGGTGCTCCTCGATCGCGGCGACCGCGCGCTCGGCCTCCAGCCCGAAGTCCTCGTCGCGGTGGGCGTTGATCCACCCCGTGCCGCTGACCGCCGTGATGATCGGGTGCATGGAGTACGACGGCTCGAAGCCGATCGCCGTGCGTCCGGGCCCGCCGAACGCCTGCAGGATCTGCTGGATGATCTCGTTGGAGCCGTTCGCCGCCCAGACGTTGCGAGCGGTCACCTCGTGGCCGAGGTAGTCGGCCAGGTCCTTGCGCAGCTCGACCGCGTCACGGTCGGGGTAGCGGTTGAGGCCGCCCGCGATCTCCCCGATGGCCGCCGACAGGGCCGCGACCAGCCGCGGCGACGGCGGGTAGGGGTTCTCGTTGGTGTTGAGGCGTACCGGCACGTCGAGCTGGGGGGCGCCGTACGGCTCACGGCCGCGCAGGTCCTCGCGCAGCGGCAGGTCGCCGAGCGAGATCGCGTTGTCGGTCATTCGGGAATCCCCCAGTCGTACCTCGCCTTGAGCGCGGCGCCGTGCGCGGGCAGGTCCTCGGCCTCGGCGAGCGTGACGACGCGCCGGGTCGCCTCGGCCAGGGCCGCCTCGTCGTAGTCGATGACGTGGATGCCGCGCAGGAAGGTCTGCACGGACAGGCCTCCCGAATGACAGGCGCAGCCGCCCGTGGGCAGCACGTGGTTCGAGCCGGCGAGGTAGTCGCCGAGCGAGACCGGCGAGTGCGGGCCGATGAAGATCGCGCCGGCGTTGCGGACCCGCGCGGCCACGGCGGCGGCGTCGGCGGTCTGGATCTCCAGGTGCTCGGCGGCGTAGGCGTCCACGACCCGCAGGCCGGCGGCGACGTCGTCGACCAGCACGATGCCCGACTGCCGTCCCGCGAGGGCCGCGGTGATCCGCTCGGTGTGCTTGGTCCGCTGGACCTGCGCGGCGAGCTCGCGCTCGACCGCGTCGGCGAGTGCGGTCGAGTCGGTGACCAGCACGGAGGCGGCGAGGGTGTCGTGCTCGGCCTGGCTGATCAGGTCGGCGGCGACGTAGGACGGGTCGGCGGTCGCGTCGGCGAGGACCGCGATCTCGGTCGGGCCGGCCTCGGAGTCGATGCCGATCACGCCCTTGAGCAGGCGTTTCGCCGCCGCGACGTAGATGTTGCCGGGCCCGGTGACCAGGTCGGCCGGGCGGCAGTCCTCGGTGCCGTAGGCGAACATCGCGATCGCCTGCGCGCCGCCGGCCGCGTACACCTCGTCCACGCCGAGCAGCGCGCACGCCGCGAGGATGACCGGGTGCGGCAGGCCGCCGAACTCCCGCTGTGCGGGCGAGGTGACCGCGAGCGAGCGGACGCCGGCCTCCTGCGCGGGCACGACGTTCATCACGACGCTGGAGGGGTAGACGGCCTGACCGCCCGGGACGTAGAGCCCGACCCGCTCCACCGGCACAAAGCGTTCGGTGACGGTGCCGCCCGGCACGACCTGCGTGGTCACGTCGGTACGGCGCTGGTCGCGGTGGACCAGGCGTGCGCGGCGTACGCACTCCTCGAGCGCGTCGCGCACGCCGGGGGCGAGGCCGTCGAGGGCCTGCCGGATCGCCTCGGAGGGCACCCGCGCGGACGCCAGGTCGACGCCGTCGAGGCGCGCCGTGTACTCGCGTACCGCTGCGGCTCCGCGATGTCGCACGTCGTCGCAGATGGGCCGCACCTTCTCCAGGGCGGCTTCGACGTCGAGCTCGGCTCGCGGCAGCACGGAGCGCAGGTCGTCCGGCAGGGACCCGCGCAGGTCGATACGGGAAATCACCTGATCAGTCTACGAAGGACGCTCGGGCGCCCGGACGCCGGTCTCATTTTCTGAGACGCGAAATGACAACTGTGCGAGACAATTCGGACATCCGACACGAGACGAGCAGGTCCGCGTGCCGCGACGGTCCGCCGGAGTCAGGACGGCCCGACGCGCAGAGTGCCCTCGATCACCGTGACGGCACTGCCGATGAGCGTGACACGGTCGCCCCGCGCCTCGACGCGTACCTCTCCCCCGCGCGGCGATGCCTGGTGGGCGCGCATCTGCCTACGGCCGAGGCGCCCGGCCCAGAAGGGCGCCAGCATGCAGTGCGCGGAGCCGGTCACCGGGTCCTCCGGCACGCCGACCGCCGGCGCGAAGAAGCGTGAGACGAAGTCATGGTCCGTGCCGGCGGCCGTGACGCAGACGCCGCGCGCGTCGATGCGGGCCAGCGCCGTCAGGTCCGGTGTCAGCGTCCGGACGGCCTCGGCGTCGTCGATCACCGCGAGGATGTCGTTCTGCGTGTTGCGCCCGGTCCAGGAGGGCGAGACGCCGAGCACCTCGGCGAGGCCCGGGACGTCGGCCTTGTCCGGCGGGCAAGCGGGAAAGTCCATCGCGAGCGTGCCGTCGCCGCCACGGGTGACGGTCAGCACGCCGCTGTGCAGCGTACGGAACCGGATCGGGCGGCCGGGCGGTACGGCGCCGGTCTCGTACAGCACGTGGGCGGAGCCGAGCGTGGCGTGACCGCAGAGGGCCACCTCGACCTTCGGGGTGAACCAGCGGAGCTCGAAGTCCGCGCCGGGGTCGTCGAGCGGGCGCGGGAAGGCGGTCTCGGACAGGTTCATCTCCATCGCGACCCGTTGCATCCAGCCGGCGTCGGCCGGGGTCGCCAGGACGCACACCGCGGCGGGGTTCCCGGCGAAGGGACGGTCGGTGAACGCGTCGACGACGTGGATCCGCATGGCGCCACCCTAGAACGGGCCGGGTGACGGGAGCCTGCCCGATATCGGTCAGGCGCCGCGGGCGAAGGTGTCGATGCTCGCCGGGTCTTCTTCGGGGACCTCGGTCCCGAAGGCGCCCCACCGGCGAGGACGGGCCACGATCCAGCCGAGGATGAACCCCAGGCACAGGCTCGCGGTGATGAGGAAGATGAAGTTGAGCCACATGATGGGCCTCCCGCGGGAGAACAACCGGCGGTGTCCTCTTCTGGTCGACCGCCGCGCCGCGCGCCGACTACCGCACGGACACTGTGACGTTAACCCCGCGGGTCCGGCGGAAGTGTGCTGGTTGACGCGATCTAGTTATAGGTGACTAGGGTCACATCACCCGGTCGCCCCGACCGCCCCGGGCCGCCGCCTTTACATTGTAGATCAACTCATGGTCGCAGCGAAGACCTCGATCAGGCCGTACTCTGACGCCGTGACCGACCGGCTGCCGATCTTCCCGCTGGGGGCCGTGCTTTTCCCGGGCCTCGTTCTTCCCCTGCGCGTGTTCGAGGAACGCTACCGGCTCCTCATGAACGACCTGCTCGCCGGCGAGGAGCCCCACCTGTTCGGGGTGGTCTCGATCGAGCTCGGCCACGAGGTCGGGCCCGGCTCCGCCCAGCGGCTCGCCGCCGTCGGCTGCACCGCCGAGGTCCGCGACGCGCAGGAGCAGGAGGACGGCGGGTACGAGGTCGTCACGACCGGCGGCACGCGCTTTCGCATCGAGGACGTCGACGACTCACTCGCGTACCTCCAGGCCGACGTGACCATGCTCCCGGAGGAGGACGGGCCGGGCGCGGAGAGTGCCGTCGCGCCGGTGACGAGCATGTTCCGCCGCTACTGCGAGCGTCTCGTCGCACACGGCGCCGAGGTCGCCGCCCTGGACGAGCTCCCGGCCGATCCCCTCTCGCTGTCCTACCTCATCGCGGCCTCTCTCGTCCTCGACCGTTCGGACAAGCAGCGTCTCCTGCAGGCCGAGCATGCGGCGGCGCGGCTGCGGCTGGAGTATGAGCTGCTACGGCGGGAGAATCTCCTGCTCGAGGCCTTCCCGACCGTGCCGGGGTCAGAGTTCCTCAGCAAGGGCATCAGCCCGAACTGAGCGGCGGGCCGGGGGTTTTCCGTCAGACACGCCCTGGACACACGACGGTAAGGAGCGGCGGCCGGTGTCATCGAAGAAGAGCGGCGGCAAGGGGACGCCCGCGACCGTGGCGGCCACGCGCGCCGGGATCGCCTTCACCCTGCACCCGTACGAGGCGGCGGCCGGCGACGAGTCTTACGGCGAGGCCGCCGCGGACGCGCTCGGCGTGCCGCACGAGCGGCTCTTCAAGACGCTGGTGGCCGAGGTCGACGGAGACCTCACCGTCGCGGTCGTACCCGTGTCGGCGACGCTCGATCTCAAGGCCCTCGCGAGTGCGGCCGGCGGCAAGCGTGCCGCGATGGCCGACCCGGTGCACGCCGAGCGCGTGACCGGGTACGTCCGGGGCGGGATCAGCCCGCTGGGTCAGCGCAAGCGGCTGCCGACGGTCGTGGACGCCTCCGCGTCAGGGTTCGCCACGATCTACGTCTCCGCGGGGCGGCGCGGCCTGCAGGTCGAACTGGCCCCCGCCGACCTGATCCGGCTGACCGGGGCCGCCACCGCCGGCATTGCCCGCGACCGGTCGTGACTCCCGCCGCGCCACGTCCAGGGCTTCGAGCAGCCCGAACACCACGATGGCGATGAGCGGCCAGGCGATCACCACGCCCGTGGCGTGCAGCCCGAGGGCGCCCCTGGCGGTCGTCCCGTCCCGCGCCGTGTGCACCAGGTGCTGGAACGAGGCCCGCCCGACGAGGCTGCCCACCCACCAGGCGATGAGGCCCGCGGCGGCACCGCCGACGCCGAGAGCGCCGAGCAGGCCGAGCTCCCGGAGCCGACCGGCCAGAACGTAGGCCACGATGCCGCACAGGGCGCCTGCCGCCGCGGTCAGCACGGCGAACCAGCCGTCCGCGGCGATCAGCGTCTGGCTCTCCGGATCGCCGAGGAGCTTGGTGCCCCCGGCGATCACGTACGTCGTGCGCGGCGCCACCGTGGTCCACAGCAGCCCGGCGGGAACGCCGAGCACCGCGATCACGAGAGTCGCCGCCGCTCCGATCCGAAGCTGGCCGGCCATCCGAAACTCCCCCCGCCTCCCGCTGATGATCGCAGCGTAGCGCCTGACCCTTAAGTGACCCGAGCGGCTCCGCAAGCGGGAGCCGTCTGAGATAGTGTGCCCGCCATGTCTGGATTCAGCCCGGCGTTCGACCGGCTGGGAGCCGCGTACGCCGCGATCTCGGCCCAGCAGCAGGAGGCCCTCGTGGACTTCCTGCCTGCCGCCGACTGGAGTGCCGATCTGGCCACCGGCACCTACACCCAGGGCGACGTCACCCTCAAGGTCGCTCTCCTCGGCAGCTTCGCCGAGGAGAACCGCAGCTGGCTGTGGGGCTGGGCGAACCCCCAGTTCGGGCCCGAGCATCCCGCCGTCGTGAACCCCAGCGCCATCGGCGCGCGGCTGGCCGTTCCCGAGCTCACCGTGGCGGAGCTGGACCTGTCCTGGTACGAAGGCCCGGCGCGCAGTGGCGGAGACATTGTCGCGATGGCCACTACCGGTCTGATCGGCTCGCCGGGCGCGATCCCCGGCAGCTACGAGGGCGGCGTCGCGTACTTCGCCATCCAGGACGCGAGCGCTCCGGCCCCCGGCTGGGACCCGCTGACCGCCCCCCGCATGATCACCAGCGGTCTCACGCTGTTCCCGACGGACCACCGGCTGACGGTGGCCAAGTACTTCAGCCACCACCACCTGCCCTACCGCGAGACCGAGACCTCGATCATCGCGACCCTGCCCGACGGCGGCGAGTGCCTCGCGCAGTTCGACGGCAGCGACCGCTTCGTCTCCATGTCGATGGAGCTGGCGGCCCGCTGAGCGCGGAAAACCGTTCGACGCCGGATCCTTCGCGCCCGTAGCGTCGGTGGCATGTTCGGAATGGCCGCCCTCCTGTCGCCCGCGCTCACCGCGCCGGGCGCCGTGGCCATGCCCACCGCCGACGGCCTGCGACGCTGACCCTCCTCCGCTCCGTCCTTCGAGAACCCGCGGAGGAGGGTGGCGCGGCGTCCCGTGCGGACGCCTGGTTCTCACGTTCGATTCCTGACGAGAGGACACATCATGGCCAAGCAGTTGTACGCGCGCGGCAAGCCCCACATCAACATCGGGACGATGGGACACGTCGACCACGGCAAGACCACGCTCACCGCGGCGATCACCGCGGTGCTGGCTCGTCAGGGGCTGGCCAGGGTCGTGCCGTTCGAGGGCATCGACCGGGCCCCGGAGGAGCGAGACCGCGGCATCACCATCAACATCGCGCACGTCGAGTACGAGACGCCGACCCGGCACTACGCCCACGTCGACATGCCGGGCCACGCCGACTACGTCAAGAACATGGTCACCGGCGCGGCCCAGATCGACGGGGCGATCCTGGTCGTGTCCGCGCAGGACGGTGCGATGCCGCAGACCCGTGAGCACGTCGTGCTCGCCAGGCAGGTCGGCGTCCGTCACATCGTGGTCGCGCTCAACAAGGCGGACGTGGTCGACGACACCGAACTGCTGGACTTGGTCGAGCTGGAGGTGCGGGACCTGCTTTCCCGGTACGGCTTCCCGGGCGAGGAGATCCCCGTGGTCCGGGTGTCCGGGCTGCGGGCCCTGGAGGGCGACCCGTACTGGGTCAAGCGGATCGAGGACCTCCTGGACGCCGTCGACGGGTACGTGCCGACCCCGGCACGGATCCTGGACCGGCCGTTCCTCATGCCGATCGAGGGCGTGCTCACCATCACCGGGCGCGGCACGGTCGTGACCGGTGTGGTGGAGAGGGGCTCGATCCGCCTCGGGGACCGCGTGGAGGTGGTCGGCCTCGGCGAGACGTTCGCGACGGTGGCCACGGGGCTGGAGACCTTCGGCCAGACCATGGACCGCGCCGAGGCCGGGGACAACGCCGCCGTGCTGCTGCGCGGCGTACGGCGCGACCAGGTCCAGCGGGGTCAGGTCGTGGGCGCCCCGGGGGCGATCCGCCCGCACGCGGCGTTCCGCGCGGAGGTGTACGTGCTCGGCGCGGACGAGGGCGGCCGGAGCCGGCCGTTCTTCACCGGGTACCGGCCGCAGTTCCACATCCGGACGACGGACGTGCCGGGCGAGATCGCGATGAGCGAGGGTGGCATGGCTCTGCCCGGTGACACCGTCACGATGACGGTCTCGCTGGGCCGCGCGATCGCGCTGGACGAGGGTCTCGGCTTCGCCATCCGCGAGGGCCGGCGCACGGTCGGCGCGGGTACGGTCACGGCGCTACTCGACCAGTAGGGCCTGTCTCGAAGTCCTCGCTCTGGGCCCCACCCGGTCTGGGGCCCACCCGGTCTGGGGCCCACCCGGTCTGGGGCCCACCCGGTCTGGGGCCCACCCGGTCTGGGGCCCACCCGGTCTGGGGCCCACCCACCTGGAGCCCACCCACCTGGAGCCCACCCACCTGGACCCCACCCGCCCGGGGGTGCCATCCCACTCTCATTGTCCAGCCAGAACAGCGCCGGGCGGAAGTAGAGCGGGGTTCTGTGGATAACCCCGGGCGACGCCACCCAAGGCGCCACCCAAGGCGCCACCCAGGCGGCGCCACATGGCGCAGGCGGCGCCACGCAACGGCATGACTATGAGACAGAGACCCTAGGACGGCGGGTTCGCCGGGCGGTCGCGCTCGGCGGACCCTCGCTCAGATGCCCATGTCGTCGATCTGCTTCAGCAGGTCGGCGCGGGTGTCGGCGGACGAGGTCTGCACGGCGGCGCCGCGCGTCAGCTCCGGTTTGCCGCCGCCTCGCCTGCGCTCGCGCAGGAACCAGCCGCCGGCGATGCCCGCGACGAAGCCGAACAGGTGGCCCTGCCAGCTGATGCCGCGGTGGGGCAGCAGCACGGTGAACTGGTAGGCGAAGCACAACGCCATGACCAGGCCGACCGCGATGTCGATGCGGTGCCGGTCGAAGAAGCCGCGCACGATCACGTAGCCGAAGTAGCCGAACACCACGCCGCTGGCGCCCGCCGTCACGGAGCCTGGGGCGGAGGTCAGCCACGCGCCGATGCCGCTGACGAGCACGATCAGCACGGTGAGGGTCAGGAACTTCTTGACGCCGCGGAAGGCGGCGAGAAAGCCGAAGATGAACAGCGGGCCGGAGTTGCCCTCGATGTGACCCCAGCTCAGATGCAGGAAGGGCGCCGTCAGGACGCCGGTGACGTCCCCGAAGTCACGCGCGTGGATGCCGTAGCCGACGCTGAGCCGGTAGCCGTCGGCCCAGTTGATCACCTGCACCACCCAGATGACGGCCAGAACGCCCACCATCACCCAGAACGCCCTGGCCGCCTCGGCGAGCACCGCCTCGGCGTCGACCGGCCGCTCGTTCTCGCTGCCCATGATCACCGCGCCTCTCCGGCCGAAGCGTATCCCTCATCGAAAGATAGCCCGCGAAGCGCGGTGCAGGCGGGCCTGATGACGCGTTCTCAGGAACGAGACGGCTTTGCCATCGGCCGGCGTGGGCGCAGTCACACAGGGGCGCTCCGGCGTTCGGTCGCGACGGCCTGGCGTACGGCCTCGGCGGCCCAGTCGTCCGACGACGTCGCCCGCATCCGCGCGCACAGCACGCGCCAGTCGCCGGAGGTGGCGAACAGCACCTTGCCCAGCCCCGCGGCCTCGGCGAGCGCGCCGAGCGCCAGCGTCCGGCGGTCGGGCGCCATCCGCGGCGTCGCGGCGTCGACGACCCGCTGGTGTGCGTCCCAGAGCGCGACGATGTCGCGTACGGGATACCAGGTCTCGGCGAACAGGCCGTAGCTGCGGTGCCGGTCGACCTCGACCTGTCCGCGCTCCAGCATCCGGGCGAGCAGCCGCTCGGTGAGGTCGGCCCCGCTCAGGTGGGCCACCCACTCCTGCGGTGTACGGGACGAGACCGCGATCTGCGAACGCAGCTCGTCCAGGATCGGGTCGCCGACGGGTGGGCCGTCGATCGCGACCAGGATCGAACCGTCCACCTTGAGGTGGCCGGCCAGGGAGAGTTCGGACAGCAGCGCTCCGGCGACGCCATGATCCATGGCGGCAGGGGCGATGCGGCACTTTCCGCGGATGTCGTGGGCCAGGAGCAGAAGCTCCTCTACCA
>NZ_VFOZ01000003.1:300000-469927 GCF_006716425.1 Actinoallomurus bryophytorum
ACCTGGTCGAGTCGCGCGTCGACTCCAAGGGCGTGACGATCCAGGTCTTCCGGCCGGCCGGGCGCCCGGAGTATGCGCCGACGGCTTGAAGTCCCTGACCACCGAACCATGCCGTCTTACACCCACAGGAGATGATCTTCAGATGCGTTACCTGGTTTCCGTGATCGATGACAAGAGCAATCCCGGCAGCACGGACAGGCAGCCTGCCATCAGCGTGTTCAACGAACGACTGATCGCCGAGGGCTACTGGGTTTTCGCGGGGGGACTCGCGGACACCGACGCGGCCACGGTCATCGACAACCGGGGCGAGCAGGCGGTCTTCAGCGACGGACCTTTCGTGGAGTCGAAGGAGTACCTCGCCGGCGTCTGGGTGTGGGAGGCCCCCGATCTGGACGTGGTCCTCAAGCTCGCCGCCGAGGCGTCGAAGGTCTGCGATCGAAAGATCGAGGTACGGCCGTTCCAGTGAGCCGTCGCCCCGCCGCGTGCAGGGGTCTGAGAAACATCCGTGTCAGAGCGCGCTCATGCACATCGCCGGCCTGGCGTAACTCGGCTGCACCGTTCTCCCTTTCCCCTCGCGTCCAGCCCGGCGGTGAGGTGCCACGTCGACTCGACACGTCCTTCGGTCTCGGTCACCGGTCATCGCCGGCTGTGGCGGGGATGGCGTTGTCGATGAGGACGGCGGCGGTGGCGGCGGCGGTGGGGAAGGCGTCGGCGTTGAGGACCCTGGTGCGGGCCGCGGCGCCGTCGATGAGCAGCGCGAGCTGCTCGCCGAGCTGTTCGGGGTCGGCGGCGCCGGCTTCGCGGGCGGTGTCGGCGAGCCGCGCGGCGACGGCCTTCTTGTAGTCGCGTGCGTACTGGGATGCGGGGTGCTCGGGGTCGTGCAGCTCGACGGTGGCGGCGATGTAGGGGCACAGGGGAGTGGCGGGGGGGATGTCGAAGGCGGCGAGGAGCCGTTCGCGGGGCGTGAGGTCGGTGCGGTCGAACACGCCGGACAGAACGGAGGGGTCGAACCGGCGCAGGTACTCGGCGACGAGTTCGTCCTTGCCGGTGAAGTGCTGGTAGGCCGTGCGCTTGGACACCTGGGCCGCCGCGCAGAGCTGGTCCATGCCGGTGCGGTTGATGCCCTGCTCGCGGAACAGCTGCTGGGACGCGCTGATGATGCGCTCGCGGGCGCCCCGGCCGCGGCGGCGGCCCGTGGGGCCCTTCTCCAACTGCGTCATGGCTCCATCGTACCGCGGCTAGGTAACGACCAGTGTACATAATTTGCGTCCCGGCCGCCCGCCCCGTACGTTAAGAAAACAGGGCGGTGTACATAACACCGTCGCCCCAGGTGCGCACAGCACCACCGACCCACGGGAGCGACTATGGGGAAGCTTGACGGCAAGGTAGCGGTCATCACCGGCGGCACCACCGGCATGGCACTGGCCGGCGCGAAGCTGTTCGTCGACGAGGGAGCGCACGTCTTCATCACCGGCCGACGCCAGGACGCCCTGGACGAGGCCGTGAAGCAGATCGGCCGCAACGTCACCGGCGTCCAGGGCGACGCCGCCGACCTGGACGACCTGGACCGCCTGTACGACACCGTCAAGCGGGAGAAGGGAAGCCTCGACGTGCTGTGGGCCAGCGCCGGCGGGGGCGAGCCCGCTCCGCTCGGCGAGATCACCGAGGCCCAGTTCGACACCTGGTTCGGGCTCAACGCCCGCGGCACCCTGTTCACCGTCCAGAAGGCCCTCCCGCTCTTCAACGACGGCGGCTCCATCCTCATGACCGGTTCCAACGCCTCCCTCGGCGCCTTCCCCGGCTGGAGCGTCTACGCCGGCAGCAAGGCCGTCCAGCAGGCATGGGCCCGCATCTGGCTCAACGAGCTCAAGGACCGCCGCATCCGCGTCAATGTCCTGACCCCCGGCCAGGTCGCCACCGCCAAGCAGGAAGAACTCTTCGACGAGGCCACCAAGCGCCAGTTCGAGTCCCTCATCCCCCGCGGCCAGATGGGCCGCCCCGACGAGATCGCCACCGCCGCCCTCTTCCTCGCCTCCGACGACTCCAGCTACGTCAACGGCATGGAACTCGTCGCCGACGGCGGCACCACCGCCATCTGAACCGAACGACACGCAACCAGGGCAGGACATCTCATGAGCAGCATCAGCATCATCGGCACCGGGAACATGGCCCGCACCATCGGCACGCGGGCGGTAGCGGGCGGCAACACCGTCGAGGTCATGGGCCGTGATCAGTCCAAGGCCGCTGACCTGGCCAAGGCTCTCGGCGGCGGCGCCACGATGGGGGAATGGGGCACCGCCCCGGCAGGGGACATCGTCATCATGGCTCTGTTGTACGACGGTGTCGTGCCGGTCGTCGCCCAGTACGGAGACGCTCTGGCGGGCAAGGTCATCGTCGACATCAGCAATCCCTTCAATTCCACGTTCGACGGGCTGGCCCACCGCGAGGAGACCTCCATCGCGCAGGAGGTCGCCAAGGCGGCCCCTGCGAGCGCCGGCGTGGTGAAGGCGTTCAACACCGTCTTCCGCCAGGTCCTGGAGAAGGGCCGGCCCGACATCTTCATCGCCGGCGACAGCGAGCAGGCCAAGGCACGTGTGGAAACGTTCATCAAGAGCCTCGGGCTGCGCCCGCTGGACGTCGGCGGCCTGACGATGGCGCACTGGCTGGAGGGAGCGGGCCTGGTCGCGGTCGGCCTCGCCAACCACGGGGTGGGGAACCTGGACTTCGCCCTCAGCATCACCGAACTTCCCGCCTGAGCAAAGCGCTCAAGTCCCGCCTCCGCGACGTGCCCGTACTCTCGGCCGCCCGGCGCCTACGCGAAGTGCCTGACGTGGGGGAATGAGGGCCGGCCCGGTGAACCGGTGTGGACGAAGCCCGTCCAGGCGCGCTGCACCTCTTCCACCAGCCGCGCGGGGAACGGGCACGGTCCGCAGCCGCTCCGCCTCGCCGGCGCCCAGGCCGAGGACGTCCAGCAGGCGGCGGCCGATCCCGGCCGCCTCTCGCGGGTCGTACGGCGGGACCCCGGTCGGTGTGCTCTGCAGGATGACCTGCTGGAACAGGTCGCGACCCGCGGGGTGTCCCGACAGCGCGAGGGCGGACAGCGCTCCGGCGGACTGACCGGCGAGCGTGACGCGCTCCGGGTCACCGCCGAACGCGGCGATGTTCGCCCGTACCCAGTCCAGCGCGGCGATCTGGTCGAGCAGGCCGAGGTTGGCCGGGGCGAAGTCCGGCGACAGGTCCAGGTATCCCAGGGCGCCCAGCCGGTAGTTGACCGTGACGACGACCAGCCGCCCGCGCTCGGCCAGCAGGGCGCCGTCGTACCAGGCCTCCGCGCCCGAACCGCTGGTGAAGGCGCCGCCGTGCAGCCAGACCAGCACCGGCAGGCCGGTCCCGCCCGGAGTCCAGACGTTCAGTGACAGGCAGTCCTCGTCCTGGTCGAGGTCGCTGCCGGGCCCCATGACCCCTTCCAGCCGGGAGGGCGGCTGCGGCGCCGCCGGGCCCATGCGGACGGCGTCCCGCACGCCTTCCCAGGTGGGGACGGGTCGTGGCGCGGCGAACCGTTCGGCGCCGGCGTACGGGATGCCACGGAACGCCGTCACCGTGCCGGTGGAGACACCGCGCAGCGCTCCGGCGGGCGCGTGAACCATGTCGCTCATCTGTCAGCCCTCCAGGAAAGGTGGCTCCGGGCCCGTCATGGGCTCGCGGTCGGGGCCGGGCCGGGCTGGGCGCGCAGCTCGGCGGTGACCGCCCGCTCGCGCTGGCCGTCGGCGTCGGCGCGGGCCGCGGCGCGTTCGCGTTCGAGGTCTTTGGTACGTGCCTGTTCGGCGCGCAGAGCGAGGCGTGCCTCCTCAAGCTCGTGGCGTAGCCGTTCGGCGGACTCGCGTGCGCCGGCGGTCTCGCCGCGGAGGCGTTCGGTCTCGGCCTGGGCGGTGTCGCGGGCGGCGACCGCCGAGGCGCGCTCGGCGTCGGCGGCGCCGGCGCGTGCTTCGGCGCGGTCGCGGGCGGCCTCGGCCGCCTCCGCGCGTGCCTGCGCGGCCGACTCGGCGCGTTCGGCCTTCGCCATGGCCGCCCGCGCCTCGGTCAGGGACTCGCGGGCGTGCTCGGCCTCGCGTACGGCGCGTTCCGCGTCGCGTCCGGCCTGCTCGGCGGCGCGTTCGGCGTCGGCTGCGGCGCGGCGTGCCGCCTCGGCCTCGTTCGTGGCGCGCGTGACCTCCGCCGCGGCGGACGCGATCTGCTCGGCCGCGCGCCGCTCGGCCTCGGCCGTCCGCGCCTCGGCCTGCGCCGTCGCCTGTTCGATGGCGCGTTCGGCGTCCGCCTCGGCCTGGCGGACCAGACGCCCTGCCTCGGAACGTACCCGCTCCGCCTCGCCGGTCGCCTGCTCGGCCTCGGCCTGCGCGGCGGACCGTTCGGCCTCGGCGTGCAGTGCCCGCCGCTCGGCCTCCTGGGCGCGTTCGTCGGCCTGGTCGGCCTCGGCGCGTGCGTGTTCGGCGTGTTCGGCGGCCTGCTCGCTGCCGGCGATGGCGGCGGCGACGCGTGTCTGCGCCTCGGCGCGTTCGGCGCTCAGCCGTGCCTCCACACCGCGCGGGGACAGCTCGGCGTCCAGCGCGGAGGCGAGTGGCGCGATCGCCGCGGCGAGACCCTGCTCCATCCGCTCGTACAGGTCCTCGGCCCTGGCGAGGGCACCTTCCAGCCCGGGTACGGTGCGGCGGAGCTCACGGTCACGCTTGGCCCGGACCTGGCAGTCTCGGTCCAGGCAGTACGCGCGTGGCCGCCCGCGCCCGGATCGCTGGGGTACCGGCCGCCCGCAGTAGCGGCACGGCCGCTCGGCCTCGTCGGTCTCCTGCCGGGTATCGCTGGTCATGGCCTCTCACATGTCGGGTCGGGTCGGCGGGGACGCGCAGCGGGCGGGTCCGTGCTCACCGCGCCTCCAGGAAGTCCTCGATGGCGGCCCGCAGCAGGCCGGGTGCCTCCAGGTGAACGTCGTGCCCGGCCCCGGGGATGTGCGCCATCACCGTGTCCGGGCGGGTGCGCCTCATCTCATCCGCGTCCACTGACGGGATGATCCCGGACTCGGCCAGGACCACGAGCGTCGGACACGCCACCTGCTCCCATTCGCGCCAGAACGAACGCGGGGAGGCGTCGGTCAGGGACCGGACCATGAGGGCGGGGTCGAACCGCGGCCACCAGCCGTCCTCGCGTTCCTCCAGGCCGGCCGCCCATCCGGCGCCTGCCGCGCCGCCGCCGAAGAACCGGGCCGCCGCGGCGGGGGAGGGGAAGGGCACCGGCCATGAGGCGAGCCAGCGTTCGACCCCCGCCACGCCGCCGGCGTCGGGCAGGCCGGGACTCGCCTCGACCATCACCAGCGCGCGTACGAGATCGGGCCGCGCCGCGGCCACGAGCATCGCGGTGTGCCCGCCCAGCGACTGCCCGACCAGGACCACCGGCTCGGGCCCGCCGTCGTCGGTGTTCCGGCATGCCGTGTGGCCGGTCCGGGCCTCCGTGGGTCGTGGTTCGGGGTGCCCGTGCATGCTGCTGCCATGGCCGGCCCGGTCACCGTACGGAACTTCGATGACGGCGATGACGTCCGCGACGTAGGCGGCGCGGGAGACGTCGGCGGGGTGGCGTTCGCTCGCGCCCTGACCGCGCTGGTCGACGGCGATGACCCGGTGGCGCTCGCTCATCCACGCGGCCGTGGCGTCCCACTCGCCGGAGTGGCCGGCCAGGCCGTGGAGCAGCACCACCGGCCGTCCCGTTCCGCTGTGGTCGTGGACGGCCAGGCGTACGCCGCCGCTGAGGACGGTGCGCTCAACCGCCACGGAGGCCCTTTCTCTCGGAGTTCGTCGTGCGCTCGCAGGCTAGCATTTTCTGATTTTCTGTTTCTGGAAAATAACAACTCCAGAAAAATGATGGTGAGTAACTCACGAGAATGTAGATTCCCGCAAGTTACTTCGCTAGGATCGGCCCGGTGACGACGCATGCGGGGGAGTTGTCCCCGGGCCGTGAACCGGTGGCGAGGAAGGGCGGCGCCTCGGCCGCCGCGCCGGCGGTGACCGGCCGCACGGCCGGTGGGGAGCGAGCGGTCGACGGCTGGGGCGGTCCTGAGACGCCGCTGCTCTATGACCCCGAGCGTGACCCGTACCGCGTCTACCTGGACCGGCTCGACAGTGCCGGCTCGCGCCGGACGATGCGGGGATGCCTGGACCGGATCGCGCGGATCATCGCGATGGACGCTTCGGTGACCGGGGCCGGGCGGCCGTGGTGGCTGCTGCGTTATGAGCACACGACACGGATCCGCGCCGAGCTGCGCAACCGTACCGGTGAGAACGGCGGCCCGGCGTACTCACCGGCGTCGGTCAACAAGCATCTGGTGGCGTTGCGGCAGGTGCTGCGCGAGTGCTGGCGGCTGGGCCTGATGAGCGCCGAGGACTACCAGCGGGCCGCGGACCTTCAGTCGGTGGAGGGATCGCGGCTCCCCCGGGGCCACCACCTTCCCGGCGAAGCGCTGGGCGCGGTCCTGGCCGTGTGCGCGGCGGACACCTCACCGGCGGGTGCGCGTGACGGCGCGCTGCTGGCCGTCCTGTACACCACGGGCGCGCGCCGCGCCGAGATCGCCGGCCTGGCACTGGCGGACTACGACCCGTCCGAACGGTCCCTGCGCGTGCGCGGCAAGCGCGGCAAGGAACGCCTCGTCTACGTGACGGTCGAGGCGGCGGCGCGCCTGGACGCCTGGATCGCGGTACGCGGCCGTACGCCAGGGGCGCTGTTCCCGCCGATCAGCAGGGGCGGCCGGTGCCGGGGCACGGACGGGCGGCTCGCCCACCCGACGGGCCAGGCGATCGCCGGGATCCTGACGCGCCGGCTCGAACAGGCGGAGGTCGCCCCGCACACGCCCCATGACTTTCGCCGCACGTTCATCGGCGAGCTGCTCGACGCGGGCGTCGACCTGGCCACCGCCCAGCAACTGGCCGGGCACGCCTCCCCGGCCACCACGGCACGCTATGACCGGCGTCCCCAGCGCCGCCGCCGCGAGGCCGTCGACCGCCTCCGCCTGCCCTGACCCGGACGCCTCGAGCCTGCGCGGGGTACGGGTCAAGGCAGGCGGCTCGGACCCCGTTCTCGCTCGCCCCAGGACACCGAACCAGACCGCCAGGGCGCCCTCGAGCCGGCGCTCACGGCTGCCGTTGGGAAAGACCGGCGAGCAACAGGTTCGCGAGTCTCTGGGTCGCGGCGGCCGCCTTCTCGGCCGGAAGGGCACGGAACGAGGCGATCGCCAGCAGACCGACCCGTACGTCCTCGACGGACACGCCATCACGGACGGCGCCGGCGCTGCG
Organism: Actinoallomurus bryophytorum; assembly: GCF_006716425.1. Taxonomy (NCBI): domain Bacteria; kingdom Bacillati; phylum Actinomycetota; class Actinomycetes; order Streptosporangiales; family Thermomonosporaceae; genus Actinoallomurus; species Actinoallomurus bryophytorum. The sequence goes on from NZ_VFOZ01000003.1 coordinate 307,332, forward strand.
GGCGCGTTCGACGAGACGCGCCAGCGCGCCGGCGTGCGCGCGGCGCTGTTCGGCGAACGGCGCCCCCGCAGCATGAGAACCGAGCAGTGCCTCGTTCAGCCCCCGGTCGCTGACCTGGCGCTCGGCGAACCGGCGGATGGTTCCGCTCAGCGCGCGCCACGGATCGGGGTCGGCCAGAGCGGCCCGCATCTCCGCGCCGCACAGTGTCACCTGCTCGACGAGGACGGCGGAGATCAGGTCCGAACGCGACGGGAAGTGCCGGTAGACGGTCGCGACGCCCAGACCGGCGCGCCGCGCGATCTCACGTACCGGCAGGTCCAGCCCTTCCGCGGCGAACGCGGCTCGCGCGACCGCGACGATCTGCCCGCGGTCGCGCTTCGCGTCCGTCCGGGGTTTTCGAGTCAATACCGCCCGCGCACCTCTCACTTACCGCGATCCGGAACAAGTGTTCCTTTTCCGGATCTAGCGTAGTGCGCGCTCACGTCGTCCAGTCCCCGGCAGGTGATCGTGTACGCGGTCCAGTTCGACCGGTTCGGCCCGCCCGGGGTGCTCACCGTCGGCCCGTTCCCCGAGCCGCACGCGGGCCCCGGACAGGTACGGATCAGGGTCAGGGCCGCCGGAGTCTCACCCGTCGATGCCGCGCTGCGCGCGGGCCTGACCCCCGCGAGCCAGAGGATCACGTTGCCGCACGTCCCGGGAGTGGACGCCTCCGGAGTGATCGACGAGGTCGGCGAAGGCGTCACCGGCGCCGCCATCGGGGACGAGGTGTTCGGCGCGGTCGACGTCGCGCGGCTGGGCGGCGCGAGCGCCGAGTTCGCCGTCCTGCGGTTCTGGGCCGCAAAGCCGCCGGCGCTGTCCTGGGAGGAGGCCGGGGCGGCGGGCACGAGCGTCGAGACGGCGACGCGGGCACTCGACGCGCTCGGCGTGCGCGCCGGGACGGTCCTGCTGGCCGCCGTCGTCGCGGGCGGGGTCGGCAACGCCTGCGTGCAACTGACGGTCGCCCGCGGTGCGCGCGTGATCGGTACGGGCCGGCCGGAGAGTCACGGCTTCATCGACCGGCTCGGGGCGACTCCCGTCACCTATGGGCCGGGACTGCCCGGAAGGGTAGGTGGGTTGGGGCGGGTCGACCGCGCGCTGGACGTGGCCGGTGCGGGTTCGCTGCCCGAGCTCGTCGCGATCGCCGGGACGCCGGCGTCGGTCCTGACCCTCGCGGACTTCGCCGGGCCGGAGCTGGGAGTGCGCCTGTCGCTGGGCGAGCTCGGCGGCGAACCGGACGGACGTCACGGTCTCGCCGCCGCGGCCGCACTCGCGGGGGAGGGCCGCTTCCGCGTTCCGCTGCGGGAGGTGTTCCCCATGACCCGAGCGGCCGAGGCTCACGCGCTCGCCGCGCACGGACCTCGCCAGGGCAAGATCGCCCTCACCGCTCTCCCGGATAGCGGTGATCACCGCTGAGGGCAGCGGCCGGATGCCGGCCTCTGCTCGCCCGCACACACATCACAGGTGTACTCGGCCCGCTCGTCTGACAGGCGGCCTCGGCCGGTGATCAGGCACAGATCCGCGGCCTCGGGCGTGCGGGCCGGGGGGCGCCGGTCGGCGAGGAACAGCGGCCCGTGCGTACGGCCCGCGATCAGGCGTGGCAGCAGGCGTGCGGTGCCGGACTGCCAGTGCACCCCACCGCAGGATGTCGCCCTTGGCGGTGATCCGACCGCGTTTGTTCTCCAGGTCCAGGTCCTCGATGTCGAGCGCGAGGATGGAATCGGCGCGGGCCGCGGACTCATACAGCAGCGTCCACAGCGTCTTCTCCCGCAGGGATAGGGGCTTGAGCAACAACCACTCGGCCAGTGGCGTTAGCGAGCCGGCGCGGGCGTGCCAACGGAGTACTCCGCGGTGGACATGCCTTGATCGGCGGGGACGTCCCCATGATCTCCGTAGTCGGAGCGTCTTCGGTGTCCGAGCTCGTCGAGAGCCTCGAAGCGGTCGACCTCGACTTGACCGCAGACCAGCGTGCCCGTCTGGCCAGGCGGCTGGAACCCTGGGAACCGTGCCGACTCGGGGCTTGAGCGGCATCCGGGGGTGACGGGCTGTCCTTTGACGCCGTTGCCCTGGTGAACCGGCCGAGCAACGGCGACGTGCCGCCGCTCAGCCCGTTCAGATGTCGCGGTTCTTGACCGCATGCAGCAGGGTGTACATCGCGTCGTCCAGTTGGTGCTGCTGCCGTTGGGACAGCCCGGACAGCAGCGCGGCCTCGTTGGCGGCATGGTTACTCATGGCCGCGTCGACGGTCGCCATGCCCTTGTCGGTGAGGGTCACCAGGAAGCTGCGGCGGTCCTCGGGGTCCAACCGCCGGTGGATCAGGCCGGCCCGGTCGAGCCGGTCGAGGCGGTTGGTCATCCCTGCCCGTGACAGCATCAGTTGCTCAGACAGCCCCGACGGGGTCACCACGTAGGGCGGCCCGGACCGGCGGATCGCGGCCAGCACGTCGAACTCTCCGTTTCGCAGGCCGTGGCGGGCGAAAACCTCGTCAAAGGAACGGTTCATGATCGCGGCGAACCTCGTCACCCGCGCCAGGACCTCGACCGGCCACAAGTCCAGGTCAGACCGCTCCCGCCGCCACTGCTCGATCACCTTGTCGACCTCATCACTCTCACGCATGCCGCCATCATACTATTTGACGAGTGATAGTTCGACGCATTACTATCTAGGCATCGAACTACACGCGTTCCGAACACCTGGAGGACCTCATGCGCAAGATCATCGCGAGCCTGTTCGTGTCCCTCGACGGCGTGGCCGAGGCGCCCGACACCTGGCACTTCCCCTACTTCAACGACGAGATGGGCAACGCCGTCGGCGCGGCCATGGCCGAGTCCGACGCAATGCTGCTCGGCCGCGTCCAGTACCAGCAGTTCGCGGCGTACTGGCCCTCCAGCGAGGATGAGTTCGCCGGCTTCATGAACAACCAGAAGAAGTACGTCGTCACCAACACCCTGACCGAGGCCACCTGGAACAACACCGAGATCATCAGCGGCGACGTGCTCGGCGGGCTCCAGGCACTCAAGAACTCCGAGGGCAAGGACATCGCCGTGACCGGCAGCCTCACCCTCGTGCGATCACTGCTCACGGCCGGACTGCTCGACCAGCTGCAACTGTTCGTCCACCCGATCGTGCTCGGCAAGGGCGCCCGGTGGTTCGACGACCTCGACACCGTCGAACTGCGACTGGCATCGGCCCAGACCTTCTCCACCGGAGTGATCCATCAGACCTACACGCAGGCCTCCTGACCACCTCCACCGGCCTGCGGCCAGCTGTCAGGTCGTGACCGTGGTGGCCAAAGATCATCACTCTGACCTCGTGCTTGCCAGCGCCCAGGTCCTGGTCATCGCGCTGAAGCCGTTGATCTAGGACCTGGCGCTGTCGGCAACGAGAAAGGCTGACGTTTACCTCTTCGCCGATGGACTGGCCATCGTCCTGAACCTGCTGATCTTCTCCGTCGGCGTTCGGCATCCCACTTCGCCACCCCAGCCGTCGTCCTGATCAACACGGCCCTGCTGTTCGCCGCCTGAACCACCCCAATCTCAACCCCACGGAGCAGCACCATGTCACTCATCGTCGCGGACTTCGTCGAATCCGTTGTCGTACGCGGCGGCGAAGCCGAGGTCATCGGCCAGGCCCCCACCACGATCCGCCTGCTGGCCGACAGCAGTTCCACAGGCGGCGCCCTGTCCACCCAGCGAGTCACCCTCACCGACGGAGCCGACGGCGCCAAACCCCACCACCACGCCAACGCCGCCGAACTGTTCTACATGCTCGACGGCACGGCCCAACTGCTGTCCGGCGACCAGATCGTCACCGCACAGACCGGCGACCTGGTCGTTGTACCACCCGGGAGAGCCCACGCCTTCGCCGCCGCCCCCGGCCTCAACGCCGACATCCTCATCGTCATCACCCCCGGCGTGGAACGTTTCGAATACTTCCGCCACCTGGAACGCATCGCCCACGGCAAGGTCCCACCGGAAAGCCTGCTAGAGGTCCAGGAACTCTACGACACCTACTTCCACAACAGCGCCGCCTGGAACACCCTTCGGCCAAGGCCTGGAAAGTGAAGCGGCAAAGAGAATCAGTAGCAGAACACAGGGCTGGTGAGGCTGGTCGCCCGCCGCGGACAGGCCACCGCCGTACGCAACACCCATGCTCCCAACCGTACGCATCCACTGAGCCTGGCTGGTATCGGCCTCTGACTGATGAGTGGCTTCGCTACCGCGACAGCCGGTGGAGCATGCGCGTCAGGCGGATCACCTCGGCCGACAGCGGGCCGGCGGCAAGGTCGGGGCCCGCGGTGCTCACGTTAGCCCTCGTTGAAGATCAGGTAGAGGGTGTGCAGGACCGCGCCGAGCCGCTCGGCGCGGTCGGCGGGCATCGCGAACGGGACGCCGCTGTCCTTGATGGTCTTCTTGGCCCGGCTGATGCGCCGGGCCATCGTCGGTTCGGGGACCAGGAACGCGCGGGCGACCGGGACGCCGTGCGATGGCCATTGGAGGGCGGCGGCGAGCAGTGCCTCCTGCGTGGCGTCCTCGGCGGTGTCGAAGTGGCCGAAGCGCCGTACGACCGCGCCGAGGACCTGCGGCGCCAGGTCGCGCGGCAGGTCCTCGATCCGGGGCGGCGGAGCGGTCAGAGGTCCAGCTCGGTACGGGACCCGGCGACGGGCCGTACGTCGATGACGCTGGAGACGCCGGCCGGGCCGGGGCACTGGGTGAGGCCCGCGGCGATCTCGGTCGCGCGGTCGAAGCCGTCGCATTCGACGATCCAGTAGCCGGCCAGGACCTCCTGGGTCTCGGGGTAGGGCCCGTCGGTGACGACCGGGACGCCTTCCTTCAGGGTGATCCGCCTGGTGTGCGCCGGTGCGGTCAGCCCGCGGGTGTCGACGAGCTCCCCGGACCTTTCCAGGTCCTCGTTGAACGCCTGCATGAAGGCGCCCATCGCGGCGAACTCCTCCGGGGACCAGGCCGGCCCGCTGCCGGGGGCGCCGCCGAGGCTGTCGTAGTCCTGCTGCGAACCGTAAATCAAGATCATGTACTTCACGGTCTCTCCTCTGCGCGGACGCCGTCCTTCGGCAGAGACGTCGGAGCCGCGGATCCGACCCGGACATCGGCGGCGAACCGATCCTCACGCCTCAGTCTGCCCGCTCCCGCGCCGGCACGGCGTAGCGGGACAGCGCCGGGATGGCGACCTTGAGCAGTGCCGCGCCCAGGACCGTGGCCAGGCCGCCGCCGACCGCGCTCGCGCCCGGTGAGGTGACCGACGCGACGGCGCCCGCGCGGAAGTTGCCGAGCTGCGGGCCACCGGCGCCGATGACGAAGTCGACGCCGGTGACCCGCCCGCGGAACCGGTCCGGCGTGGCGACCTGCACGATCGTCGAGCGGATGATCACACTGGTGGTGTCGGCCGCGCCGGCCAGGACGAGCAGGACCAGGCCCAGCCACAGCGTGTGGGCCAGGCCGAACCCGGCGATGGCCAGGCCCCACACCATGACGGCGGCGAGCAGCGTACGGCCGGGGCGTGACGCCTGGCCGGCCGGGCCGGACAGCGTGGAGCCGAGCAGCCCCCCGATGGCCGGCGCCGCGGTGAGCAGCCCGAGGGTCTGGGCCGTGCCGCCGAAGTGCGCCTCGTTCAGGGCGGGGAACAGCGCGAACGGCATGCCCAGGACCATTGCGTCCAGGTCGGCGAGGAACACCCCGGCCAGCACCGGCCGGTGGCGGATGAACCGCAGTCCCTCGACGACGGCCGTGACACCGGGCCGGGTGGCGCCGTCCTGTGGTGGCATCGGGGGCAGCCGGCTCAGCGCGTACAGGGTGCCGGCGAAGCTCACCACGTCCGCCAGGTAGCACAGCCGCAGGCCGCCGGCGGCGGTCACGACGCCGGCCAGGGCCGGGCCGGCCATCATCCCGAGCTGGAAGTTCAGCTGGTTCAGCGCCACCCCGGCCGCGACCTGGTCCGCCGCGAGCAGCCGGGGCACGAACGTACGGCGCGCCGGCGCTCCGATCCCGCCCAGCAGCGCCTGCACGGCGACCAGGACGTACAGCGGCCACAGCAGGCCCAGCCCGAGGAACGCCTGCGCGGCCAGCAGCGCCGACACCACGATCGAGCCCCAGTTGGTGATCAGGACGAGCAGCCGCCGGTCGACCGCGTCGGCGACCGAACCCCCGAACAGGCCCAGGATGATCAGCGGGGCGCCGGTGGCGAGCCCGACCGCGCCGACCGCGGCCGACGAGTGGGTCATCCGGTAGACCTGCAGCGTCACCGCGAACCCGGTCATCTGGCCGCCGATGATCGACAGCGATGACCCGGGTCCAGAGCCGCCGGAAGTCCGCCGAGTCCCGCAGCGGCCTGGTGTCCAGCACGAAACGCCGCCGCGCCTTGTCCGGCATCGCCCCGTCGCCCCCAGGTTCGGTCGGTCTCGGCCACGCGCGTACGGTGGACGCGACATGCACGCGATCAAGCAGTCCGGCGTGCACGAGCTCGAGATCCGCCGGTCCCGGTTCGTCTGCGCGCTCGCCCGCGTCACGACCGAGCCGCAGGCGCAGGAGTTCATCGCCGGACGCCGCAGGAGCCTGCACGACGCGTCCCACCACTGCACCGCCTACGTTCTCGGTGAGCACGGAGACATTACCCGCAGCAACGACGACGGGGAACCCGGCGGTACGGCCGGGCGGCCGATGCTGGAGGTCCTGGGGCGCCGCGAGCTGACCGGTACGGTCGCGGTGGTGAGCCGCTACTTCGGCGGGATCAAGCTCGGCGCGGGCGGCCTGGTCCGCGCGTACGGGCAGGCGGTCGCCGAGACGGTCGACCTGGTAGGAGTGGTCGAACGACGGCCGGTGGTCACCGTCACCGTGATCAGCGACCACGCGCACGCGGGACGTCTCACCCGTGACCTGCACGCCTCGCCGTACACCCTGGCCGGCGCACGGTACGGCGGCTCGGCCGAGATCGACGTCGTGGTCCCCGCCGGTGAGCTGGAGGCGTTCGACGCGTGGGTGGCCGCGGCCGGCGGCGGGCGGGCGCGGACCCGCCGCGGTCAGGCCGGGCACGTGGAGGTGCCGGCGGACCGCCGGTAGCCGCCAGGTTCTGCGCGATCGACTGGCGGCTGGCGTTCTGCGCGGTGGCCAGGTACGCGGCGGTGAACGCGTGCCAGGCCGGTGGGAAGCGGGCGGCCGTGTCGGCCCGGAGCCGCCGGTGAGGACCATGCGGTGCGCGCGTCCCGGCTGAGGGGCTCGTAGGTGGGGCGCACCGAACTCGCCACCGGATGGCGTTTCGCGCGAGGAGGTCGCTCGTCCAGAGCGGACGGCGGAGGGAAAGGGAGGCTGCTCAACCCCCCTCCATTTTCAAGATATAGCGCACCGGGGGGCTTGCGGCAAGACCCGGGTGGTGCCGCAGAATCGCCTCCTCGTCGAGTGGGTGGGGGTTTCATGATTGACGTGATCGTTGCCGGTGGCGGACCGACCGGCGTGATGCTGGCCGCCGAGTTGCGACTGCACGGTGTGCGCGTGGTCGTGCTGGAGAAAGAGGCGGAGCCGACCATCTACGTACGCTCGCTCGGACTGCACGTGCGCAGCGTCGAGGTGATGGACCAGCGCGGTCTGCTGGAGCGGTTCCTCGCGGTGAGCCGGAGGTACCCGGTCGGGAGTTTCTTCGCCGGTATCCCCAAGCCGTCGCCGGACCGGCTGGACACCGCCCACCCGTACACCCTCGGTATCCCGCAGCCCACCACCGACCGGCTGCTGACCGAGCACGCCATCGAGGTCGGCGCCGAGATCCGGCGCGGCTGCGAACTGGCCGGGCTGAGCCAGGACGAGGACGGGGTGACCGTCGAGCTGGCCGACGGCTCGCGGCTGCGTTCGCGTTACCTCGTCGGCTGCGACGGCGGCCGCAGCACGGTGCGCAGGCTTCTCGGTGTCGGTTTCCCCGGCGAGCCCACCAGGGTCGAGACGCTGCTGGGCGAGATGGAGGTGACCGAGGATCCGCAGACGGTCATCGCCGTCAACGAGGAGGTACGCAAGACCCAGCTGCGGTTCGGCGCCATGCCGCTCGGGGAGGGGGTGTACCGCGTCATCGTGCCCGCCGCGGGGGTGTCCGAGGACCGCGCGGTCCCCCCGACCTTCGAGGAGTTCAAGCGGCAGCTGCGGGCCGTGGCGGGCACCGACCTCGGTGTGCGCTCCCCGCGCTGGCTCTCGCGGTTCGGCGACGCGACCCGGCTGGCCGAGCGCTACCGTACCGGCCGGGTGCTGCTGGCCGGAGACGCGGCGCACATCCATCCGCCGACCGGCGGGCAGGGCCTCAACCTCGGCATCCAGGACGCGTTCAACCTCGGCTGGAAACTGGCCGCCGAGGTCGCCGGCTGGGCGCCGGAGGGGCTGCTGGACAGCTACCACACCGAACGGCACCCGGTGGCCGCCGCGGTACTGGACAACACCCTCGCGCAGATGCAGTTGCTGTCCACCGAGCCGGGTCCCCAGGCCGTACGCCGGCTGGTGTCGGAACTGATCGCCTTCGAGGACGTGAACCGGTACCTGACCGAGAAGATCACCGCGATCGGGATCCGCTACGACTTCGGCGAGGGTCACGAACTGCTCGGCCGGCGGCTGCGGGACGTGGAGCTGAAGCGGGGCCACCTCTACGGGCTGATGCGTGCCGGCCGCGGGCTGCTGCTCGACCAGACCGGCCGGCTCTCGGTGGCGGGCTGGGCGGACCGGGTCGACCACGTCGTCGACGGCGGTGAGGAACTGGAGGTGCCCGCGGCGCTGCTGCGGCCGGACGGCCACGTGGCGTGGGTCGGTGAGGACCAGCAGGAGCTTTTGGGCCGGCTGCCCCGGTGGTTCGGCGCCGCCGCCGGCTGAGCGCGCTGGATCCGCGAAGGCCCCTGCGATCCGGAATGCTGTGCACATGATCAGTGCTGTCATCGCCGCCGGACGACGGCACTCGCTGGGGCTGTGTGCCGACGGCACCGTGGTCGCCGCCGGCACGGGAACATCCGGCGAGTGCCGGGTCGGGGAGTGGGCCCACGTGGTCGCCGTGGCGGCGGGCAACGTGCATACGGCGTCGAACACCGGGCGGTCCCACAGCGTCGGCCTCCGCGCGGACGGCACCGTGACGGCGACGGGCTGGAACGGTGACGGGCAGTGCGACGTCGCGGGCTGGCGCGGCGTGATCCGTGTCGCCGCGGGCTGGCGCCGCACCTTGGGGCTGGTGGGTGACGGCACCGTGCTGGCCGCGGGACGGCTCCGCGAGGGGGCATGCGATGTGAGCCGGTGGCGTGAGGTCGTCGCGCTGGCCTGTGGCGACTGGCATTCGGTGGGCCTCAGAGCCGACGGGACCGCCGTCGCGGTGGGCAACGATCGCCGCGGGCAGTGCGCGGTCGGCACGTGGCGTGACGTCACCGCCGTCGCCGCCGGTTACCTTCACACGGTCGGTCTCACCGATGACGGGCGCGTCCTCGCGGCCGGGGATCGATCGGCGGGTGCCTGTGATGTCAGCGCCTGGAGGGACATGACGGCAGTGGCGGCGGGAAGCCACCACACCGTCGGAGTCACCGGGGCCGGCCGGGTCGTCGCCGTGGGCGGCGGAGACTCCGGCCAGTGCGACGTGGCCGGCTGGCGCGGAATCGTCTCTGTGGCGGCCGGATCCACCCACACTCTCGGACTACGCGCGGACGGAACGGTCGTCGCCGCCGGTGGCAACGAGCACGGTCAGTGCGACATCACCGGATGGGGCGCGATCCGGTCGCCCGCCTAGACACCGCACGCAGGCATGCCCTGTTCCCGGTAGCGGCCTCCTACCGCGATCCGCGCACGCGCGGCAGGAGCATCGCGGGCACCAGCGTCAGGGCGGTGAAGCCCAGCACCCACCAGAACGTCCCGGCGAAGCCGGCGGCCGTGTCGTGGTGGGCCGCCAGGATGGCGGTGAGCACGGCCGCGCCGACCGAGGCGCCCACGGTCTGCACGGTCGTGATGACACTCGTCGCGCCCGGGATCTCGGCCGGCGCCAGTCCCTCATAGGCCGCCGCCGAGACCGGGACGGCGACGGCCGCCACCCCCGTTCCCCAGATCAGCAGGGCCACGCCGAGTGCCACCCCGCTGGTGTGGGGCCCCACCTGGGTGAAGACGAGCGTGCCGAGCGTGGTGACGGCGATGCCCGCCAGGACGACGGGGCGGGCGCCGATCCGGTCGGTGAGGCGGCCGACGTAGGGGAGGGCGAGCATCGTGCCCAGGCTCTGCGGGGCCAGGAGCAGGCCCGCGCTCAGCGCGCCGTACCCGCGCACCTGCTGGTAGTACAGCGGCATCAGGATCAGCACCCCGAAGATCGACAGCCGGGACAGGAAGCTCAGCGCCGTCGCGGCGGCGAAGGGCCGGTGGGCGAACAGCCGAAGGTTCAGCAGTGGCGCGACGGCACGCGGGCGCGACGCGTGGACGGCGAAGACCACGAGCAGGGCCGTCCCGGCGGCCAGCAGCGGGAGCCGGTGTGCCGAGGTGGACAGCCCGTAGAGGGTCAGGCCCAGCCCGGGCGCCAGGAGCGCCAGGCCGGTCAGGTCCAGCCAGCGGCCCTCGCCGCGGTGTTCGGGGGCGTCGGCGGGGATGCCGCGCCTGGCTAGCAGCAGCGCCACCAGGCACACCGGGACGTTGACGTAGAAGATCCACCGCCAGCTCGCGGCGTCCACGATCACGCCGCCGATCAGCGGCCCCATGATCGGCGCGACCTGCGCGGGCATCGCGACGATGGCCATCACGCGCCCCCGCTGTTCGGGGCCGGCCGCCCGCGCCAGGATCATCAGGCTCAGCGGCACGATCATCCCGCCGCCGACGCCCTGCAGCGCGCGGAAGGCGATGAGGCTCCCGGCCGACCAGGCCAGGCCGCACAGGGCCGAGCCGGCGAGGAAGGCCGACAGGGCGAACATCCACATGGTGCGGGCGCCGAACCGCTCGGCGAGGCGGCCGGTGACCGGGATGACGACCGCGATGGCCAGCAGGTAGGCGGCGCTGACCCACTGGATCGTGGTGACCGGCGTGCGGAAGGCGCGGGCGAGGTCGGCCAGCGCGACCGCGACCATCGTCATGTCCAGCATCGCGGTGATGCCCCCGACCACGATGACGATCCCCAGGGTCCGCAGGGCGGGGTCCAGCCGCGTACGGGCGGTCGTGTCCGTCATGCGCAGCACACTACACCGTGCAGTGTAGTAGTACTACACTGCACGGTGTAGCCGCCGCAGGAAGGAACCCCGTGCCCGACACCCCGGCTCTGCGTCAGGGCTCACCCGCCAAACGCGCCGCGATCATCCGCGCGGCCCTGGAGGTGTTCCTGCGCGAGGGATACGCGCGCGCCGGCGTCGACGCCATCGCCGCCACGGCCGGGGTCTCCAAACGCACGATCTATGACTACTACGGCGACAAGGAGACCCTGTTCCTGGCCGCGGTGGGCGAGACCGCACAGGCGCAGACCACCGTCTTCGCCGACCTGCTGGACCGCACGCTCGGCGAGGTCACCGACATCGCCGAGGCGCTGACGGCCTTCGGCCGCGTGTTCGCCACCGAGATCGCCCGGTCACCCGAGCGCGCCGCCGTGATGCGCCTGATCATCGCCGAGGCGTCCCACTTCCCGCAGCTGACCCGGCCCGCACCCGAGGACCGCCCGGTCCAGCGCGCCCTTGCCGACCGGCTCGCCGCCCTCGGCGAACAGGGCCTCCTGGAGGTGCCCGACCCGCTCGAGGCAGCCGAGTTCCTCGGGCTGCTGGTCACCGGCCGCGTCAACAACCGCTCCTGGTACGGCGCGGTACGCCTGCCCGACGCCGAGATCGACCGGCTCGTCACCGGGGGAGTGGCGGTCTTCCTGCGCGCGTACGGCCCCCGAACGGGCTGACGGATTAGACAAGAACTGTTTTTCTGTCTAATGTCCCTGGTGTGAGCGACGCAGGCACCACAGACGATCCCAAACGCGCCGCCGTGCTGGCGGCCGCCGTCGAGGTGTTCGGACGGTACGGCTTCCAGAAGACCTCGATGGAGACGGTCGCCAAGTCCGCCGGCATCTCACGGCCGGGCCTGTACCTGCTGTTCCCGAACAAGGAACAGCTGTACCGCGCCACGATGCAGGGCGTCATGGAACGCGCCCAGCAGGCCATGGAGGCCTGCTTCGCCGACCAGACCCGAAGCCCGCAAGAACGCGTCGTCGCGGCACTGGACGCGCTGATGGGCCCCTACGTCGAGACCCAGGTCGCCCGTGACCTGGGCGAACTCCTGGCGAACAGCGGCCCCCAGCTCGGCTCGATGTTCCACGACTACCAGGAAAGGGCCAGGGCGACGATCAGCGCCCGGCTCCAGACGCTCACCCCGCCCGGCGTGCTCACCGACGAGCTCGGCGCCGACGACGTCATGGACATCCTCTTCTCCGCCGCCCTGACCTGGAAGCAGACCGCGGCCACCCGCGCCGAGTTCGGCGACCGCGTCAGGCGCGCCGTCCAGATGATCTACCGCACCGCGCACTGACCCTCACGACGCGACCCACCCACGGAGTACAACCATGCCCACGATCACCACCCCCTTCGACGCCCACTCGACCGCGGCCGAGGTGATCGCCGGCGTCGACCTGACCGGCAGGCGCGCCGTCATCACCGGCGGCTCATCAGGAATCGGCCTGGAGACCGCCCGCGCCCTGGCCACCGCCGGCGCCCAGGTCACCCTGGCCGTACGCGACACCGCCGCCGGCCAACGTGCCGCCGAAGACATCGGCACCGGCACCGTCCACGTCGCCCGCCTCGACCTCGCGGACCGCGCCACCATCGGCGCCTTCACCGCCTCCTGGGACGGGCCGCTGCACATCCTGGTCAACAACGCCGGGACCATGGCCGTACCCGAGCTGCGGCGGACACCCGAAGGACACGAACTGCAGTTCGCCACCAACCACCTCGGCCACGCCGCCCTCACCCTGGGCCTGCACGACGCGCTCACCGCCGCCCAGGGCGCAAGGGTCGTCACCGTCGCCTCCTCCGCCCACCTGATGTCCCCGGTCGTCTTCGAGGACATCCACTTCACCGCACGCCCCTACGACGCCTGGTCCGCCTACGGGCAGTCCAAGACCGCGACCATCCTGTTCACCGTCGCCCTGGCCAAGAAGTGGGCCGCCGACGGCATCACCGCCAACGCGCTCCACCCCGGCGGCGTCATGACCAACCTCCAGCGCCACCTCGACGAGACACAGCTGCGGTTCGTCGGCGCCCTGGACGAACACGGCCAGAGCATGGACGTCCCCCCGGGCTGGAAGACCCCGCAACAGGGCGCCGCCACCACGGTCCTGCTGGCCGCCTCCCCCCACGTGCGAGGAGTGAGCGGACGCTACTTCGAGGACGGAGCCGAGGCCGGCGCCGGCGAGCCGGGCCCCGCCATGAGCGGAGTCGCCGCCTACGCCCTCGACCCCGAAGACGCCGACCGCCTCTGGGACGAGACCGCCCGGCTCCTGCGGCACTGACCGCCGCTCAGGCCCGGTGATGGGCCAGGACCGCGTGCGGATCCTCCCGGCCCGTACCCGCCGGATCGACGTGGATCAGCGCGGCCGTCAGCCGGGGGACCGCGTGCAGCAGAGCGTGCTCGGCCTCGACCGCGATCCGGTGAGCCGCGTGCAGGCTGAGCGACCCGTCGATCACCACGGTCGCCTCCGCGCGCAGCCGATGACCGATCCACCGCGTCCGCAACTCCGCGACGTCCTCCACACCCGCCACCCGGCGCAGCGCGGCCTCGGCCGCGTCCACCAGCGCCGGGTCGACGGCGTCCATCAGACGGCGGAACACCTCACGGGCCGCGTCCTTCAGCACGAACGCGATCCCGGCCGTGATCACCAGACCCATGACCGGGTCCGCGAGCCGCCAGCCGAGCGCCGCCCCACCCGCGCCGAGCAGGACCGCCAGGGACGCGAACCCGTCCGTACGGGCGTGCAGGCCGTCGGCGACCAGCGCGGCCGAGCCGATCCTGCGCCCCGTACGGATCCGGTTGCGCGCCACCCACTCGTTGCCGGCGAACCCGATCACCGCGGCGACCGCGACCGCGGGCAGATGGGAGACCTGCCGCGGGGCGGTCAGCCGGTCGATCGCGGTCACCGCCGCCAGCACCGACGACGCGGCGATGACCACGACGATGACGATGCCGGCCAGGTCCTCCGCACGGCCGAACCCGTAGGTGAACCGCCGCGTCGCCGCCCTGCGCCCCAGCACGAACGCGACCGCGAGCGGCAGCGCGGTCAGCGCGTCGGCCGCGTTGTGGACCGTGTCGCCCAGCAGCGCGACCGATCCGGACAACGCCACGACGATCGCCTGGAACGCCGTGGTCAGCCCGAGCACGGTCAGGGAGATCCACAGGGTCCGCATGCCCGCCGCGGAGGTCTCCATCGCCGGGTCGACCTTGTCCGCGGACTCATGACCGTGCGGCACGACCAGGTGCGCCAGCCGGTGCCGCGCCGCCGCCCATCCCGTCCGGTGCTCGTGCCCGTGACCGGAGGCGTGGTGACCGGCAGGGGTGTGGTGATGCTGCGGTGCGGCGTTCACGGCGGGCGCGGGTCCTTCCGTGTGGCGGGTTCGGCCGGGCGCGGCTGGACAGCGGCCGCTCACACCCCCATTATGTGCATATGAGCGCACGCATGCATCTATCAGGTGCGCATGGCTCGCAAGAACCAGACGAACGCGAGCGCATCGCCACGGCCGCCGAGGTTCTCGGCCTGCTCGCCGACCGGACCCGCCTGACCCTGCTCCGCCGCCTGTGCGACGGCGAAGCGGACGTCACCACCCTCACCGAGACGGCCCAGGCGACCCGGACCTCCGTCAGCCAGCACCTGGCCCGCCTTCGCCTGGCCGGCCTGGTCACCACCCGAAAAGACGGCCGCCGCGTCGTGTACGCCCTGCGCCACGGCCACCTCGAACGCCTCGTCCACGAGGCGCTCAACGTCGCCGACCACCAGATCCGCGGACTCGCCCCCCACGACTGAACCGCTCAGGGCAGCTCGGGCAGACTCCCGTCGGCGATCGCCCGACGCAGCGCGAACCTCTGCACCCTGCCCATCGCGTTGGCCGGCAGTGGATCCGCGACATACCAGGACCGCGGCGTCTCCTCCGACGCCGGCGACGCGCGAAGGAACTCCCGCAGCTCCGCGGCCGACGGCGCCGGATCGGCCGGGGTGATCACCGCCGTCACCTGCTCGTCGCCGTCGGAGCCGGGCACCCCCACCACCGCCGCCGCGGCGACCCCAGGATGAGCCGTCAGCGCGGCCTCGATCCCCAGCGGGGAGATGCGCTCCCCACCCCTGACGATCATGTCCTTGAGACGGCCGGTGACCCGCAGGTAACCGCGCTCGTCCAGCACCCCCACATCACCGGTGTGCAGCCACCCGTCCGGGTCGACCGCCAGCGCCGTCGCCTCGGGCATGCCGAAGTACTCCAGCATCAGCTGGTAGCCGCGGGCGCAGATCTCCCCGTCCCCGCCCACCGGAACCACCGCACCCGAAGAATCCACGATCTTCACCTCGGCCTGCCACAACGGCCGCCCGCCCGTATCCCGCCGGTCCTCCGCCGCGTCCGACGGACCCGTCTGCGCCAGCACCGGACTGAGCTCCGTCTGCCCGTACACGGCCGAGAAACACGCGCCGAAACGCCGCTCGGCCTCCTCCACCAGTGCCGCCGGCGCCAGGTCACCACCGGACAGCAGAACCTCACACGCCCTCACGTCATACGCGTCGAACTCCGGATTCGCCAGCAGCCGCGCGTACATCGCCGGCGTCCCGGCGAACAGCACGCCCCGCCAGTCGTGCATCGCCGCCATGACCAGATCGGGATGGAACAACCGCGCCAGCACCAGCGTGCCCCGCGCCGACGCCGCACCCAGCACCGACAGGCCACAACCACCCGTGTGGGACAACGGCAGCGCCGTCACCCACACCCCACCGTCGGGGAAACCCGCCCGCTCGGCGGCGAACGCCGCGTTCGTCACCAGACCACGGTGATGCAGCACCGCACCCTTCGGAAACCCTGTCGTCCCCGCCGTGTACTGGATCTGCGCCGGATCATCGGCCGCGACCCGAGGCAACTGCCGCGGCGCGGTACCGGCGATGTGCTCGGCCCAGTGCGTGAAACTGACCACCTCACGCAACTCCGGCAGCCCCGCACGCACCCGGTCGACCGTCCCCGCCATGTCCATGCCGTCGAAGACGTCGACATGGAACACCCCCACCGACCCGGACTGCCGCAGGAGATACTCCAGCTCCGCCTCACGCAACGCCGGGTCCGCCGTGACCAGCACCAGCCCGGCCAGCGACGCGCCGTACTGCAACACGACCCACTCCGGCACGTTCGGCGCCCACACCGCGACATGCTCACCGGGGGAGAACCTGCTGCCCAGCCACGCCGCGGCATGCTCGGCGTCCGCGAGCAGCTCGGCATAGGTCCACGCACGGTCGGTACGCTCCGCGCCCGTCACCGTCTCACCGGGCGGCGCCGCCTCGATCAGCGCCGTACGCGACGGCACGGCCTCCGCCGCACGCCGCAGCACCTCACCGGCGGTCAGCTCCAGCACCGGACGAGAGGTGTCCGCGGGCCAGTACGACTCGGTGATCATCGCACCCTTCAGATCGCCGGAGTCGCTCACGGGCTTCCTTCCGATGCGGGGGAGAGGCCCAGGCGGGGCGACAGGCCAGCACTACACCGGCCACGCCCACACCAGGGCCCGGCAGCGGAAAGATCATCTCACGCCGCGGCCCGACGGCCCGAACCGCGATCAGGGCACGCGCGCCGGCACCCGGCCGATTACGGCCACCGACTCGACGAAGAAATAGATGGCGCGGAAGAAACGCACCACCTCACCCTCCTCCAGCCGAAGCCCGCGATACATCACGATCCGCCCGGGATCCTCCCCGCCCAGCAGCGCACCCCACGTCGCCAGATCGGCCGCGAGCACGTACGTCGCATCGAGCGGATCATCCGGACCGACGACGGCCGCCTCGGCGCACACGCCGTCCTTCCACCCGAGCCGCAGATAATGCGGGCCACGCCCGGCCAGGTCACGTACGCCCAGCGCCCACGAAGAGGAGTACGACGCCCGCGCCCGCGCGATCCACTCCCAGTAGGAGTCCAGCTTGCCCGCACGCGCCTCCTCCCCGGGACCCCGGTCGACCGCCGCGCGTACCTCCTCGGCCCACTCAGGGCTGAACAACTCCGGAACCGCCGCCACCCTCAGCCCCCCGCCAGCTCAGGCTGGATACCGGAGATCATCCGCTCCAGATCGGGCGGCAGCCCGATACCGACGTCGGTGAGCTTCATCGTCAGCTGCCGGATCATCAACCGGCGCACCTCCTCCTGCGACCAGCCCAGCGCCTCCAGCATCACCCGCCTGCTCGTCGCACCGTTGATCATCAAGATCGTCCGGAGCGTCTCGTGGATCTCCTGCAGCATCCGCGGGTCCTGCTGGACCGCCTCACGCAGAAACCGCATCCCGAACTGCACATGCCGCGCCTCGTCCCGGCACGTCGCGGTGAACCCCGCGTAGTAACCGGGCAGGAAACCGCGGTTCCGGCAGTAGCTCAACGTGATCTTCATGACCGACAGCGCCAGCACACCCTCGATCCACAGGAAGTACGTCGTGCCATAGCGGACCCGCGCGGCCAGGTCGTCCGGATCGGCGCGCAGCTCGTCCGCCTGATAGGCCAGCAGCCCGAACGGCCCGACGAACGTCTCCGAGACATGCTCGAACGACGCGTCCAGAACCTCCTGCACCGAATCACCCGGCAGCCCGACGACCTCACGGTAGAACCGGTCGAAGAACACCGTGTGCCGCGCCTCGTCCTCGATCTGGCTCGACATGTAGATCCGCGACTCCTCGCTGCCCCCGAGCATGAACACCGGCAGCTCGACCTCCACCTGACGCTCCCCGTGATGGAAGCCGGAAGAGATCGCCACGAACGCGTCGCGTTCCTCCTGCGTCATCGACTCGGACCAGTCCCGCACGTCACGCGTGAAGTCGATGTCAAAGACATCCCAGCGCTGACGCAGGTAACGCCGGTACAGATCGAGATAACCCGGCAGACGCTTGAGGTCCTTGTGCACGTAGTCGATGACGTCGTCGATGTCGATGTCGTTGATCTGCGCCAGCGACGACCCCTCGACCGCCGCGACCTTCTCCTCGGACATCTCCGGCATCGGCCCCACTTCCCTTCGATGACCCGGCTGCCGCATCACCCGGAATCACCCGAAATCCCGGGCAGCTCGTAGAGACTAATTCACGGCCGCCGCGCCGAGGAGTACATCGACACACTCAGACCGGCGAAGGCGACGGCATCGCCCGTCCCGTTGCCGTACGCCGCGAACCCGTCCCCCTTGCGCAGCTCCACCACGAACTCCGGGCTCGTCTCGTACGTCATGCCCAGCAGCAGCGCCGACCGCCCCGCACCCGCCAGATCCAACGCCGCACGGGTCAACCGGAACCCCTTATGGTCGGCCGCGGCCGAATCGAAGATGTCCTCGACGGGGGAGACCGCCGTACGGTCCGCGGGCGTCAGCGCAGGAGTACCGGAAGGCATCTCACTCGACCAGGCCGCCGGATGGTAGACGGCCCCAGCCGTGAGATAACTCCAGCGCACACCACTGATCGACCAGTACCCGCCGCGTGAACCCGACGTCGCCCCACGCAGGTCGATCACCGACACGCCATGCCGGCCCAGCACCCGCAGCGAGTCACCCGTCGCCTCCAGCGCCGTGTCCGGATCAAGACCGAACACCCGCTCGTGCCCCCTGTCCGAGGCCAGCCGCACCGCACGCCCCAGCCGACCGTTCGCGGAGAAATGCGTGTCGAGCAGCCCCGCGCCGAACAACCCGAACCCACCCGCCGGCAGATCCGCCAGCACCGTGTCATCGTCGAAGTACCCGTCATGGGTGCCATCCCGCAACGCCTGGTAGCTCGCCCCGCCCGTGACCATGTCACGACCCGCCTGGATCTGCGCGCCGGCGCTCGTCCCCACCACGACCGCACCCTGGTCGAACCTGGCACGGATCGCCGCCAGCACCCGGCTGTCGGTGTGCGCCGCACCATGCAGCAACGTCGCCACGAGCCGATACTGGTCACCGCCACCGAACACGAACCCCGTCATCGACGACACCTGCCGGACCACCGCGGCACTGTCCGCCGCCGCGACATGGTCCAGGTCCACCGGGATCCACCGCACACCACCCGCGCCGTACCTCTTGAGGATGTCGACGTAGAAACGGCCGTTGGTGACACTGTTCGCCGCCATCGGCGTACCGGCGTGCGGGTCCTGACTCGGCGGAAGCGACGCCGCGGTGATCACACCGATCCGCGCACGCGCCCCACCGGCCCGCCGGACGATCTCCTGATAGATCTCCTTGTTGCCGTCCGACAGCGCCCCGCCGATCATGATCATGGTGCCGCGCGAAGCCGGCTCGGCGTGCGCGGGCGTCAGCATCGTCGCCGCCAGAACCGTAGCCGCAGACACCATCGCGAGTCGTTTCATGAGGGGTCTCATCCGGAATGTGAGGCCGAAGCCGAGGATGCCATTGACGCGACCCTGCGGGCCGGGGTCCTTGCCGCCAGGAACGCGTATCCACCGGCCGCGACAGCATCGTCGTCGTCGCCGAACCGGATGAAGCCGATCAGAGTCAGCCTACCCGCACACCAGCGGCATCCTCGCAGGTCGCACCCCATGCGGCGACGCCCGCCACGGCCTCATCTCCAGCGCTTCGCGGTGCCCGCCGTCACACCCGGCACTCTGGGCGGCCTCACGGGGGAGGAGCATCGGCGAGCAGCGCGTCCAGCACCCCGTACGTCGGGCTGGAACTCGCCGTCAGCCGCAGCTCCCGCGCCGTGGACTCCACATAGTGCTGGCCCGTGGTGATCGAGGAGTGCCCGAGAAGCTCCTTCAGCTCGTGCGCCGACGCGCCGTTCTCCGCGAGCCGCGTCGCGAACTCATGCCGCAGCGTGTGCACCAGCGCCCCACGCGAGACCCGGTCGTGCACGCCGGCGAAGCGATAACACTGACCCACCAGATACTGCAGCCCACCACGGCGCAACGGCTCGTTACCCGTGTTGACCAGCAGGGGAGAGGTCAGGGGGAGCGTCGCCAGCCCGAAGCGCTCCATCCGCGACAGCAGGTACGCGTCGACGAGCCGCTCCAGCGGCACCTCCACCGGCACACTCCGCGTCTTACCGCCCTTACCGGTCAACTGGACCCGCCGGTCACCGGGGGAGCCACCGAACGAGCCCAGCGTCACCCCCAGCAACTCCGCCGACCTCGCCCCGGTGACCAAGGGAAACGCCAGGGCGACCAGATCACGCTCCACCCACGGGTCCCGCGCCTCACGCGCCCCCGCGGCGATCTTCTCCAGCAGGGTCTGCGCCGTCCCGTCACCCTGGAACGGCTTCGGTGCCTTCGACGGCGCCTTGGGATGGGGGACCGCCGCCATCGGGTTCCCCTCGACGAACTCCTCGGCCACCGCGAAGTTCATGAACCGGTTCCACGCCGACCACGCACGCAGAATGCTCGCCGCGGCATGGTCATCGGCGAACTCCGCGAACGCGGCCCGCAGGACACGGCCGGTCAGCCGGTCGACCCGCAGATCCGCCAGGGGCACACCACACGAACGCGCGGCGAGCTCACCGATGATGCGCAGGTCGCTGTCGTACCCGGAGACCGTGCCGGGGGCGGGCTTCGCCGGCCGGATCGAGAGGAAGAACTCCGCCTTGGCATCGGCGAACGACACCGGACGCTCGCCGGCGAACCCGCTACTGGAAGCACGCGTCATAAGAGCTCGGATTCTCCCAGTGATCACGACTCGGAGCCAGCCTGGCGGCCGCGCGCCACCTCACGACGACGCGGTCCGCCGGTTGTGGTGGTCCAGCAGCCTGGACAGCAGCCCGGTCAACCGCCGCCGCTCCTCGGGTGACAGCGGAGCCAGCAGTTCGTCCTGGGTCTCGGCCAGCCGCTTCTCCAGCCGCCGCAGCTGCCGCTTGCCCGCGGCGGTCAACGAGACGATGTTGCGCCGCCGATCGGAGGGGTCCGGGGCGCGCTCGACCAGGGCGCGATCGGCGAGCTCGTTGATCGTCGCGACCATGTCGCTGAGGTGGATGCCGCTACGGCGGCCCAGCGCGGCCTGGCTGGCCGGGCCGAGCTCCTCCAGCGTCGCCAGCAGGCGGTAGTGGTAGCCGCGGGCCTGGACGGACGAGAACCCGTCGGCCACCAGCCGGTGCGCGTGGTTGGCGGTCTGGGTGAGCAGCCAGCTGGGCAGGCTCTCCCAGCCGGCGGGCGTCTCCTCGGACGGGTTCTCCATGCGACAAGCCTAACTAATCGTTGGGAGCACTAATGATTACTTGCTATCGTTTGGGCAGTGAACGTTAAGGCTACTAACGTTTTTTGCACGAATTTCCGTGGAGACAGGACCATGATCAAGCCCTTCCGCGTCGACATCCCCCAGGCGGACCTCGACGACCTGACCGACCGGCTCTCCCGCACCCGCTGGCCCAACGAGGTCGCCGACGCCGGATGGGACTACGGCTTCCCGCTGGCACGCCTCGAGGAACTGGCCGAATACTGGCGCACCGGCTACGACTGGCGCGCGCACGAGGCCTCGCTCAACGAGCTTCCGCACTTCACCACCGAGATCGAGGGCCAGAACATCCACTTCGTCCACGTCCGGTCCTCGAACCCGGACGCGCTCGCACTGATCCTCACCCACGGGTGGCCCGGTTCGTTCCTGGAGTTCCTCGACGTGATCGAGCCGCTCTCACACGACTTCCACCTGGTGATCCCGTCGATCCCGGGTTACGGCTTCTCCGGGCCGACCCACGAGCGCGGCTGGGACGTCGTACGGATCGCGCGGGCCTGGGCCGAGCTGATGCGCCGTCTCGGGTACGAGCGCTACGGCGCGCAGGGCGGCGACTTCGGCTCGGGCATCTCCCTGGCGCTCGGTACGGTCGCACCCGGACAGGTCGCCGGGGTGCACATCAACTACCTGCCGACCCCGCCGGCCGCCGGCATCGAGCTGTCCGAAACGGACGAGGCCCGGCTGGACAAGATCAGGCGGCTGATGGCGAACCGTCCGCCGTACCAGACCCTGACGGCCCTCACCCCGCAGACCATCGGCTACGCACTGACCGACTCGCCGGTCGGCCAGCTGGTCTGGATCGCCGAGCGCTTCGCCCAGTGGACCGACCCTCGCACGCAGATCAGCGACGAGCGGATGCTCACCGACATCTCGCTGTACTGGCTGACCGCCACCGCGGCCTCCTCGGGACGGCTGCACCACGACACGCCACGGGGGAGTGAGCCGTGCCCGGTACCGGTCGGCGTGGCGGTCTTCCCCCACGACATCACGCAGTCGGTCCGACCGCTCGCCGAGCGCCTGTACGACATCAGGCACTGGTCGGAGTTCGAACGCGGCGGCCACTTCGCCGCGATGGAGGTGCCGGAGCTACTCGCCGAGGACGTCCGGGACTTCTTCCTCAATCACCTCAAGGAGGAGCCGCAAATCTTTCATGCATAATATAAATTATGCATGAAACGCAGGGTTGGGGCGGGCTGCCAAGCCGCAACCTGAGGTCGTGGAAACGTATCCAGCGTTGAGCGGCGGCGAGAGGAATGACCTCGCCGCCGGACGACCGATGCGTGAGGCACCGACGTACGATCTGGTCCGCGTACGTGGCGTTCGGCGTGATCGTCACTCTGAGTGCCATCCGGCTCGCGGACAGGATCTTCCAGGTGCTCTGCGAACGATCCGTTCCGCGTCGCCATCCGGTCTTTTCTGGGGCCCGCAGGCCCGCCTTTGCGCTTGACCTGCGGGATTGTCGCCGCGTGGCTCTCTCGCCGATGGGCACACAAGATCGAATACCGTACAGAAGAGGGATTCTGTCCGGTATAGACTTAGTTGTCCGATTAACGCTGTCGGTCGGCGCGCCAATGACAACCGCATCGCCCAGGCGATCACGGACAGACAGCGCCGTCGACATCACATGCTGATCGGTACCGGGAGGTCCTTGGCCACCCGATCAGCGCGGTCTTGGATGTCGCCGTCGCCGGTGACCGTGATTCTTCGGCGTTCCAGTGTCGAGCCACGCAGAACGTAGAGGGTGACGAGGTAAGCATTGCCCTGGGCTTCGGCCGTTGGCGGTGTTATGACGTCCCGCAACCGGCCGACCAGAGCGGCGACATCTTGCGGCCGGGGTGCGAGCGGGCCGGACGCCCATTCGATGTCGCCGACGCTGCCGAGGACGCGGCTGAACACGTGCATGGCGCGGGTCGTCTCGACGAACCAGTGCGCGACCGCGACGGCATCGACAGGCGAAGCGACACGGAGCCCGACGTCGTGCATCAGCGCCGTGAATGCTTCCGGTGATTCGGTGAGGTAGAAGACCTTCTCCCCCGTGACTCCGACATAGAAGCTGGTGTTCGGGTGAGGGAATGAATCGAATCGGACCACGTCCGCACCGCCCGGAAGCACGGCGGATGGACGCATGATCGCCGACGCTGGATTGATCGCCAGAAAGGCCTTGTCGGGGCGACCCTCCGCCTTCAGCGCATTACTTATCATCTCGCGCGTGCGACTGTCGCCGGTAATCATCGTTTCCACCCGTCATGGTCCGAAAACTAGCGCATCTGCCCGTGTTGACCGTACCAAGCATGGTAACTATCCCATCCCTCACCAAAATACTGAGGGTAGGGCGTCCCCGTGACCGAGCCTCGTATCTGCCCGCTGTGGTAGGCCGCGTGCACCGCGCCTTGGCCGCCCATCCGACCGGCGTAGTCCAGCTCGGCATAACTAAGAGGTCTGTGTTGGACTCGACCTGTGTACTCACTCCATCGGACTGCCTGCTCGTAGCCGTTTACGTAATGAGATTGGACGTTTGAAACAGGTACATCGATGTGGTTCTTTCGCATTTCAAAGGCGGCCCTGATCTCATTTACCGCAGCTTCGGTCTCTTCGTCCAGGTTTATATTGACGTAGTCGCTTCGATTATGGCGGGTCACGTCCGCCGTTCGACCTTCATGTGCCCACCGCGCGTGTGTGGCCTCGTGTACCACGCCGACTGCGGAGTTCCCATTTTTGACGTCGATGTACATCGTATTTTCCGCATGATTGTAGAGGGATCCACCCCCCTCCCTGAAGACCGTCTTCACACCGTACTTGTCGATCGTCTCTACGGCCTCGCGGCCGACGTTCCCAGCGAGCGACAACTCGCGGCTGACCTTGCGGGGAATCTTGGTGCTGACGATTCTCGACCCGGCCGCGCCGGCGACCTTGGATTCGGAGTTCCTGAAGAATGCTTTCGTTGCTCGGAAAATCCCCATTTCGGCAACGCGGCCGACGTTAGGCACGGATGACCCCGATCGTGTCCGACATCGCATGCATGCCCGTGCGACCCCCCCGAATGAACACCCATCAAACGCAACCCAGAACTTTACCTGCGACTCACTTATCAAGATCCCGGAACATCCGGTTACGGCGCGAGATGGCTCAGGCGGCGAAGCCCAGCGCCAGGGAGACGATCACCGGCGCCACGTACACCAGCGGGAACGGGACGTGGGAGAACCAGCGTGCCCTGAGCACGGTGACGACGGCTCCGGTGAAGTACAGCACCAGGCCGATCCCCGCCGCGACACCGATGAACGGCACGAACAGGCCGGCCACCAGGCCCGCCGCGCCCGCGGCCTTGGCCGTACCGAGCCAGACCCTCCAGGAGCCCGGGATTCCGTAGTCGACCAAGGGCTTGACGACCCACTCGGCGCCGGCGAAGACGCTGACGGCCGAGAAGCCCACCAGGGCGGCGGCCAGAAGGGTCACGACAACATGGGCGGTGGACATCAGAAGCGCTCCTCAAAATGCTGACACCCCGGCTCGGGCGAACCCGCGCCGGGGTGTCTTCAGCTCGTCACTTCCCTGACACCGCGTGGCGCGCGAGTGTGACAGGACGGCGGACGATTTCTTCAGAGCGCCCGCGGCGCCGGTCTCCCCCGCCAGGCCCTCACCCCTCGAGGAGTTCTCTGACCTCCTCCCCCGTGCTCTCCTGGAGTTCGTCGCCCAGCAGCAACCAGCGCGTGATGCCGACCGACTCCAGGAACGGCAGGTTGTGGCTCGCGATGATGAGCGCGCCCTCGTAGGACTCCAGGGCGCCCGTGAGCTGCTGGACGCTGGCGATGTCGAGGTTGTTGGTCGGCTCGTCCAGCATCAGCAGCTGCGGTGCCGGCTCGGCGAGCATCATCGCGGCGAGCGCCGCGCGGAAGCGCTCACCGCCGGACAGCGTGCCGACCGGCTGCTGTGCGCGTGCTCCCTTGAACAGGAAACGCGCGAGCTGGGAGCGAATGTGGTTGTCGGTCACTCCGGGTGCCTCGCGAGCGACGTTCGCGGTGACGCTCAGCTCGTCGTCCAGGACGTCGAGGCGCTGCGGCAGGAAACGCAGCGGGACGAACGTCGTGGCCTCCCCCGACCGCGGAGGCAGCTCCCCGGTGAGGGTGCGCAGGAGGGTCGTCTTGCCGGTTCCGTTGCGCCCGACGAGGGCGATCCGTTCCGGCCCGTGGACTTCGAGGTTCGCCTCGTGCGGCGTTCCGTACCGTGGCCGTACGTCGCGCAGCCGCAGGACGGTGCGGCCCGCGGGCACGGCGGTGTGGGGCAGGTCCACCCGGATCTCCTCGTCGTCGCGTACCGCGTCCGCGGCCTCCCCCAGCCGGTCGCGCGCCTCGCTCAGCCGGCTCTGCTGGAGCACGCGCAGCTTGTCGGCCGACTCCTGCGCGGAGCGCTTGCGCTCCCCCGCCACGATCCGGGGAGCCCGCCGCTGGGCGTCCATCTTCTTGCCGTGCCGCTGGCGCCGGGCGAGCTTGATCTGGGTCTCCTCCAGCTCGCGCTTCTGCCGGCGTACGTCCGCCTCCGCGTTGCGCAGCATCCGGCCGGCCGCGTCCTGTTCGGTCGCGAGGGCCTCCTCGTACGCGGACCAGCCGCCGCCGTACCAGCTCACCGAGCCCGGCCGGAGCTCCGCGATGCGGTCGACGCGTTCGAGCAGTTCACGGTCGTGACTCACCACGACCAGCACCCCGGAGTGCCAGGCGTCGACGGCCTCGTACAGTCTCCTGCGCGCGTACAGGTCGAGGTTGTTGGTGGGTTCGTCCAGGAGCAGGATGTCGGGGCGTTCGAGCAGGAGGGCGGCCAGGCGCAGCAGCACCGTCTCTCCCCCGGACAGCTCCCCCACGGTGCGGTCCAGTTCGACCCCGTCGAGGCCGAGGGAGCCGAGCGTCGCCAGGGCGCGTTCCTCGACGTCCCAGTCCTCCCCTATCGTCTCGAAGTTCTCCTCGCGTACGTCGCCGTCCTCGATCGCGCGCAGCGCGGCGCGCCGCTCGGCGATCCCCAGTGCCTGGTCGACGCGGAGGTCCGTGTCGAGGGTGATGGTCTGCGGGAGGTACGCGAGGCTGCCGTGTGCGGTCACCGAGCCCGCCGACGGGCTCAACCGGCCCGCGAGCAGGCGCAGCAGTGTGGACTTTCCGGCACCGTTGGAGCCGATCAGGCCGGTGCGCTCCCGGCCGAAGCTGACGGCGAGTCCGTCGAAGACGGAGGTGCCGTCCGGCCAGTCGAAGCGGAGAGCGGAACAGGCCAGGGAGACGGGAGATGCGGTGTGGGTGCTCATGATGGTCCTCGCGATCGCGGGCGCGGTGGTTCGGGCGGCGTAGGCGAACACCACGCGGCGACCGGATCGTGAGGAAGAGGGGGTGTCGCGCGTTCGGACGGAGTGCCGGACGGCTCGTGCACCGAGGTCGCTTCCACGCGGGGTCACGGGCGGCTGGGACAGCCGCTGCGGCGTGACCGGCGTACGGCGAGAGCCGTACAGCGCGGTGATCGCGGACCTCAGATGCGCAACGTCCACCTCTATCGTCGACAACAGAGCCATCGCCAACCCTAGGCAGCCGTCGGCCGGCGGGCAAACCCCTTTTCGAGGTGTCGGAACTGGTCGCGCGTCTTCAGACTCTCGGTGCGACGCCCGCCGACGTAGGTCAGGGCAGAGTGCCGTGGACGGTCCTGGCCGACCCGGAGGGCAACGATGCCCTCACACCGCGGTGCCCTGGACCGTTGCGGAGGGTTTTTCTATTTCTGCTGGTTGACAATTTCATCAACCAGCAGGCGACCTTTACGCTGTAAGGCTCGTACTTATACGAGTGGCGCTCGTGGCGGGGTCAGGTGCCGAGTTCGACGCAGCACGCGCCGGGGCGAGGGGCGAGGGTGGCGTGCACGGTGTCGGCGTCCAGGCCGGTCAGCAGGCCGGCGAGGAAGGCGTGGTTGATGGCGCAGACGAGGTCGGGGGCCTTGGCTGCGAGGGGGTGGAAGGGGCAGTTGCGCAGGCGCAGCAGGGCCGGCGTCGCGCGCGTGGGTTCGAAGCCGTGGCGTCCGAGGATCTCCCCGGCGCGGGTGAGAGCGCGTTCAGTGCCGAGACGGCCGGGCCGGGTGCGGTCGCGTTCGGCCTCACCCAGGGCGCGGCCGCGGTCGGTGGCGACGCGGAGTGCGGCCTGGCGGGCGTTCTCGTCGTCGGTCTCGCTCAGTACGGCGTCGATGAGGATGTCGGCGAGGATGCCGTGTTCGCGCTGCGGGATGCTCACGTGGACGTCGACGTCGCTGGGTTCGTAGACCTTGGGTGCGCGGCCCACTCTGCGGACGCCGGGCGGGTTGGCGTAGTCGGCGGTCAGCAGTCCGGCCGCGACGAGTTTGTCGAGGTGGAACGCTGCCAGTTTCCGTGAGATGCCGACGCTGGCGGCGGCCTCGTCCCGCGTGACGGGCCGGCCGCTGCGGCGGATGAAGTCGTACATGTTCCTGCGCAGGTCATCACCGAGTGCGGCGACTGTTGTGATGGCTGCGGCGTCGGAGGTCATCTCCCCACAGTAACGCGTAAGTTCGCGGGTGAAAACAGCACGTTTGCCTGCTACGTTGACTCCCATCACCAATAAGACTAAATCTTGTTGGCGAAACTGAGCCGATCACATGTCGGCGTGTCTTCAACGAGGGAAGGGAGATGCCGGTGCGATCCACTCCGGCATTGCGGGTCGTCGGGACGGACGGCGGCATCGATCTCGTGGAGGCCGAACGCGCCGCCGGTGAGTTCCTGCGGGCCCTGGGCGTCTCCACCGAGTCCGAGAGCGTGCGCGGTACGCCGGGACGGATGGCACGCGCGTACGCCGAGCTGTTCAGCCCCCGCGCGTTCGACCTGACCACCTTCCCCAACGACGAGGGCTATGACGAGCTCGTGCTGGCCCGCGACATCCCGCTGCGCTCGGTGTGCGAGCACCATCTGCTGCCGTTCGTCGGGACCATCCACATCGGCTACCTGCCGGCCGAGCGCATCTTGGGGCTCTCGAAGCTGGCCCGGGTCGCCGAGCACTTCTCCTACCGGCCCCAGGTGCAGGAACGGCTCACGAAGCAGATCGCGGACTGGCTGGCCGAGCAGCTGGCCCCGCGGGGCGTCGGTGTGGTCGTCGAGGCCGAGCACACCTGCATGACCCTGCGTGGGGTCCAGGCCACCGGATCCCGGACCGTGACCTCCACGCTGCTCGGCACGCTGCGCGAGGATCCGCGTTCACGCGCTGAGTTCTTCGCCCTCACCGGTGTCGGGCCGTGAACGCCCCGCGCCCCGCGGTTTCCCGACCTGGAAGAGGAGATCCACCATGGCACCCACTGCGACGTTCGTGAGACCCGGCTGGCCGCCACGGCCGGGCTGAGCATCGAGGACGGTGTGGTCGTCGATGCGACCCTGGCCACCAGCGATCCGGCCATCTGCGCCGTCGGTGACATCGCCCGCGCCGCCCATCCGGTGCTGGGCACGCGTGTACGGGTCGAGCACTGGGCCAACGCCCTAAACCAGCCGGCCACCGCGGCGGCGACGATGCTCGGCGACCATGCGACCTATGACCGGCTGCCGTACTTCTTCACCGACCAGTACGACCTGGGCATGGAGTACACCGGGCACGTGGTCCCGGGCGGCTACGACCGCGTCGTCTTCCGCGGTGACCTGGACGCGCGGGAGTTCGTCGCGTTCTGGTGCCGGCAGGACCGTGTGCTGGCCGGCATGAACGTCAACGTCTGGGACGTCGCCGACCAGGTCAAGGCGCTGATCGGCTCGGGACGGGCCATCGACCCGCGGAGGCCGGCCGACCCCGACCAGCCCCTCGACGGGCTCGGCTGAGGGAGTCAGGCGTCCCGGTTGAGCAGCTCCGCGAGTACGGCGGCCTGGCTGTGCGGCACGTCCTTGGTCGCGGTCACCAGCACGACCGGGCGTTCGGTGGCGAGGTCGCGTAGCCGCCGCAGTGCTTCGGCCGCGGGTGGTCCGGTCAGTTCGGCCTCGTAGCGGCGGGCGAACTCCTCGAACTTGGCGGGGTCGTGGCCGTACCAGTGGCGTAGCTCCGTCGAGGGCGCCACGTCCTTCAGCCACAGGTCCAGGTGCGCCGCCTCCTTGGAGACTCCGCGCGGCCAGACGCGGTCGACCAGCACCCGTGTCACGCCGCTCGTCGTGGCGTCCTCGTAGACGCGCACGACCGTCACCGCGTCGCTCATGGCCCCTCCCCCGGTATCGCGGCATCGTTGTCGGTGCCGCGCGCCATACTTCCAGCATGGAACCTCGCGTCTCGATGATCACTTGAGGAGGCGGCGGCATGTCTTCGTGGCGCGTGCGCGGGATCCTGCTCCCCTGCGGTGACCCCGTCGACGGTTCGGTCACGGCGGAGGGTCACTGGGCGTCCGCTCCGGCGGTGGACGCCGAGCCGCTTCCCGGTGGTTTCGTGCTGGCCGGTCTGGTGGACGCGCACTGTCATCTCAGTGTCGGGCCCGGGCCGGTCGCGCTGGGCCTGGAGGAGGCGCGGGCGAATCTCGCCGCGCTCGCCGCGACGGGTGTCACGGTGGTCCGTGACACGGGCAGTCCCAGGAGCGTCACGCTGGGCCTTGTGGCGGACGGTGAGGGTGCCCGGCTGATGGCCTGCGGCCGGTTCCTGGCGCCCGCGGGGCAATACTTTCCCGCCCTGCACGATCCGGTGCCGGCCGAGGCGCTGGTCGAGGCGGCCCTCGCGGAGGTTGGGGCGGGTGCGAGCTGGGTGAAGCTCGTCGCGGACTTCCCGCGGCTGGACCGTGCCGGGTCGCGTGAGCATCTGCCGACGTACCCGATCCCGGTCATCGCCGAGCTCGTCGCCGCCGTGCACCAGGCCGGCGCACGGGTGGCCGCGCACACGACCACCGCGTACGCGAAGCAGCTGGTCGCCGCGGGCATTGACTCGGTCGAGCACGGTGACGGTCTGGACGAGGACGACCTGGCCGCGCTGGCGGGGCGGGGCGGCGCGTGGACGCCGACGCTGTGCGCCACGATCGGCCCGCGCCCCGACGAGGACGACGAGCGGCGTGAGCGCCGGTTGCGGCGCCGTGAACGCCTGCGGCGGCTGCTTGTCGTCGCGGACCGTCTCGGCGTGACGATCCTGGCGGGTTCCGACATCGTCGGGACGATCCCGCGTGAGGTCGCGCTGCTGACCGAGCTCGGGCTCTCCCCGCAGGCCGCGCTCGCCGCGGCCGGCACGGCGGCGCGGTCCTTCCTGGGCGTCGGTGGCCTGGCCGACGGCAGGCCGGCCGATCTGGTCACCTACCATCACGATCCGCGTACCGACCCCGAGACGCTCGCCCGGCCGGCCGCCGTCGTGGCCGGAGGCCTGCGGATCCGCTGACGGGAGGCCGGTCTCGCGTGCCGGTGCCGTACGGGGACAATGGGCTGGCCGCCGACCTGATCGGAGTGCCCATGGCCCGCCTCGCCCAGACGTCCGGCCTGACCGACGTGCAGCAGGAGATCCTGTCGACCGTCCGGCGCTTCGTGGACAAGGAGATCATCCCGTACGCCCAGGAGCTCGAGCACGCCGACGCCTACCCCGAGCGGATCGTCGCGGCCATGGCCGAGATGGGATTGTTCGGGCTGGTGATCCCTGAGGAGTACGGCGGGCTCGGCGAGTCGCTGCTGACGTACGCGCTGGTGGTGGAGCAGATCTCGCGCGGCTGGATGAGCGTGTCGGGGGTCATCAACACCCATTTCATCGTCGCGTACCTGCTGATGCGGCACGGCACCCCCGAGCAGCGGACCCGGCTCCTGCCGCGGATGGCGGCCGGTGAGCTGAAGGGCGCGTTCTCGATGTCGGAGCCGGATGCCGGGTCCGACGTCGCGGCCATCACGACGAGGGCCACCGCCGGTCCGGACGGCGGGTTCGTGGTCAACGGCCGGAAGATGTGGCTGACCAACGGCGCTCGCTCGGGGATCGTGGCGACTCTCGTACGCGACGGGCTCGGCGCGGACGGCCCGCACCGGAACATGACGGCGTTCCTGCTGGAGAAGGAGCCGGGGTTCGGGCAGACCCGGCCGGGCCTGACGATCCCCGGCAAGCTGGAGAAGATGGGCTACCGGGGCATCGAGACGACCGAGATGCTCCTGGACGACGTCGCCGTCTCGGCCGATGAGGTCCTGGGCGGGCCCGCCGGGCGCGGGCACGGCTTCCACCAGATGATGGACGGCATCGAGGTCGGGCGTGTCAACGTCGCGGCCCGCGCCTGCGGCATCGCGCTGCGGGCGTTCGAGCTGGCGATCGCGTACGCGCAGCAGCGTTCGGCGTCGGGCAGGCCGATCGCGGGTCACCAGGCCATCGGTTTCAAGCTCGCCGAGATGGCCACCAAGGTGGAGGCCGCGCACCTGATGACGGTGAACGCGGCGCGGCTGAAGGACACCGGGGCGCGCGGTGACGTGGAGGCCGGCATGGCCAAGCTCCTGGCGTCGGAGTACTGCATGGAGGTCACCCAGGACGCGTTCCGCATCCACGGCGGGTACGGCTACTCCAAGGAGGCCGAGATCGAACGCCTCATGCGCGAGGCCCCGTTCCTGCTCATCGGCGAGGGCACCTCCGAGATCCAGAAGACCATCATCAGCCGTGGCCTGCTGCGCGAGTACAAGGCCACATGAGCCGGAAGGACACCATGGTGGAAGCCGCCGGGCTGCTGGAGGGCCTGCGGGTGGTGGAGGTCTCCAGTTTCGTCGCGGCGCCGCTCGGCGGGATGACGCTCGCCCAGCTCGGCGCCGAGGTGATCCGCGTCGACCCGCCGGGCGGCGGACCCGACATCGGGCGGTGGCCGGTCGCGGAGTCGGGCACCTCCATGTACTGGGCCGGGCTGAACAAGGGCAAGCGGTCGGTGACCGCCGACCTGCGCTCCCCCGAGGGGCAGCGGCGGATCGCCGACCTGGTCACCGAGGCCGGTGAGGGCCGCGGGATCCTGCTGACGAACGCGGCGCGGCCGTTCCTGGACGACGACGTGCTCCGTGCCCGGCGTCCCGACCTGATCCATCTGCGGATCAGGGGAGGAAACGACGGCGCTCCGGCGGTCGACTACACCGTGAACGCCGGGACCGGGTTCCCGATGGTGACCGGACCGCCGGGCCACGACGGGCCGGTCAACCACGTGCTGCCGGCCTGGGACATCGCGTGCGGCCTGTACGCGGCGCTGGGCATCGCCGCCGCCGAACGGCGGCGCGGCCGTACCGGCGAGGGCTGCTTCCTGCGGATCGCGCTGCGGGACGTGGCGCTGGCCATGGCGGGCAACCTCGGGTTCCTCGCCGAGGCCCAGGCCGGCATCGCCCGCGAGCGCGTCGGCAACCACCTGTACGGGACGTTCGGGCGCGACTTCACCTGCCGGGACGGCGAACGGGTGATGGTGGTCGCGTTGACACCACGGCACTGGAACGACCTCGTGGCCGTCACCGGGATGACCGCGGCCGTAGGGGCGCTGGAGGACGGCCTGGGCGCCGACTTCGGCCACGACGCCGACCGGTACACCTACCGGGAGGCCCTCGCTGCGCTGTTCGGCCGCTGGTTCGGGGAGCACACCATCGGTGAGGTCACCGCCGCGCTGGCCGGCACGGCGGTGCTGTGGGAGCGGTACCGGACCTTCACCGACCTGGTCGCCGACCCGGGCCTGCGCGCGAACCCGCTGATGACCACGGTCGACCAGCCCGGTGTCGGCCCCTACCTGGCGCCGGGCTCGCCGCTGTCGGTCGACGGGTGGACGCCGCCGGCGGTGCCCGCGCCGTCGCTGGGCGAACACACCGGCGAGGTCTGGCCCGAGGAGGCCACGTCATGATCGAGCGCACCGAGACGCTCGTGCCCGGCCCCGCGCAGGGGCTGGCCGGGCTCCTGGACACCGACGTCGCCGGGACGCTGCCGCTGATGTGGCACTGGGTGTACCTCCTGGAGCGGCCCTCCCCCGCCGCGCTGGGGACCGACGGTCATCCGGCCGGCGGGATCCCGGCACCGCCCGGCGAGGGGATGCGGCGGATGTTCGCCGGCGGGCAGGTCACCGCGCACCGGCCGCTGCACCTCGGCCGGGAGGCGACGCGGCGTACCGAGGTCACCGGGCGCAGTGACAAGCAGGGACGTTCGGGTCCGCTCAGCTTCGTGACCGTCCAGCACACGATCATCCAGGACGGTCACACCGCGGTCGTGGACCGCCAGGACATCGTCTACCTCCCCGACCGGCCGCATGCGGCACCGCCCGCCGGCGCCACCGGCGCTGTGGCGGAGCCCGCGGCGTACCAGCCGGGGGCGCCGTCCACGCGGACGCTGTTCCAGTTCTCCGCGCTGACCTACAACGCGCACCGCATCCACTACGACGGTGACTACGCGCGTGACGCGGAGGGCTACCCCGGCCTGGTGGTGCACGGGCCGCTGCAGGCGCTCTACCTCGCCGAGGCGGCGCGCCGCCGGTGTCTGGCGGCGGGCGACCCGGTGCCGTCCTCCTGCCGCTACCGCCTGCTCGCGCCGCTGTTCCTCGGCGAGCCGCTGCGTCTGTCGCTCACCGCCCTCGGGCACGCCGAGGTCCGAAGCGGTGACCGGGTGACCGCGGTCGCGGACTTCTCGTGACCGTGGTTCTGTCGTAGGCGGCCGATAACGTACCGCCAATGCGCCCTGCCGAGGTCCACCGTGTCACCGTCGCCGAGGCGGCCGACCGTTACATCGACATGGTCCGCGCCAAGACCGTCACCGGTGCGCTGGCGCCCGGCACCGCCGAGGTCTACACCCGTGACGTGCACACCTTCGCCCGGCTCGCCGGCGGTGACCGCGTGTTGGACGACCTGAGCGGCGCGGACCTCGACGAGGTCCTGCTGAGGTTCGCCTCCAAGCCCGACGGGAGGCGCAGCGGGCCGGTGGCCGGTGAGGCCCTCCCGCAGAGCGGCGCGTCGCAAAACCGGTTCCGGCGGTCGGTGTCGGCGTTCTTCCGGCACGCGACGATCACGGGCTGGGTGCAGCTGGACCCCATGCGGGCCACGACCGTCACGCCGCGTCAGCGCGGTGGGCTGCGGCCCGAACGCCGTGCCCTCACCCGCGAGCAGGCCGAAGGGCTGCTCGGCACCGCGCAGCGGCTCGCGAAGACCACCCCGGACCAGGGCAAACGCGCGGACCAGCGCACCGAGCTGCGAGACGCACTGATCGTCCTGCTCCTCGCGGCGATCGGCCCTCGTGTCTCGGAGCTGACCCGCGCCGACATCGAGCACTTCTACGTCAACGCCGGCGTGCGCTACTGGCGGATCTTCGGCAAGGGCGGCTCGACCCGCGACGTCCCGCTCCCCCGCGAGGTCACCCGCGTGCTCGACGCCTACCTCACCGAGCGCCGGGCCCGTACGGCCGACACCGGCGCGCTGCTGCTGTCCTGGCGCGGCCGCCGGCTGGCCCGCGGCGACGTGCAGGCCGTGATCGACCGGGTGCTGGCCCGCGTCGACCCACAGCACCGGCGCGGGGTGACCCCGCACGGGCTACGGCACACCACCGCGACACACCTGCTCGCCGCGGCGACCGACATGGACGCCGTACGCCGGGTGCTGGGCCATTCGGACCTGTCCACGCTGGGCCGCTACCGCGACGACCTGCCCGGTGAGCTGGAGGCGGCCATGCGCGCTCACCCGCTGCTCGGCGCCCCCGAGGACCCGCCCGGCTGAGGCGCGCCGGTCTGTACCACGGTCTCGAGGCTGCGGCCGGTACTGCGGGGGCCCAGGATCGCCACGTCCAGGCAGAGGATGACCAGGATGACCGCCGAGCCGGTGAAGACGGTGCCCGCGCCGAGGTGGTCCAGCGCGTTGAGGGCGACGAACGGCAGCGCCGCGGACGTGGCCCGCGACAGGGAGTAGGCGATGCTGATGGCGCTGCTGCGGATCCGGGTCGGGAAGATCTCCGCCTGGTAGGTGTGGAAGCCGTTGGAGAACACGTTCGAGGCGCACGTCAGCACGAACCCTGCGGTCACGATCAGCGCGGCGTCGCGCGCGTACCCGAACACCATGCCGCCCGCCCCCATGACCAGCGCGGACCCGACGATCAGCCATTTGCGTTCGACACGTTCGATGATCGGGATGGAGGCCGCGGACCCGATCGGGTAGCCGAGGAAGCTGATCGCCGCGTACCCCAGGGACTGCACGACGTCGAAGCCCTTGGCGTGCAGCACGACCGGCGCGAGTGAACCGAACCCGTAGTAACCGACGGTCTGCAGGATCTGGAAGATCCACAACATGACGGTACGGCGGCGGTACTCCCCGGAGAACATCCGCGCGAGCGTGAGGCGTTCGGCGGGCTCGTCGCGCGTCTCGGCGATGTCGGGGACGGGTGGCAGCGGGCCGCGTACGGCGGACTCGGCGCCGGCCACGATCGCCTCCGCCTCCTCCGCACGGCCCTGGGCGAGCAGCCAGCGCGGCGACTCCGGCAGCCGGGACCGCAGGATCCACACGACCAGGGCACCGAACGCCCCGAAGATCAGCAGCCACCGCCAGCCGTCGATGAGCAGGTGCTCGTCCGCGACGAACCTGCCGCCGAGGAAGGCCGCGACCGGCACCCCGCAAAACCCGATCGTGTACGCGCAGGCGATGTAGCGGCCGCGGCCGAGGCGGGGCAGGAACTCGCTCAGGTAGGTGTCGACGAGGGTGAGCTCGGCGCCGAGGGCCAGCCCGCACAGGAACCGCAGCACCAAGAACGTCGCCAGGTCGGGCGCCAGCGCCGTGAGCAGCGAGAACAGGGAGTAAAGGCCGAGGTTGAGCAGGAACATGCGACGGCGGCCGAACCGGTCGGCGGCGATGCCGAACGCGATCGCGCCGACGAACATGCCGATGAACGCCGAGGCGATGACGAGGGACTTCTCGTTGGTGCTCAGCTGCCACTCGTCGGTCAGCACCGCGCCGAGAACACCGCCGAGGAAAACCTCGTACAGGTCGAAGAAGCTGCCCAGACCGACGACGACGATCAGCGCCCAGTGCCAGCGCGTCATCGGCAGGCGGTCCAGGCGTGCGGTGATCTTTCGTTCGGTCGGGTCCGGCGCCATCCTCGACTCCTCACGCGTCAGGAGATGCCGGGCATGAAACCACCTTTGTCCCGTATTCGACCAGGGTCTGTCCGGTCGGTGAGATGATCCTCGGCCGGTGGGCGCAGGTCGCCTTCTTCGTGGTCGCGGGCCTTGGGCCCGGCGCTCTGCGTGGCCGACGCGCTGGATGTGTTCGGAGCCGGACCAGGGGCAGAGCCTGGGGGTACGGGCGGGAGGCGAGCACGCGGTCTCGAGGAAGTCGGCGGAGGTACCACCTGCCACGAGCGGGGTGTATCGCCCGATCCGGTTTTCCACAGCGGTTGTGGAAAACCGGTGGGTATCTCCCTCGGGATACCCACATAGGTGCTGATTTCTCGCGCGAGCCTGTGGACGGCCTGTGGATAAGCGGGCGCGTAAGGCCCCGAGACGCTCATTCACCGTGGGTCGTGTCCGGCTCGCACGAAGTACGGCACAGGCACTCACCGAGATGTCGGGGCGGGCGAAGATGCCAGCGGTGGCGGAGGGCGGTGACGTGCGTGGCGAGGTAGCCGCGTGGTAGGCAGAATCGCGGGTGCGACGGTGCGACGGTGCGACGGTGCGACGGTGCGACGGTGCGACGGTGCGACGGTGCGACGGTGCGACGGTTTCTGGGCTTCACCCGCAGGAGTGCTAGCGGGACTCCGCGGCGATGCGCAGTCCCAGGCCCACCAGGACGACTCCGGAAAGCTGTTCGACACGACGGCGTACCGAAGGCCGTGCGAACGCACGTCCGGCTCGGCCTGCCAGCCAGATCAGGCTCAGGTACCAGATCATGTCGATCAGTGCCCAGATCAGCGAGAGCACGACCAGGACCGGCAACACCCGCGCGCCGTCCGGGACGAACTGAGGGAGGAACGACACTGCGAACACGCCCGCCTTGGGATTGGCGAGGTTGGTGAGCAGCCCCAGCCGGTACGCCCGCCATCGCGACTCCGCCGGCATCGATACCTTCTCCGCCGCACCCGTACCGGCTGTGCTGGCCGCCACACCCGTGGTGGTCATGGCTGTGGTGTCGTCGGCCGGGGTGTCGGCTAGATCGCTCGCGCTGGCCGCGTCAGGCGCGTTCGCCGTGCCGTCCGCAGCAGCCGGGTCGGCCAGGTCGGCCGCGTCGGCCATAGTGGCCGTGGTGGCCTCTTCGGCCGTGATGGACGGACCGGTCTGAGTGACCGTGCCGGCCGAACTGATCGCGTCGGCCGGGGATGCCGGGGTAGGGGTGGTCGCCTCGGCGTTCGCGCGTCGCGATCGCCACAAGGACCGGGCGCCCATCGACACCAGGAACACCGCGCCCGCGATCCGCATCGTGTCGTAGGCGATTCTCGAGGCGAGCAGCAGCGCGGACAGACCCAACGCCGCGGACAGGCCCCACAGCACGACGCCCGACTCGTTGCCGAGCATCGCCGCCACGCCCGCGCGCCTGCCCGAGCTCATCGACTTCCGGACGACGACGGCCGTACTCGGGCCCGGCACCAGAGCGACGATGACGGCCGCACCAGCGAACGCGACGAGGGTCTCCAACATCCCCATATGCTGACCGCCCCTCCCCCGCCCGGCAACCGACTTAACCCGCCGCACCCGGCCACCCGCAGGCTGCCGACCGAGTGACCGGCGATCGCGGCGCACCCGCCCAGCCGGACCCGACCAGGACGAACACTGCGGCGCATAAGGTCGGCCACGAGCAACACAACCGTGGGCCGCCCAGGGTCCGTCTCAAAGTCATGCTGTTGCCGTCTGGCGCCGCCAGGGTCGCGCCACACGGCGTTATCCACAGAACCCCGCTCTACTTCCACCCACCACTCCCCCCGCTGGACAATGAAAGTGGGATGGCACCCCCGGGCGGGAGGGCTCCAGGACAGGAGGGCTCCAGGACAGGAGGGCTCCAGGACAGGAGGGCTCCAGGACAGGCCCCGGCCCACACAGTGCCCGGCCCAGACAGGTGGGCTCCAGACCGAGCGGGACCCAGTTCGAGCGGGACCCAGTTCGAGCGGGACCCAGTTCGAGCGGAGCCCAGTCCGAGCGGAGCCCAGTCCGAGCGGAGCCCAGTCCGAAAACTTCGAGACAGGCGGTGGGAGCCTCAATGCACCACCCCAGACCCCGCCCGGACCGCACGGCCCCGCCGCCTGCCCCTGCGAGCGATCGCGTGAGCGCCGGCCACGCGACGACCTCGCCCCCGCACGCGTACGGTGACTCGGCCAGCCCGCCCCCGGCCACACAACCCCCGGCCGGCAGGCGCCGACCCGGACCGTACGGGTGAGCGGGCATGCCGCGCGCCTGGCCGCCTACACCGCCGTGGGCAGGCGCCTGGCGCGGTTGAGTGACCGTCGGCTCGGCCGGGCGGTGGCGGCCGCGGCTCCGCTCGGGTCCGGCATCGGTGGCCGGTCGGCGGAGCTGGACGTCGCGGGGCGGCGCGTCTTCGTCAAGCGGATCCCCCTGACCGGCGTCGAGCTGGACAACGCGCGTTCGACGGCGAATCTGTTCGGGCTGCCGATGTTCTACCACTACGGCGTGGGATCGGCCGGGTTCGGCGCCTGGCGTGAGCTGGCCGTGCACACCATGACCACCGGCTGGGTTCTCGGGGACGCCTATCCGGGCTTCCCGCTGATGTACCACTGGCGGGTCCTGCCCGATTCGCCTCCCGAGGGGTTCGCGGAGGAGTTCGGCGGCATCGGCGGGGCCGTCGCGTACTGGGAGGGCTCGACGGCGGTACGCGAGCGGCTCGAGGCCATCGGAAGGTCCTCGTCCAGCCTGGTGCTGTTCCTGGAGCACCTGCCACAGACCCTCGCCGCGTGGCTGGACGGCCACGAACACGCCGCACCCCGGGTGGAGCGGGCCCTGGCGCGCGGAGCCACCTTCATGAGGTCTCGGGGGCTCGTCCACTTCGACGCCCACTTCGGCAACGTGCTGACCGACGGCCGCCGGCTCTACTTCGCCGACTTCGGGCTCGCCCTGAGTGACGCCTTCGAGCTTTCCGCGCGCGAGGCGGGGTTCCTGTCCGCTCACCTCACCTACGACCGCCGCCTCACCGCGAGTCAGCTGCTGCGCCACCTTCTCGCGCGTACCGAGCCCGAAGTGTCCCTGCGGGAGTGGACCGCGGGCGGGCGGCCCGGCGGTCTACGGTCCGAGATCGCCGCGATCATCGACCGGCACGCACGGCCCACGCTCGTCCTGGACGGGTTCCACCGCCGGCTGCTCACCGAGAGCAGGCGCACGCCCTTCCCCGCCGCCGAGATCGAGGCGGCCACGGACTGAGATCAGCCCGCGGGGGCGGGCCTCGCGCGCACCGCCGGGTTCACCGTGCCGTCGCCGTCGCTCGGGCTCACGCGGGGCTGCGAAGGCTTGGACGGTCCCGGTGTCGGCGTCAGCTCCGACGGCGGCGGAGGCGGAAGGACCGGGGCCGTCGTCGGAATGTCGGTGGGCACGGGCGGCTTCGGGTCGGACGGCTCGCAGGAGAACAGCAGGAGTACGAGCAGGGCCAGCAGCACCAGCAGCGCGGCCAGCGACGCGACCGCAGTGGCCAGGCCCCGGCTGTCGTTGCGCGGCGCGGTAACCTCCGGGGGGCGCTCGACGTGCAGCGCGGGGCCTTTCGGGCCGGACACCCAGTACTGCTGGAAGCTCGGGCCGCCGCGCCGCCGGCGGCTCATCCCCCAGCCGCGTTCGAGCAGGACCGGCCGCAGAAACCGCTCCGCGCCCGGACGGTCCTGCGCGTGCGCGGTGGCCACCCACGGCGCGGCCGTCTCCGGCATCGCGGCCACCACCGGTGACGGATCACCCGGTGAGGGAGCGGGCGGGTTACGGGGGAACGCACTCACCCGTGGCGCCTCGGCGGACACGGCCGCGCGGAACCGGTCGCGTGCCGCCGCGTCGCCGGCCGCCGCCGTCGTCAGCAGCGCCACCTCCACCGGACGGCCCTGCGGGTCGGCGCCCAGGTAGACGATGCCGGCCGCGGACTCGTGCAACCGCGACTCAAGCCGGAACGGCCCGAGCTCCGCGGGGTCCCCGAACTGCAGCGGCTTCGGCATGTGCGGCCCTGACCTCCCATCGCCGCCGGCCTGCCTGCCGGTGAGATACAGGCCTGGCGCGCGACACACTAACAGCCTCGCCACACAGCGCCCGTTCAGCCGAATCGCATAAGGTCATTGACGTTGGCGCTGCACGGACCCTGACCATGAGGGACTACATGACCATCGCTGTAGGGGACATCGACCAGGCCGCGGCGCTGCTTCAGCAGAGCGTGGCCGAAGTCAAAAAGGTCATCGTCGGCCAGGAACACATGGTCGAACGGATGGTGATCGCCCTTCTCGCCCGTGGGCACTGCCTCCTCGAGGGCGTGCCCGGTGTCGCCAAGACCCTCGCCGTGGGCACCCTCGCGACCGTCGTCGGAGGGTCGTTCGCGCGGTTGCAGTTCACCCCGGACCTGGTGCCCTCCGACATCGTCGGGACCCGCATCTACCATCCCTCGACCGAACAGTTCGACGTCGAGCTCGGGCCGGTGTTCGTCAACTTCATCCTCGCCGACGAGATCAACCGCGCGCCCGCCAAGGTGCAGTCGGCGCTGCTGGAGGTCATGGCCGAACGCCAGGTCTCCCTGGCCGGCAAGACGCACCCGCTGCCGCGCCCGTTCGTCGTCATCGCCACCGAGAACCCCATCGAGTCCGAGGGCGTCTACCCGCTGCCCGAGGCCCAGCGCGACCGGTTCCTGATGAAGGTCAGCGTCTCCTACCCGAGCGCCACCGAGGAGATGCAGATCCTGCAGCGGATGAGCGTCGACCCGCCGGTGGCCGCCCGGATCCTGGACCCCGACAGCCTCATCGCGCTGCAGAAGGCCTCCGACGAGATCGCCGTGCACGAGCTCGTCGCGGACTACATCGTGCGTCTCGTCATGGCCACCCGCGAGCCCGAGGACTACAACCTCGACGACCTCAAGGGCGTCATCGACATCGGTGCCAGCCCCCGCGCCACGCTCGGCCTGGTCGCCTCCGCCCGCGCCCTGGCGCTGCTGCGCGGCCGCGACTACGTCCTGCCCGACGACGTACGCGACGTGGCCGTCGACGTCATGTCCCACCGGGTCCTGCTCTCCTTCGACGCCGTGGCCGACGGCATCGACCCGATCGAGATCATCCAGCGGATCCTGGCGGCCGTGCCCCCGCCGCGCGTCGTGTGGAACAGCGAATACGCCTCATGAGACGAGCGGGACGGCCGGACAAGCTCAGCACGCTCACTCCGGAGCATTCGCTGAAACGGCTGGAGCTCACCGTCACCCGTCGCCTCGACGGGCTGCTGCACGGCGAGCACCTCGGCATGCTCCCCGGCCCCGGCAGCGACCTGGCCGAGGCGCGCCTCTACCAGCCGGGCGAGGACGACGTACGCCACATGGACTGGGCCGTCACCGCCCGCACCACCGTGCCGCACGTACGCGACCTGATCGCCGACCACGAGCTGGAGACCTGGGCGCTGGCCGACATGTCCTCCAGCATGGACTTCGGCACCGCGCTGATGGAAAAACGCGACCTCGTCGTCGCCGCGCTCGCCGCGATCGGTTTCCTGACCACGAGGCTCGGCGACCGTCTCGGCGCCTACATCCTGCATGACAGCGGCGTGCGCCGCTGGCCCGCCCGTACCGGGCGCGTCGCGATGTACGCGCTGCTGCAGGCGCTCCTGGACTCCCCGCGCAGCACCCAGGTGCACCGGGGGCCACCGCTCGCCTCGGCGCTCGACGGCCTGGCCCGCAGCCAGCTCAAGCGCGGCCTCCGCGTCGTCATCTCCGACTTTCTGGACCACCGGCAGACCCCGGACGGCGAGCTCGCCTGGGAGTCACCGCTGCGGCGGCTCGCCGCACGCCACCAGGTGATCGCCGTTGAGATCATCGACCCGCGTGAGCTCGACCTGCCCGACATCGGCCCGGTGATGATGACCGACCCGGAGACCGGCGAGGTCCGTGAGATCATCTTGACGGCCAAGGTACGCGCCGTGTACGCGGCGGCCGCCGAGGCGCAGCGCACGCGTACGCGTGAGGCGATCCGCCGCTGCGGTGTGTCCCACCTCGTCCTGCGCACCGACCGTGACTGGGTCAACGACGTCGCGCGGTTCGCGCTGCGGCAGCGCCGCGTCGCGGGCCGGGCCCGCCCACAGGGGAGCCGCACATGACCGAGCGCAGCGAGGGAACCGGCGAACACAGTCCCCTGGCCGCCCCACCGGCGGAGGCGCTCACATGACCTTCCTGTCACCGGGCCGCCTGTGGCTGCTCGTCCTCGTCCCCGTCCTCATCGGCGTGTACCTGCTGATGCAGACGCGGCGCAAGCAGGCCGCGGTCCGGTTCACCAACCTCGCGCTG
The DNA here is from genome assembly GCF_006716425.1 of Actinoallomurus bryophytorum. Taxonomy (NCBI): domain Bacteria; kingdom Bacillati; phylum Actinomycetota; class Actinomycetes; order Streptosporangiales; family Thermomonosporaceae; genus Actinoallomurus; species Actinoallomurus bryophytorum. The sequence continues at coordinate 350,090 of NZ_VFOZ01000003.1, forward strand.
CTGTCCCAGATCGCCCCGCGCAATCCGGGCTGGCGCCGGCACTTCGCGGCGCTCCTGTTCCTGCTGTCGATCGTCTTGATGACCGTCGGGTTCGCCCGGCCGGCCAAGCCGGTGAAGGTCCCCCGCGAACGCGCCACCATCATCGTCGCGATCGACACGTCGCTGTCCATGAAGGCGACCGACGTCACCCCCAGCCGCCTCGACGCGGCCAAGGCCGCCGCCAAGAAGTTCGTCCAGGACCTGCCGATCCGCTTCAACGTCGGCCTCGTCAGCTTCTCCGGCAGCGCCTCCGCCGTGGTCGCGCCGACCTTCGACCGCGAGGCGGTCGGCCACGCCATCGACGGCCTGCAGCTCGGCAAGGGCACCGCCATCGGCGAGGCGGTCTTCACCTCGCTGCAGTCCATCCGCTCCTTCGACGCCCGCGCCAACGAGGACCCGCCGCCGTCCCACGTCGTGCTCCTGTCCGACGGCGACAACCAGAGCGGCCGGTCGGTGACCGAGGCCGCCGACGCGGCGCGCGCCGCGAAGGTCCCGGTCTCCACGATCGCGTTCGGCACTCCGTACGGCGTCGTCGACATCGACGGTGAGACCGTCCCCGTACAGGTCAACAAGGCCACCTTGCGCAACCTCGCCGAGGACACCTCCGGCAAGCCGTACGAGGCGCAGGCCGGTACGGAGCTGTCAGAGGTCTACAAGCACATCGGCAGCTCGCTGGGGTACCGCATCGAACGCCAGGAGGCGGCCTCGCAGTGGATCCTGGTCGCGCTGCTGTTCGCCCTCGCCGCGGGAGGCTTCTCGCTGGTGTGGTTCCAGCGGCTGCCCTGACGGCGTACGGCACGTGCCGGCGGTGACCCGCCCGGGGATCAGCGGCGCGACGCCGGGCGTACGCCGCGCGCGACGTACCCGATGATGCCGAGCAGGACCAGCACGCCGAGACCGTCGCTCAGCCCCTCCCAGAGGCTGCCGAACAGGCCGTCGCCGCTGAGGAACAGGAACGACGCGAAGACGGTCGCCGCCGTCCCCGCCGCCGGTATCAGGGCGTAGGACCACGGGTGCTGCTGCGCCCACGCCCGCGTACGGTCATAGCCGCGCCGCAGCAGGGCCCCGCCGGCGCCGATGAGGAAGAAGATCGCGAGGCCGAACGACAGTGGCCCGGCCACGGTCAGATGCCCGCCCAGCAGATGGAGCGCGAGGTCGAGGCCGCCCGCCACCGCTCCCCCGGCCAGCGCGGTGGCCCACGGGCCCTGCGAGGCCGCCGACATGGCGATCCAGGTCGACTCCGAGCGGCGGGGCACATCCGGTTGATACGTCATATCTTGATGATGCTGTGCCGGGCACCGGAAAGCCATCAGGGATTCCCCCGAGTCGTCCCTGAGGCTGCCCCCAGTCGACGGTCCCGCCGCCGGCCGGGGCCGTCTCGCCCGCCGCGGCGAACGCCCTACCGCGGTGCCTGGAAACCGCCGATCGTCTGCTCGAGCAGTTCGGCCAGCCGCAGCGGGGTGCGGTCCTCGAACATCGGACCGATGAGCTGCACTCCCACCGGCAGGCCCTCGGGGGACCGGCCCACCGGTATCGCGGTGGCGGGCAGGCCGGGCATGGTGGCCAGACCGGCCCAGACGAGCTGGTCGAAGTAGGGGTACTCGACGCCGTCGATGTCGATCCGGCGTTCCAGCAGATCGGGGTGGTGGTCGTGCGGGAACGCGGGAGTCGGCGTGATCGGGCACACCACGGCATCGAACTCGGCGAACAGCCGCCGCCAGCCGTGGCGGTGGAGCTCGCGGCGGTTGTTCGCCTCGATCCAGTCCCGGTGACTGAACGCCATGGCGCGCAGCCGCACGGCGTCAAGACTCTGGTCGTCCGCGCTCCGTCCGGCGGCGCGGGTCCGCATGGGAAAACGCGCGACGGAGCCCGAAATCAGCAACTGCATGTAGAGCGTCGCGGCTTCGGTCAGATCGGGCAGCAGCGGACTGTGCCGTTCGACGCGGGCGCCGCCGCCGGCAAGCGCGCCGGCCACCCGGTTCACGCCCACCCGCACGGCGGACCCGCTCGGAATGAGCGGATGCTCCTCGAGGACCAGGACACGGAAGTCGCCGAGGCGCTCGTGGCGCGCGGGCGGCAGCGTCAGGTCGTACGCCACGCCGAGCGTCAGCGGGTCCGGGCCGGCCATGACATCGAGCAGGAGCGTGAGGTCGCGGGCGGTGCGGGCCATCGGACCGACGACGGCGAGGTCGAGGTCGGCCGGCAATGGCGGCCCAGGCGGCGCGACCATGCCGCGGGTCGCCGCCAGCCCGAGCGTCGGCTTGTGCGCGTAGACGCCGCAAAAATGCGCGGGGGTGCGCAGCGAACCGGCGAGGTCCGAACCGATGGACAGCGCGCCGAATCCGGACGCCAGCGCCGCCGCCGACCCGCCGGAGGATCCACCCGGCGTACGGGCGTGATCCCACGGGTTGTTGGTGGTGCCGTGGATCTCGTTGAAGCTCTGGATATCTTGCAGGCCGAGCGGCACATTGGTCTTACCGAGCACCACCGCGCCCGCGGCCTTGATCCGCGACACCTGTACCGCGTCCTCGGCCGGCATGTGGTTCCGGTGCGGCGGCATGCCCCAGGTCGTGGGCAGCCCGGCGATGTCGTAGGACTCCTTGACCGTCACCGGAATACCGAGCAACGGCCGATCCTCGCCGCGGGCGCGCGCCTGGTCGGCACCGCGCGCGGCGGCCCGCGCACGGTCGAAGTCCGGCACACAGATCGCGTTGACCACCTTGTCGTCGCGCTCGATACCGGCGATCGCCTCATCGGTCAGCTCGACCGAGGTCACCGCACCGGCGCGCAACGCGGCCAAAAGCTGTTCGGCGGCTTGAAAGTTCCATTCCATGAATGCGACCGTATTGGCCTGCCGCAGAGGCCATGAAATGCCGCTTCGCGCAACGGAATAGGCGTCTCAATCGCCGCAGCCGATGCAAGGCGTATAGGGGCGGTGATGCTCTTTATGCCGGGCGAATTCTTGGGTGAGCACACTTCGACCGTTCTGCGGGACACCGATCGAGATGGAGCCCCGTCGCCCACTCTCGAGGACCGCACACCGCGAAACCCCGTCCGAGGCGGCCGGGGCGCGTAGCCGCTGGTACGGTCTGCCGACGTGGGAGAGCACTACTTCGCGAAGCAGCCAGGGGCGCAGAGCCGTCCGGGCGCCGTCGACCTCGTCCTGGCCGATCTGCACCTGCGGCTGGCGACCGACCGGGGCATGTTCTCCCCCGACCGCGTCGACCTCGGCACCCGCGTGCTGCTCGACACGGTGCCGCCGCCGCCCGCCACCGGCGATCTGCTCGACCTCGGCTGCGGGTACGGCCCGATCGCCCTCACCATGGCGAAGCGATCGCCGCAGGCGATCGTGTGGGGCGTGGACGTCAACGAACGGGCTCTGGAATGCGGGCGGGCGAACGCCCAGACCGCCGGCCTTGACAATGTAAGGTTCGGCTTGGACGAGGAGATCCCGCCTGCCGTCAGGTTCGCCGCGATCTGGTCCAACCCGCCGATCCGCGTCGGCAAGCAGGCCCTCCACGAGCTGCTCTCCACCTGGCTGGCCCGCCTGTCCCCCGGCGGCCGCGCCCACCTCGTCGTACAGAAGAACCTCGGCTCGGACTCCCTGCAACGCTGGCTGGAGAGCCAGGGCTGGCCCACCGAGCGCCTCACCTCACGCGCCGGGTACCGCGTCCTGGCCGTCGACCCCGCAACCGCGACCGCATCCGAGACCAGGGACACACCGTGACCACCGCCGACGCCCGCAGGCAGCTGCGCGCCACCGACGTCAAACGGCTCAACCGCGGCTGGCGCCGCCGTACCGAAGGCCGCCTGGGCCTGCTGGTGGAGTCGGTGACACAGCCGTTCAACGTCGGCTCCATCATGCGTTCGGCGGCGGCGTTCGGCGTCGAGCACCTCTGGCTCGCCGGCAACACCACTCCCCCGACCCATCCGGGCGCCCAGAAGACCGGGCTCGGCACCGAGCGCCTCGTCCCCTGGGAACCCGCCGTACCGGTGACCGAGGCCGCGCGGGCGGCACGCGAGGCCGGCTTCCGCATCATCGCGCTCGAGCTCACCACCGACGCCGTACCGCTGCACGAGGCGGCCCTGTCCGGTGACGTGTGCCTGGCCGTCGGCGGAGAGGACCACGGCTGCTCCCCCGCGCTGCTGGAGGCCGCCGACGCGGTCGCCTACATCCCCCAGGTCGGCCGAGTCGGCTCTCTCAACGTCGCGGTCGCCACGGCCATCGCCCTCGCCGAGACCCGGCGCCGCGAATGGGCCGGCTGACCCGTCGCCGGCGCCGGGCCGGCCGGGTGCCGGCCGCGGCGGCGGTCCGTGCTCAGGCCTGCGACATGTAGCTGGAGAACTCCTCCAGGGAGATCTCGCCGTCGCCGTTGGAGTCCATCTTCTTGACGACCTCCGCGGCCGTCTCGTCGGTGATGTCCTCACCGAGCGCCGTCATCAGCTGCTTCAGTTCGGCGGCCGAGATGTGCCCGTCCTTGTTCATATCGACGATCTCGAACGTCGCCGCGTACGAGCTGGTGTCCGCCATGATCAAGAGCCTTCCTGCTCAGGGGTACGGCCCTCGTGGGCCACAGCGGCACACAACCTAGTCCAAAAGCCACATCAAGGACGGGAATGACCGCGCTACGCCGCCGGATGCCGCCCTGGGCGAAGACGGGGAACCCTGACCTAAGGTCACCGCGGAGCCGCCGGCGACCGTGACCAGGCCTACCGGCCAGATCGCCAAGCCGATCACCGGCCGGGCGCCCGGAAGCTCACAGCTGGAGACGCCGCCGGCCGACTCTGGCGGCGCGTGTGGTGCGTGTTCTCGGTGAGGCTCCGAGCCGACCCGGGCCGCCGCCTTTACGTAGTAAGGTCAGTGTGGTGAATCGCGTTCGGCGCACCGGAACCGTCATACTCGGGCACGTGTCACCGGAGTATGAATTCCTCGATCATCCCGGGCCCATCCCGTTCGCGCACCGGGGCGGTTCCCTCGACGGCCTGGAGAACTCCCTCCCCGCGTTCGAACACGCCGTCGAGCTGGGCTACCGCTACCTGGAGACGGACGTGCGGGCCACCGCCGACGGTGTGCTGCTCACCTTCCACGACCAGGACCTGGAGCGGGTCACCGACCGCGACGGGGACATCGCGCGGCTCCCCTACGCCGAGGTGTCCCAGGCCCGCATCGGCGGTCGCGAGCCCATCCCCCTGCTGGAGGACGTCCTGGGCTCCTGGCCGCGGGCGCGGCTCAACATCGACGTCAAGGCCGAGAGCGCGATCGCGCCGCTCACGGAGGTGCTGCGGCGCACGGCCGCCTGGCACCGGGTGTGCGTGACCTCGTTCTCCTCCCGCCGGCTGAGACACGTACGCGCGCGGATGCGGCTGCTGTCCGGCCGCGAGGTCTGCACCGCGCTCGGCCCGCGCGGGGTGGCCGCGCTGCGCATCCACTCCCTCGCCGGACGGCTCGGCGCGCCCCTGCGCCCGATCGCCACCGGCGCGCCGTGCGCCCAGGTGCCCTACCGGCTCGGGCGCACACCGTTCATCACCGCCTCGTTCCTGGCCGGCGCGCACTCCCTCGGCCTGAAGGTGCACGCCTGGACGGTCAACGACGCCGCGGAGATGGAACGCCTCCTGGACCTGGGCGTCGACGGCATCATCACCGATGAGATCGAGACGCTGCGCGACCTCATGCGGGACCGCGGGCTCTGGGCGACGGCCAGCACATGAGCGACCCGGGCGGCCCCGGGGACGAGCCCTCACGCGGGTCCGTCGCGACCTCCCCCGAGAGCGCCGCGCCGGACCGCGGCGTGCGCCGGGAACGGCGCGGCTGGTACTTCTACGACTGGGCCAACTCCGCCTTCTCCACGACGGTCCTCAACGTCTTCCTCGGCCCGTACCTGACCAAGGTCGCCAAGGCCGCCGCCGACGCGGACGGCTACGTCCACCCGCTGGGCCTCGACATCCGCGCCAAGGCCGTCTACCCGTTCGCGCTCGCCCTGTCGGTCATCACGCAGGTGCTGGTGCTGCCCGCCACCGGCGCGCTGATCGACCACACCGGCCGCAAGCGGCTGGTCCTGGCGGTCTCCGCGTACGTCGGCGCGTTCGCCACCGTCGGCATGTACTTCGCCGCGGGCGGGCGCTACCTGCTCGGCGCCGGCCTGCTGGTCGTCGCCAACGTCGCCCTGGGCTGCTCGAGCGTCGCCTACAACTCCTTCCTGCCCGACCTCGCCGGCCCCGACGAACGAGACGCGGTCTCCTCGCGCGGCTGGGGCTTCGGCTACCTCGGCGGCGGGCTGCTGCTCGCCCTCAACCTCGTCCTGTACCTGCTGCACGACACCTTCGGGGTGTCCCAGAGCATGGCCGTGCGGCTCAGCCTGGCCTCGGCGGGCCTGTGGTGGGGCGGCTTCACCCTCATCCCGCTGCGGCGGCTGCGCGACCGGCACCGCAGGCGCACCGGCGAGTCCGGCCTCGCCACCGTACGCGCCGGGTTCACCCAGCTCGGGGTGACCCTGCGCGACATGCGCAACCGGCCGGTCACGATGATGTTCCTGCTGGCCTTCCTCATCTACAACGACGGCGTGCAGACGGTCATCAACCTGTCGGCGACGTACGCGACCGAGGAGCTGGACCTCGGCCAGTCGGTGGTGATCGCGGCCGTGCTGCTCGTGCAGTTCGTGGCGTTCGGCGGCGCGCTGCTGCTCGGCCGGCTCGCCGACCGCTACGGCGGCAAGCGGGTGGTGCTCGTCTCCCTGGTCGCCTGGACCCTCGTGACGATGGTGAGCTACACGCTGCAGCGCGGGTCCGCGGTGCAGTTCATCGTCCTCGCCGCGATCATCGGCACCGTGCTGGGCGGCACGCAGGCGCTGTCGCGGTCCCTGTTCTCCCACCTCGTCCCGCCCGGGCGTACGGCGGAGTACTTCGGGTTCTACGAGATCAGCGACAAGGGCACGAGCTGGCTGGGTCCGTTCGTGTTCGCCATCGCCCTGCAGCTGACCGACAGCTACCGCAGCGCGATCGTGTCGCTCGTGGTGTTCTTCGTCGTCGGGTTCGCGCTGCTCCTCACCGTCGACATGTCACGCGGGACCCTCGAGGCCGGCAACGCGCTCCCCCGGCGCCCGAACGGCACGAAGGCGCCCGTGTAACGCCGATGGCATCTGCGCCGCGTAGCGTGCCGGCCATGATGACCAAGAAAGAGGCGGCGGAGGCCGTACGCGCGGCCAAGGCCCGGCTGGGCCTGACGTGGGACCAGCTCGCCGAGGCGGTCGGGCGGCCCCCGGCGTGGACGACGTCGGCGCTGCTGGGCCAGCAGCCGATGAGCGCCGAACAGGCGGCGGCCGCGGCGTCGCTGCTGGACCTGGGCGAGGACGTTCAGGCGGCGCTGCGGCTCCAGCCCACGCGCGGGGCGCTGGAGACCGCGGTGCCGGCCGATCCCACGATCTACCGGTTCTACGAGGTGCTCCAGGTCTACGGGCCGACGATCAAGGAGCTCATCCACGAGGAGTTCGGCGACGGCATCATGAGCGCCATCAACTTCCGCCTCGACATCCGGCGCGTACCCGACCCGGCCGGGGACCGGGTCGTGGTGACCCTGGACGGGAAGTTCCTGCCCTACCAGTGGTGAGGCTCCCCGCGGGCCGTGGCTACGTCGTCAGCACGATCCTGCCGAACACCTCGCCGGCGTCCATCTTCCGGTGCGCCAGTGCGGCCTGCCCGAGCGGCAGCAGCTCGTGCACCACCGTGTGCAGCTCGCCGCCGCCCGCGGCGGCGAACTGCGCGGTCCTCACGGCGCGCAGTTCGGGCCCGGCCACGGTGGCGGCGCTGAACGTCGCGAACGACAGCGACCTCTGGAACGCGGCCATCATCTCCGTGCCGAAGTCCGCCGGTGGCATGCCTCCGACCGCGCCGACGGCCACCAGGCGGCCGTTCGGGTTGAGCCTGGCGAAGAAGGACGGCATGTGCGCGCCGGCGACGATGTCGATGATGACGTCGTAGCCCGCGGGAGCGTCCCGGCCCCCCTCGCCGGAGCGGTCCAGCACATGGGTCGCACCGAGCCCGCGCAGGCGCTCGCCGCGCTCGGCCGACGACGTCGTGACCGCCACCGCACCGGCTCCGCCACGGGCCGCGAGCTGGACCGTCATGATCCCGATGCTGCCGGCCGCGCCGCGTACCAGCACCGACTCGCCGGGGGCGAAGTGAGCATGGGAGAGGCCGAAGTGGGCCACCACGCCGGAGCTCCCGAGCGTCACCGCGTCGACGGCGGACAGGTTCGCGGGGAGGGGCAGGACCTCCCCGATCTGGGCGACCGCCTGTTCGACGTAGCCGCCGCCCACGCCGGTGAACGCCCACACGCGCCGGCCGACCCATGACGTGTCGACGCCGCCGCCGACCGCGGTCACGGTGCCCGCCACCTCGCCGCCGGGAACGTGACCTTCCTCGAAACCGTAGGCGGCGAGGGCACCGCGACGGATCACGGCGTCGACGCCGCCGACGCCGATCGCCTCGACGGCGATCAGCACCTGTCCCCCGGCGGGGCTCGGGTCAGGGAGGTCGATGACCGCGAGACCCTCCGGACCTCCGAACGCCTGGATCGCGACTGCCTTCACTGTCGTCTCCTTGCTTCGCCGAGAACCGTCCCGGGCACCCTGTGCCCCCGGACGCGCATGACCGCGGACGCTATACGGACGTCACCGTCCTCTTGGTTAAAGTGAGAGTGGTGACCGACCGTTTGCCTCACACGCTGCGCTCCGACGCCCGGGACAACCGCGAACGCATCCTCGACGCGGCACGCGCGGTCTTCGCCGCCGAGGGCCTGAACGTGTCGATGCGGGAGATCGCCCGGCGCGCCGGGGTCGGCCCCGCCACCCTGTACCGCCGTTTCCCCACCAAGGAGACGCTGGCCACCGAGGCCTTCACGGACCAGATGATCGCGTGCCACACCATCGTCGACGAGGGGCTCGCCGACCCGGATCCGTGGCGCGGCTTCTGCCTGGTGATCGAGAAGATCTGCGAGCTGCACGCACGCGACCGAGGCTTCACCGCGGCCTTCATGTCGACCTTCCCGGGCGCGATGGACTTCGCCGCGGGCCGTGAACACGCGCTGAGCTCGATCGCCGAACTGGCCCGCCGCGCCAAGGACACCGGACGGCTGCGCCCCGACTTCGTCCTGGACGACCTGATCCTCATGCTCATGGCCAACAGGGGCATCCACGCCGCCTCGGTGGCCGTCCGGGTCGCGGCCTCCCGGCGTTTCGCCGCGCTCGTGATCCAGGCGTTCCACGCCTCCCCGGAGCACGCGCCGCTTCCGCCGGTGGCACTGCTGGCGCCCGCCCCTACCGGTCAGAGACCGAACGACGCGACGCCTTCCCCTACTGGCTCCACACCTACAATCACCACCGCGGACACACCGCGCTGAAGGGCCGACCACCCGCCGGCCACATCCCCAACCTCACGGGACAGAACATTTAGGCCCTGTCTCCAGGTCATGCTGTTGCCGCGCGGCGCCGCCTGGGGCGGCGCTTGGGCGGCGTTATCCACAGAACCCCGCTCTACTTCCACCCGCCGCTGTTCCCGCTGGACAATAAGAGTGGGATGGCACCCCCGGGTGGGTGGGCTCCAGGTGGGTGGGCTCCAGACGGGTGGGCTCCAGACGGGGCGGGGCACAGACGGGGCGGGGCACAGACGGGGCGGGGCACAGACCGAGGGCTTCGAGACAGGGCTAGGTCGCGGGCGCCTGGTCCGCGTGCGGGGTGGGTGTGGCGGTCGGGAGGTCGCGCATGCGTCTCAGGGGCGACAGGACGAGCCAGAGCGTCGAGAGCCCGACGATCATCGCGGCGATCCAGAGCGTGGATCGCAGGCCCACCAGGCCGGCCAGGACGCCGCCGAGGACGCTTCCCAGCGAGATCGTGCCCCACATCAGGAACTTCACCGTGGCGTTCAACCGGCCGAGCAGGTGGGCCGGGCAGCGCGCCTGCTGGAAACTGACCTCGACGATATTGCAGGCGATGATGCCGAAGCTGGTGACGAAGCCGCCCACCGCGAAGAACGCGAGTCGCGCGCCCGGGCCGGTGAGCGGCACCAGCACGAAACCCGCCGCGGCCACCAGCACGGTCAGCCACAGGAGCCGCGCCTGGCCGAGCAGTGCGGCCAGGGGGCGCGTCGCGAACGCCGCGACGAGCGCGCCGGTCAGGCCGACGGTGTTGAGCAGCCCGATCGCCGCGGGCGACAAGTGCACGACCCGCACCAGGAATACCACGATGATCGCGGTGTAGATGGCCTGGGCCAGGCAGAAGGTCGCGGTGCTGCCCGCGATCGCGCGCAGGATCGGGTCGCCGGACACCAGCCGCAGGCCCGCGCGGATCTCCTCGCGCATCCGCGTCGAACCCTCGCGCGGCGGAGCCTGCTCGGGCCTGTGGATCGAGCGGAGCCACAGCGCCGACCACAGGTAGCTCGCCGCGTCCGCCAGGACGCCGCCGGCGCCGGTGAACCACTGCACGAGGTAACCGGCCAGTGTCGGCGCCGCTACGGCCGCCACCGACGCGTTGCCCTGCAGCCGGGCGTTCCCCTCGATGAGGCGTGCCCGCTCGACCAGCCGGGGCAGGTACGTCTGGTGCGCCACGTCGAAGAAGACGGTCAGCACACCGACGACGAACACCACGACGTACAGCTGCCCGATGCCCAGCACGCCCAGCGCGGCGGCGAGCGGAACCGAGCCGAGCGCGACCGCACGGCCGAGGTCGGCGACCACCAGGACCGGCCGGCAGCGGATCCGGTCACACCACGCTCCGACCTGCAGGCCGATCAGCAGGTACGCGACGGTCTGGAACGCGCGGAGCAGCGAGACCTCGAACGCGCTCGCGTTCAGGGTGGAGACCGCCAGCAGCGGCACCGCCAGATAGCTCACGCGGGTGCCCAGCTGACTGATCAGGTCCGCCGCCCACAGATGCCGGAAGTCCCGCTGCCGCAGTAGACCGCCGTTGTCCCCCGATGACCCGTCCGCCATCCGTCTGATCATGCAGATTTGCCACCGTTTCCGCAACCCAGGTTGCGTCAGGATGGCTCAACTTAATTGACTGCCGCCGCCCGGAATGGGATACGGGACCGGCCGGCGGCGCTCGGCACGGCAGGGATGAGACGCCCCTTGTGACCGGCCCCGCACGGTCTGGCACGCCGCGCGAGCGGACGATCTTCGGCGGTACAGGGGAAGACAGGAAAACCACAGGGTTGGACCAAGGCCGGGGCGGGAATCTTGTGACGGTATCCAGCGTTCCTTTACTACGAGAACGCAAGCCGTCTGGGAGGCACGTCACGATGGCCGAGCGCGCACTTCGCGGCACGAGACTCGGAGCCACGAGCTACGAGAATGATCGCAATACCGACCTGGCACCCCGTCAGGAGGTCATGTACGACTGCCCGAAGGGCCACCGGTTCACCGTCATCCTTGCCGCAGAGGCAGAGGTGCCGATGACCTGGGAGTGCCGGAGCTGCGGCGCCACGGCCCTGATGGTGGACGGTGAGATGCCTCAGTCCAAGAAGGGCAAGCCACCGCGTACCCACTGGGACATGCTCATGGAACGTCGTTCGATCGAGGACCTGGAAGAGGTCCTCGCCGAGCGGCTGGCCGTGCTACGGGCCCAGCGTAGGAAGACCGCGTAACAACCGACAACGCCTTTGACGGGCCGCGCCGCCAACCCCTCGGTGGCGCGGCCCGTCGGCGTCTGTGGTGCCATGACTGAACGGGGCCGATGCCCTTCGGCGGCGGCGGCGCTCGCGGGAGCCCGGGGCCGATGTCACGTCAGGCCGGCGGCCCGGATCGCTCTAGCGATCCTCCTCGATGACCTCGCCGCGCACGACCCGCGCGTCGGGTTCCCGGCCCTCCGGGGCGCTCTGGGCGTCCGGCCGTATCCGGACGCCGGGCATGCCGCCCAGCCCCTCGAACGCGGCCGCGGTGCGGCTCTGGGCGACGCGTACGCGGCGCGCGACGAAGGCCGACAGCAGCCAGCGCAGGACCGGCCGCGTGAACGGCAGCACGAACAGGAAGCCCAGGATGTCGGTGACGAACCCCGGCGTCAGCAGGAGCACACCGCCGATGAGGACCAGCGCGGCGTCGGCCAGCTCACGGTCGGGCAGGCCGCCCTTCTGGAACGTGCCGGTCAGCGCGCGCCAGGCCCGGCGGCCCTCGCGGCGAACGATCCACGCGCCCAGGACGCTCTCGGCGATCAGCAACGCCACCGTCGGCCAGGCGCCGATGAGGTGACCGACCTGCAGGATCACGTAGATCTCAACGATGGGCACCAGGAGGAAGGCGACGAGCAACGCGACCGGCAACATGGATCCATTGTGACGTGCCGCGCCCTCGCTTTGGGCCGGTCCCCGCCACGCTGACGGCATAATCGCGGGACCCCGGTGAGCGATTCGTAGCCGTGCCGTCCCCCGGGCGATGGCGGAAATCGTCATAGACATGTCCTTGCCGCCATCGCGACGGTGCGGCCACGATGGAGGGGTGACCAGCCCGAACATCGTCTTCGCCGTCTTCCCGGGCTTTCAGATCCTGGATCTGACCGGGCCGCACGAGGTGTTCACCCAAGCCGGGCGCCTCACCGGGGGCGCCGTCATCACGACCGTGGCCGCCGCGCCCGGTCCGGTGGCCTCGAGTGGCGGCCTCGCGATCTCACCGACGCTGACGATCGACGAGGAGACAGGGCCGGTGGACACCCTCGTCGCGGTGGGCGGCGGCGGCGTCGACGCGGCGTGCGCGGACCGGCGCTTCGTCGACTGGTTCGCCCGGACCTCGCGGACCGCCCGGCGTACCGCCTCGGTCTGCAGCGGTGCCTTCCTCCTGGGCGCGGCCGGGCTGCTCGACGGGCGGCGGGCGGTCACCCACTGGTCCCGCTGCGGCGGGCTGGCCGAGCGGTATCCGGAGGCGACGGTCCACGCCGACCCGATCTTCGTCCGCGACGGCGACGTGTGGACCTCCGCCGGGGTCACCGCGGGCATCGACCTCGCCCTGGCCATGGTCGAGGACGACCACGGGCCCGAGGTCTCCCGCACCATCGCCCGCCGGCTGGTGATGTTCGTCCAGCGTCCGGGAGGGCAGGCGCAGTTCAGCGCCCAGCTCGCGGCCCGGCGGCCGGAGCGTGCGCCGCTGCGCGAGGTCCTGGGCTGGATCACCGACCATCCCGACGACGACCTCACCGTGCCGGCGCTCGCCGCGCGCGCCGCGATGAGCGAGCGGAACTTCGCCCGCGTCTTCCTCGCCGAGACCGGCAGCACCCCGGCCGCGTACGTCGAGAGCGCACGCGTCGAGGCCGCCAGGCGGCTCCTGGAGACGACCACGGCCACGCTGGACGCAGTGGCGCGCGCCTGCGGGTTCGGCACCGTCGAGACCCTGCACCGCAGCTTCAGGCGGACCCTGCGCGTCACGCCGGGCGAGTACCGCAGATGCTTCTCCGCACCCACCTCAGCCGTCTGACGGAAGGACACGCCCATGCGGATCGTCATCCCGATCTTCGAGGGGATCACCGCGCTCGACGCCGTCGGCCCGTACGACGTCCTGCGCGTGCTGCCGGAGTCCGACGTGGTCTTCGCCGCCCACGCGCCCGGCCCGTACGCCGACGGCGACGGGGCGCTCTCTCTCGTCGCGACGGCCGCCCTCCAGGACGTCACCGGCGCCGACGTCCTGCTGGTGCCCGGCGGCCTCGGTACGCGACGCCTCGTCACCGACGAGCCGCTGCTGGAGTGGATCCGCCGCGTCCACGCGACCACCCGCTGGACCACCTCGGTGTGCACCGGCTCACTGCTGCTCGGCGCGGCCGGACTGCTCGACGGGCTGGAGGCCACCACCCACTGGTCGACGGTCGACGCCCTGGAGTCCTACGGTGCGACGTACACGGCCCGGCGTGTCGTCGAACAGCCCGGCGGCATCATCACCGCCGCCGGGGTCTCCTCCGGGATCGACATGGCCCTGCGGCTGGCCGAGCTGATCGCGGGACGGGTCGCCGCCGAGGCGTGCCAGCTCGCCGTGGAGTACGACCCCCAGCCGCCCTTCGACTCCGGGTCCTACGCCAAGGCCTCACAGGAGGCGAAGGACTTCCTGGCCCACAGGGGGTGAGGCGGGCTCAGGCGTCGGGCCGGCCCGTGAGCCGGCCCAGGCGGTGCTCCAGGCCCCACTGCGTGAGCTTCAGGAACGCCTCCACCATGATGTCGCGGCTCATCTTGCTGGCGCCGTGGGTGCGTTCGACGAACGTGATCGGCACCTCGGCGACCCGCAGCCCGCTGCGTACGGTGCGCAGGGTCAGGTCGACCTGGAAGCAGTACCCCTGCGACGTCACCTCGTCGATGCCGATCTTGGTCAGCGTCGTGGCGCGGTAGGCGCGGAAGCCGCCGGTCGAGTCGTGCACGGGAAAGCCGAGCAGGAGGCGCGAGTAGGTGTTGGCGCCGCGGGAGAGCGCCTCGCGCTTTTTCGGCCAGTTCTCCACCCGGCCGCCGTTGACCCAGCGCGAGCCGATCACCAGGTCGTGGCCCTCCAGCGCGGTGAGCAGCCGCGGCAGCTCCTCGGGCTGGTGCGAGCCGTCGGCGTCCATCTCGACGAGGACGTCGAAACCGCGCTCGAGCCCCCAGCGGAACCCGGCGACGTAGGCGGCGCCGAGTCCTTCTTTGCCGCTGCGGTGCAGTACGTGCACGTGGTCGTCGCCGTCGGCGATGCGGTCGGCGAGCTCACCGGTGCCGTCCGGGCTCGCGTCGTCGGCGACGAGGATCTCGGCCTCCGGGACGGACACGCGGACCCGGCCGATGATGGACTCGATGTTCTCGCGTTCGTCGTACGTCGGAATGATCACGAGAACCCGCCCGACGTCCTCCGTGGTCTCCACCCGCTAGGTCCCCTTGCTCGTCCGTGTCCTGGCGGCGGCGACGGCCGCCGCAGCGAAACCAAGCAGCGCGAGCACCCACTCGGGGGCGGCGCCAAGATGATCGGAAAGCGTACGCGACGTCCGCAGCGGTACGCGCTCGACCTGCAGTACGGGTGTGAATTCCTTCGAGTGGTCCAGCACGCGTCCGCTCGGGGTGATGATGCCGCTGATGCCGCTCGTCGAGGCCACCACCATCGTGCGCCCGTGCTCGACCGCACGCAGCCGCGACATCGCGAACTGCTGCGGGGGCAGGCTGGTGCGCCCGAAGGTCGCGTTGTTGGTCTGCACGACGAGCAGAGGGTTCTGCGCCACGTCGCGGACCAGGCCGTCGTAGGCGACCTCGAAGCAGATCACATCGCCGATCTTGACCGGACCGAGCTGAAGGGATCCGGGTGACCGCCCCTTGACGAACTCCCCCACCATGTCGAACCGCGTGATGACCTTGCGAAGGAAGCCACGGAAGATCGGGATGTACTCCCCGAACGGCAGCGGGTGCCGCTTGACGTAGTACGCGCCGGGCCCCTTGACCGGGTCCCACACGATGCCGCGGTTCTCCACGTGCTCGCCGTCACCGTGGTCGATCACGGCGCCGACCAGGACCGGCACGCCGATGTCCTGGACCGCGGCGTCGATCACCTGACGTGCCTGGGCGTCCTGGTAGGGGTCCAGGTCGCTGGAGTTCTCCGGCCAGATCACGATGTCGGGTTTGGCGAGCTTGCCGGCGCGCACCTCGCTCGCGAGGACGTGCGTCTCTCGCGCGTGGTTGTCCAGGACGGCCTCGCGCTGGCCGAGGAAGTCCAGGCCGGCGCGCGGGACGTTGCCCTGCACCACGGCGACCGTCACCTGCCGGCCGCCCGTCGAACTCGGGCGGGGCACCAGGATGCCGCCCAGGCCTAGCACGAGGACACCGGCCAGCATGAGCGCCACGCCCCGCAGGGAACCCGAGGGGGTCTCGGCGCGCCGCCGCCACAGCGTCAGCGCTACCGCGGCGAGCAGCCCGCCGGTGAGGGCGGTCACGAAGCTGATCAGGGGTGCGCCGCCGACCGGCGCGTACCCGGTGAAGGGCGAGGCGGTCTGACTGAAGGCCAGCCGTCCCCACGGAAAACCGCCGAAGGGCACCCGGCCCCGTACGAACTCCTCGGTGATCCACAGCAGGGCGGTCCACAGCGGCCAGGCGCGCAGCCGGGTCACCAGGGCGACCCCGGTGCCGAGGAGCGCGAAGTAGAGCGCTTCGAAGACGCTCAGCGCCAGCCACGCGTCGATGCCGACGGGCCGCAGCCCCTCGAACAGGGGGAAGCAGAAGGCCAGGCCGAACAGCATGCCCAGGCCGGTCGCGCCGCGCAGACGCCGGCCGCGCAGGACCAGGGCGAACATCGCCGCGGCGACGGGCGCGAGCGGCCACCAGCCGATCGGCGGGAACGCCGCGGCGAGCAGCAGGCCGGCGATCATCGCCAGTGCCGGGCGCCGCAGCCGCGCCGGGACATGCCGCCGCGATGGTCGTTCGGCGACGCCGGGGGACTCCTCGGCGAGCGTCTCCTGCGCCACCAGCACTCCTCGTCGAATGGTCCGTTCAAGCGGAACGGTATCGTCCGGTTGGCCACTAGACGAACGCGGGGCGTCGCGGCGCCGGATCAACGGCGCGGCAAGGACGGTATGGCGGCGGCCGAACAGGGCCGGAACGGGAAAGAGCCCGGGCGGTCCCTTCGAACCGGACCCGTCTCGTCGGCGGCGAGCGCGTTGGTCCGTTGTCTGATGGGTGCCCAGGCTCCTACCGAGTCTCACCGGCGCCGTCCGGGGTGCTCCCGGCCGGGTGTACGCGTCTTCCTGCGTCTGGCTCTCGACGGATCGGCGCCTGTGTGGCGCGTGTCCTTCCCCCGTCGTGGCGCAGGTGCCGCGGGCCCCGGCCGGCCGGCCGGTCATCCCTCTGGTGGACCGCCTAGGCAACTTATCGGTATCCGTTGCGATGTCAACCCGTGTCGTGGCGACATCGTCAGGCCGTGCCCGGGACCACGACCGTTCCGGTCGCGGTGACCACGACGATCGGCTCGGTCAGCACCTCGGCCGCCGACTCGCCCTTGTCCGGGCGCGACCGGCACACCACGCGCGCCTCGAACGCGAGCGTGCGGCTGCGGCGGCCGACCCGCGTGACGGTGGCGGTCGCCTCCAGCACGTCGCCGGCGCGTACGGGGGCGCGGAACTGCACGTCGTCATAGGAGGCGAACAGGCCCTCGTCGCCGTCCGTGCGGACGCACATCTCGGTCGCGACGTCGCCGAACATGCCCAGGACGTACGCGCCGTCTACCAGGCTCCCGCCGTAGTGCGCGTGACCGTACGGGACGTAGCGCCGGTGCGTGACGACCAGTCCCTCTCGGGGATCGCTCATGCGCTCTCCTCGGGGGTCCAGCTCGGCAGCAGGGCGTGCACCAGGTAGGAGGCGACCTCGCCCGGGGTGGTGCCCTTGCCGAAGATGCGGTCGACGCCGAGCTCGTCCTCGGTCACGGTGTCGAACCGCGGCCCGCCGACGATGAGCAGCGGCCGGCCCATGCCCGGCCCGACCGCGGTCGGGTACGCGTCGTGGAACGCGGCCGCCATCTGCTTGGTGTTGTGGATGTGGGCGTTCTTCTGGGTGACGACCTGGGAGACGAGCACGGCGTCGGCGTTGTCGGCCTTGGCGCGTGCGACCAGCTCCTCGACCGTGACCTGGGCGCCCATGTTCACCACCTGGATCTCCCGGTGGTATTCGAGGCCCTTCTCCCCCGCGAACCCCTTGACGTTGAGGATCGCGTCGATGCCGACCGTGTGGGCGTCGGTGCCGATGCAGGCGCCCACGACGACGAGTCTGCGGTTCAGCACGGTGCGGATGGCCAGCTCGATCTCCTTGGCCGGCAGCAGCGGGTACTCCCGGCCCTCGGGCACCTCGATGCCGGCGTAGTCGATCAGGTGGTTCACCTTGCCGTAGACGATGAAGAAGGTGAAGTCGGGTCCCATCGGCTTGACGTGCACGACGCTGGCCGGGTCCAGGCCCATCTGCCGGGCCAGGGCGAGTGCCGCCAGCTCGGCGCGCTTGCCGGCGGGCACCGGCAGGGTGAAGGAGGTCTGCACCATCGCGTCGCCGGTGGTGTCGCCGTACGGGCGGATGATCGAGGGGATGTCCTGGATCTCCGGGACGTCGGTCCTGGTCTGCTGCTGCCGGGTCACCGCTGCACGCTCCCTGCGGGTATGTGGGCCGTGTGGGGGTCCTCGTTGTCGAGGATGTCCAGGGCGGGGCCGAAGTAGGCGTCGGCGCGCTCGACGACGCCATCGAGCCCCTTACCGCCGTCGGCGGGCCGCCGCGTCACTCCGAAGGTGCCCTCGGCGATCGCCTTGAGCAACGAGTCGTCGCAGACGCGTTCCAGCAGGTCGACCGATTCGGACAGGACCTGCTTGGCGCGCTGGACGACGAGGCCGTCCGGGCGGGGCACGAAGTCCTCGGCGAGCGCGCCGCAGGCGTCACGTACGTAACGGACGTTCTCCAGGGCCAGGTCACGGTCCGACAGCCACGGCGTGTGAATGCCCTCGGTCATCATCCCGATCAAGATGATCGACTGGCCGGTCATCACGCCGGCCAGGTTGAAGAACGCGTCCAGCAGGTAGCCGGCGAAGACGTTGCCGGTCATGTGCTTGGTGGGCGGCATGTACTTCAGCGGCGCGTCCGGGAACAGCTCGCGGACGAGCTGGGCGTGGGCCAGCTCCAGCCGGAAGGAGTCCGGGACGGCGGGGTTGATCTCGAAGGCGTGGCCGAGACCGAGCTGGGAGTCGGCCAGGCCGGCCTCGAGGCCGAAACGCTCGTTCAGCAGCTGGCTGACCACCACGGTGTGCGCGGCGTCGACGGCGTCGGCGGTGGTGAGGTAGTTGTCCTCGCCGGTGTTGATCACGATGCCGGCGCGGGCGTGGACCTGGCGGGAGAACCGCTGGTCGATGAAGGTACGCCGGGGGTTGATGTCGCGGAAGATGATGCCGTACATGCAGTCGTTCAGCATCATGTCGAGGCGTTCGAGGCCGGCGAGCGTGGCGATCTCGGGCATGCACAGCCCGGACGCGTAGTTCGTCAGCCGGACGTAGCGGCCCAGCTCCTTGGACACGTCGTCGAGGGCGGCTCTCATGAGCCGGAAGTTCTCCTGTGTGGCGTACGTGCCGGCATAGCCCTCACGGGTGGCACCCTCGGGCACGAAGTCGAGCAGGGACTGCCCGGTCGAGCGGATCACCGCGACGACGTCGGCGCCCTCGCGCGCGGCCGCCTGCGCCTGCGGGATGTCCTCGTAGATGTCGCCGGTCGCGACGATCAGGTAGATCCAGGGTTTCGGCGGATCGCCGACCTCGGCGAGCATCGTGTCGCGTTCGGCCCGGCGCCGGTCGATGCGGCCGATGCCCTCGCGCGCGGCGCGGCGGGCGAGCGAGGCCGCGGCGTCGGCGTCGGCGCCCTTGGGCAGGCGGAACGTCACGGCGCCCAGGGCCGCCGCCCGCGCCAGCGCCGGCAGGTCGGCGTGGGACTCGGCCCGCAGCGCGTCCCAGACCGGCAGGGCGACGCCGTGTTCGAGCCCGACCTGGTCGCGTACGGCGTCGACCAGGTGGTTCACCCACGGCCGCCCGTCGGAGTCGGCGCCGGACAGCCCGGCCAGGCGCAGCTGCGCGCGCTCGACCGACACGGTGGTGTGCGTGCGGGCCATCTCGATGACCGGCTCGGCGGCACGCTCGGCCAACTGCCGCGCCTTGCGCACGACCTGCGGATCCAGGTCCAGTTTGCTCATGACGCCTCCACACGCTCGGTAAAGATCTTCATTACGCCCGGCTCGGTGCGCAACAGGTCCAGCGCCATACGTGCGTGACCGGGGGCGTAGCCGTTTCCGATCAGCATCGTCACGTCGGCGGCGAGGCCCTCGGCGCCGAGGGCCGCGGCCGGGAACGAGGTGGCCATCGAGAAGAAGACGACCGTGCCGCCCGCCGCGGTGGCCAGGATCGCGCCGTGCTCACAGCCCGGCACGTCCACGCACACCACCGTGACGTCGGCGCCCGCCTCGGCTCCGGTGCCGTGGACGGCCGCGGCGAGCGCGATCGGGTCGCGCGCGTCGGCGCGTACGACGTCGTCGGCCAGCCCGGTGGCGCGCAGCCGCTCCGCCTCGGCCTCGACCGGGACCACGCCGATGGTCCGCGCGGCGCCGGCGCTGCGCGCCGCGGCTAGGGCCAGCGACCCGCTCTTGCCGGCGGCGCCGATCACGGCCACGACCGGATCGGTGCGTTCCGCCACGACGCGGTGGGTGAGAGCCGGAGCGCCGCAGACGTCCAGGACGGCCAGGCTGAGCGCCGCGGGCAGGTCACCGGGCAGCTCGGCGGCGATCGAGCGGGCGAACAGGATCGCGTGGCCCTCGGCCGGGACCTGCTCGCTGCGGCCGTCCCAGTGGCGCAGGTCGTCGTCGATGCGCAGCGGGGTGAGCGTGAGCGAGACGAGGGTGGCGATCCGCATTCCGGGCTCGAGCCCCAGCGGGGACCGCGGCCCGACCTCGTCGACGACGCCGATCAGCATCCCGCCCGAGCCGGTGACCGGGTTCTGCATCTTGCCGCGGCTGCGGACGATCTCCAGCACCTCGGCGCGGATGCGGTCCGGGTCGCCGTCGTGCTCGGTGTGCAGCTGCCGGTAGGACGCGGCGTCCAGGTTCAGGCGTTCGAGGCGGACGCGTACCTCGTCCTCCCGTATCCGTGGATCGGGATCGAGCCTGCGGGCCGCCTGCGGCAGGACACCGGGCGGCTCCAGGACCCGGTGCAGTCCGACCGGAGAGCTGTTCATCCATCTCCTCGGGTAGCGTGTAGTGGAATATCTGTTGAGGCAACCTAGTTTAGAGAAAGAATTTCCCGTATCGTCCCGCTGACACTGAATATCATCCGTCGACCAGCGTAATAGAGGTGAAGCTCGTGACCGCTCTAGCAGAGGACTCGGTGGTGACCCCCGAGGGCCATCTCCAGCCGTACACGTACCAACGTCACGAGCTGATCGAACCGGACTGGCGCCGGTTCCCCGCCTGGCGTGAGGTCACGACGGCCGAGTGGGAGTCGGCGCAGTGGCAGCGGGCGCACTGTGTGAAGAACGTCCGCCAGCTCCGCCGCGTCATGGGCGACCTGCTCGGCGACGACTTCTACGCCGACCTGGAGCGCGACCAGCGCGAGCGGGCCACGATGTCGATGCTGCTGCCGCCCCAGATGCTGAACACGATGAACACCGGCAGCACCGAGGAGTTCTACGCCGACCCCGTGCGCCGCTACATGCTTCCGGTCTTCAGCGACCGGCGTACCGACTGGCCGTCCCACCCGTTCGCCAGCCGTGACTCCCTGCACGAGGCCGAGATGTGGGCGGTGGAGGGACTGACCCACCGCTACCCCACCAAGGTACTCGCCGAGCTGCTCCCCACCTGTCCCCAGTACTGCGGTCACTGCACCCGCATGGACCTCGTCGGCAACTCCACCCCCCAGATCGACAAGCACAAGTTCGCGATGAAGCAGCCCGACCGGCTCGAGGAGATGCTGGCCTACCTCGCCCGCACCCCGCAGGTACGCGACGTGGTCGTGTCCGGTGGCGACGTCGCGAACATGCCGTGGGCCCGCCTGGAGACCTTCATCGACCGGCTCCTGGACATCGACAACATCCGTGACATCCGGCTCGCCACCAAGGCCCTGATGGGCATGCCCCAGCACTGGCTGCAGGACGACGTACGTGCCGGTGTCGAGCGCGTCGCCACCAAGGCGCGGAAACGCGGCGCCCAGATCGCCATCCACACCCACATCAACGCGGCCCAGTCGATGACGCCGCTGGTCGCCAAGGCCACCGGCGCGATGCTGGAGGCCGGCGTCCGCGACGTCCGCAACCAGGGCGTGCTGATGCGCGGCGTCAACGGCACCGTCGAGCAGCTCCTGGACCTGTGCTTCGCGCTACAGGACAACGGCGTGCTGCCCTACTACTTCTACCTGTGCGACATGATCCCGTTCAGTGAGCACTGGCGGCTGTCGCTGGCCGAGGCGCAGCGGCTGCAGCACGGCATCATGGGCTACCTGCCGGGCTTCGCCACTCCCCGGATCGTCTGCGACGTGCCCTACGTCGGCAAGCGCTGGGTGCACCAGGTCGCCGACTACGACGCCGCGCGTGGAATCTCGTACTGGACCAAGAACTACCGCACCGCGATCGAGGCCGACGACCCCGAGGCACTACAGCGTCGTTATGAGTACTACGACCCGATCCACACCCTCCCGGCCGCCGGTCAGGACTGGTGGCGCGACCACGCCCGCGAGGCCCACGGCCGCGACCTCCACCTCGCCGCGGCCAGCCGCGCCGCCTCCGAGGCGATGCGGGACGCCTGAGACGTGTCTTTCAGGGGTGCTCCCAGCGTGCGATGACTTCGCGGCACGCTGGGACATCCTTGTCGTCCACGAGCAGGACGAGGTTGCCCGTGTGGTCGCTGTACTGGACGAGCACGTTGACTCCCGCGTCTGCCAGCAGCCCGCCCAGCGCTCCGAGCTGTCCGGGCGACGAAGCCGTCCCCGTACAGGCGGGTCTCGTGGCTGTGCATGGTGCCACCGTAGGTCCCGGACGCTTTCTCAGGCATCGAAAGACGAGCCCACCGACACCGGAGCGGAGTACCTTGCGGGGCATGAGCGCGGCGTTCTCCACCCCATACCTGGTGTCGGCCTGCTGCTGGATGGCGCTGGAGGTGGCCCTGGCCTTACGTGACCTCGTGCGGTGGAGGGCACGCCACTCCTCGGACCGTGGCACCCGCGGGATCGTCGCGCTCTCCCTCGGAGGATCGATCTTCGTCGGCGTCATGCTGCGGCGCTGGCTGCCCGCGCTGGACACACCCGTACGGGCCGCCTTCGCCGGCGCGGGACTCGTCGTGTTCTGGGCGGGCCTGGCCGTGCGCGCCTGGGCGGTGGTGGCGCTCGGCGGGTCGTTCAGGACGTTCGTCCAGGCCGACGTGGGCCAGGCCGTCGTCACCCACGGGCCGTACCGGTGGGTCCGGCACCCCTCCTACACCGGCCTGCTGCTGATCGCCCTGGGAATCGGCCTCGGCGCGGGTAACTGGCTGTCCCTGCTGGTCTGCGCCGCCGTCCCGGCGCTGGGACTGCTCCCGCGCATCGCGGTCGAGGAGTCCGAGCTGGCGCGAGTGCTCGGTGAGGAGTACCGCGGCTACCAGAGGAGGACACGGCGCCTCGTGCCGGGCCTGTGGTGAGCCGCGAACGGCGGTGAGCACGCGCTCGTGTCCGGCGGCCGTGGCGGCCCGGATCGTCGTCCTGGCGACCAAGGTAAAGATCCGCTACGCGGGGTCCTCGACTTTCGCCCCCTCGACGATCGTGCAGGCGCAGTGGACCGCCGAGCGACGGCAGCGCGAGCGCTTCGTCTGCGAACAGCCGCCCTACTCCCTGCTGGTCCGGGGCGTCGAGGCCGACGTACTGCCCACCTGCGAGACGTACCGGATGGGGGTACTCGCCTGGAGTCCGCCGGCCGGGGGCCGGCTGTCCGGCCGCTGGCACCGCGACGCGGCCGACCTGTCCAGCCATCGCACGCGGACGATGCCCTTCCGCACCACGTCCGCCCACTACGACCTGGACATCCCGGGTAACCAGGCCAAGCTCGACGCCGCCACCGAGCTCGCCGGCATCGCCGACGACGCGGGCTACAGCGCGGCCGTCCTGTCCGACCCGAAGCACCGCCGCCGCGCCGTCGTGCGGTGAACCGGCGAAGCCGCATACCGGCGCCGGGAGCCGGCCTGAGCCTCGCTGGAGGGCCGGCGCCTCACTCCGTGAGCAGGACCCCGTCCACGCGCCGGGGGATGCCGGGGCCCGCGTCGTGCAGTTCGGGTGGGAGTACGGTCTCCGGGGCGTCCTGCCAGGCGACCGGGCGCAGGAAGCGGCGGATCGACGTCGCGCCCACCGAGGTGTGCAGCGGGTTCGAGGTGGCCGGATGCGGGCCGCCGTGGTGCATCGCGTGGCTGACCGCCACGCCGGTCGGGAAGCCGTTCCAGACCAGGCGCCCCGCCTTCTCCCGCAGCACCGTGGCCAGCCGCGCGGTCAGGGCGGTGTCGTCCTCGCCCGCGTGGATCGTCGCGGTCAGGTTGCCCGGCAGGGCCGACAGGGCCGCCAGCAGCTCCTCCTCACCGGAGTACTCGACCAGGACGGCGGCGGGGCCGAAGCACTCCTCCAGCAGCGGGCCGTTCAGGTCGGGGGCGCGCACCGCGACCAGGACCGGCGCCAGTGGCCCGTTGCCGGCGGCGACGACCTCGGCGCCGGGCGCCCCGCCCAGACGCTCGGCGCCCTCGGAGAACGCGTCACGGATCCCGGCGTTGAGCAGCACCATGCCGCCCAGTTCGCCCACGCGCCGTGCCGCCTCCTCGCGGAACCGACGCCCCGCCTCGCCCGCCGGGACGAAGACCAGGCCCGGTTTCGTGCAGAACTGCCCGGCGCCGAGGGTGAACGACGCGACGTAGCCCTCGGCGATCTCGGCGGCCCGCTCGGCGGCGGCCGCGGGCGTGACGACCAGGGGATTCAGACTGCCCATCTCGGCGTAGAACGGGATCGGGTCGGGCCGGGCGTTCGCGAGGTCGAACAGGGCGCGGCCACCGCGGTAGGAGCCGGTGAAGCCCACCGCGCGGATCGCGGGGTGGCCGACCAGGTCGGTTCCGGCCTGGCCGCCGTGGACCAGGCCGAGCGTGCCCTCCGGTGCCCGCGCCTCGCGTACGGCGCCGGTGAGCAGGTCGGAGCACAGCTGCGAGGTGGCCGGGTGGGACGGGTGGGCCTTCACCACGACCGGGCAGCCCGCCGCGATCGCCGAGGCGGTGTCACCGCCGGGGACCGAGAACGCCAGCGGGAAGTTGCTCGCGCCGAACACCCCCACCGGGCCGAGCGGCACCAGCATGCGGCGTACGTCCGGCCGCGGGCCCATGCCGGTGGGACCCGCGTGGTCGATCGTCGCCTCGACGTAGGAGCCCTCGTGCAGCACGTCCGCGAAGAGACGCAGCTGGAAGCACGTACGGGTCAGCTCGCCGTTCAGGCGCTGCTCTCCGAGCGCGGACTCGCGGTCGGCGACCTGGACGACCTGCTCCCGCGCCGCCTCCAGTGACTCCGCCATCGCCCGCAGCAGCCCGGCACGGCCGTGGCGGCCCATGGCCTCCAGCCCGGGGAAGGCCGCCGCCGCGCTCTCGCAGGCGGCGGCGGTCTCCTCGGTCGTACTCTCCTGCGCGACGGTCGTGACGACCTCGCCGCTCCGTGCGTCCACACTCGTTACCGCGGTCACCCGCGATCACTCTCCTCCCTGAGGTGCTCCCGCACGTGAGCGTCTCATCCGCCGTCAGGCGCCGGCGGGAGGGGTGCCGCGTGTACGCGCGGCGCGGTACTCGGCGACGACCAGATCGGTCAGCTCCGTCAGGGAGGTCTCCCCCGCGGCCTTGTCGAAGGTGATCTCGCCGTGCTGGAGCAGGTTGACCCGGTCACAGACCTCCAGGACCTGCGCGTAGTTGTGCGCGATGATGATCACCGAGACCTCGCCGCGGTCCTTCAGCTCGCGTACGAGGTCCAGGATCAGGGCGCCCTCCTTGGCGCCCATCGCGGCGAGCGGCTCGTCCAGCAGCAGGATCTTGGCGTCGGAGTAGACCGAGCGCGCCACCGCGATCGCCTGCCGCTGGCCACCGGACAGCTTGGCCACCTCCACGTCGACCGAGGAGATGTTCACACCCATGTCGTCCAGGTGCTGCTTGGCGAGCTTGCGCATGGCGCGGTTGCTCAGCAGCGGCCAGCGGACGCGCTCCCGGCCCAGGAACATGTTGTGGTAGACGCTGAGCTCGTTGATCAGCGCGAGGTCCTGGTAGACGGTGTCGATGCCGAGCCCGCGCGCGTGCTCGACCGACTTGAACGTGGCCTCCTCGCCGTTCAGCAGGATCCGCCCGGAGTCCGGCTGGTGAAAGCCGCACAGGATCTTGATGAGCGTCGACTTGCCCGCGCCGTTGTCGCCGATGAGGCCGAGGACCTCGCCCTGCTCCAGGCGCAGGTTGATGTCGGTCAGCGCGGTGACGGCCCCGAAGCTCTTGGCCAGGTGCTCGGCCCGCAGCACCTCCGTCATGACCGGCCCGCCCTTCGCAGTCTCGCCAGATGGACGTTGAGGATCATCGAGACGAGGATCGCCGCCCCCAGGATGATGTTGAACGGGTTGGCGCTGATGCCGATCAGGTTGAACCCGTTCTGCAGCTCGGCCAGCACGAGCGCGCCGAGCAGGGCGCCGATCACCGTGCCCGAGCCGCCCGCCAGCGCGGTCCCGCCGATCACCGCGGCGGACACGGCCGTGAACATGGCGCCCGTACCGCCCGAGCTCGGGTCGATCGTGCTCGTGCGGAACGCCTCCAGGATGCCGGCGAACGCGGCGAGGCCTCCGGTCACCATGAAGTTGCCGATCTTGATGCGGGCGACCTTGATGCCCGCCTCGCTCGCGCCGAGCAGGTTGCCGCCGACCGCGACCGTGTGCAGCCCCCAGCGGGTGCGGATCAGCACGATGTGGAAGAAGGCGACGATGGCCAGGCACCAGATCAGCTCGGACCAGTCCGCGTGCCCGAACCAGCCCGCGAGGCCCTGCGCCGCCGGCGGGATCTCCGCCGGGTAGGCGTGCGACGTCGTGAGCGTGATGCCCTGGACGAGGAACAGCGTGCCCAGGGTCGTCACGAACGAGGGCACTTTCAACAGGACGGTCACCGCCCCGTTGACCAGGCCGATGGCCGCGCCGGCCAGCAGGGCCACCACGATCGCGATGATCGGGTACATGCCGTAGTAGTCGATGAAGTAGTGCATGAGGAACGGCGAAAGCGTGAAGATCATGCCGGCGGACAGGTCGATCTCGCCGCTGACCAGCAGGAGCACCTCGCCGACCGCGACGATCGCGTACGGCGCGGTGCCCTGGGAGATGTTCACGAGGTTGTCGTGGCTCAGGAACGCGGACCTGGACCACTGGAAGTAGACGAGCAGCGCGATGGCGACGACCAGGATCGTCGCCTCGCGGCGCCGCAGGAACGCGTCGGCGGCCCGGCCCAGTGCCCTGGGCGCGCCGGGCGCGGTCCCCTTGGGTGGGGTCTTCTCGGCCTCGGTCCGGCCGACTGCTCCGTCCATCACTTGTGCGCGATGGGGCCGGTGCGGTTGAGCAGCTGCTGCTGGGTGCTCGATCCCTCGAATCTGGTCTTGGTGGCCAGGTAGGGGTCGACGTTGTCCTTGGTGACGAACAGCAGCCCGGTGTTGGTCTCCGAGGGCGCCGTCAGCCCGCCGGAGAGTTTGTACAGGTAGAGGTAGAGGACCGGCAGGAAGCCCTGGAGGTAGGGCTGCTGGTCGATGGTGAAGTCCAGGTTGCCGGCCTTGATCCCGGTGAGGGTGGCGGGGTTGAGGTCGAAGCCGCCCGCGGCCACGCCCTTGCTCTTGAGGCCGTACTTGGCCACGACCTTGCCGACGTTCTCGGTGGAGCCGGCGTCGACGGCGAACATGCCTTTGACGTTCTTGTGGCCCTGGGCGTACGCGTCGATCGTGGAGAGTTCCTTGGGCAGCTCGGCGCCGCTGGCGACCGAGGTGAAGTTGATCGGCTTGCCCGACGCCTTGATCGCGTCCTTGGCGCCGTCGATGCGCGGCTGGATGTTGAGCGAGCCGGGCGTGGCGATGAAACCGACGGCGTCGCCGCCCTGCATGAGCGAGGCGATGCGCTGGCCGAGCTGGTACCCGGAGGTGTAGAGGTCCTGTCCGATGTAGGCCAGCCGGTTCGTGCCGGGGTCGCCCTTGGCTCCGTCGGCGTTGTAGGACACGACCGGGATCCCCGCGTCCAGGGCCTTGTCCACCGGCGCGCCGAACGCCGTCTTGTCCACGACCGCCACCGCGATGCCGTCGGCCTTCGCGGAGATCGCGGAGTTGAACGCGTTGATCATCTGGGGGACGACGGAGTCCTGGGATCCGGTCCACTGGAAGTCACAGCCGAGCAGCGCGCATGCGTCCCTGGCCCCGTACTGGGTCGGGGTGAAGAACGGGTTGGTCGTCACGTGGTTGACGAAGACGAACTTCCACTTCGGCGTCGCGGGGAAGGCACCCACACCGCCCTTGGCGGCCGTGCCGGCGTCCTTCTTGTTGTCCGAGGAGCAGGCGGCGAGCAGCGCGGAGGCCGCCGCCGCGGCGCTGACCATGCCCGTTCCGCTGAGGAGCCGCCGCCGCGCGACGCCCTCGATGTTGAGAGTGTCGACGGCCTCTTCGACCTTGGGGTGGACCTTCTTCATCGCAGACTCCAGATCATGGCGGGATCAATGGGCCGACGCTGACGCGACCGGACATGTCTCCCCGCCCGCCCCCCGATCCGGGCGGTTGTTCGATATTTCGGATGCTGTTCGAAGTATCTGCCGCATGACGGTAAGTTGCGGCGAAAGGCCTGTCAAGGAGATCCACCGGGATGGATTCCAGAACGAGACCGAACCCTCAGGAGGGCCCCAGGAGCGTCGAGGTGGGGCTCTCGACCGCCTGCCCGTAGTAACGCCGGAGCATCGCCACGCCGATGGCCGCGCGGCGGACGCGCTCCTGCGCCGTCGTCACGGCGACGGTCTCCAGGTGCCTGCCGGACGGGTAGATGCCGGGGGCGTTGCGCACCGTGAACTTCAGGTGGACCGGCGCGCCGACCCGTACGAGCTCGGGCACCTCGTAGTAGCGGACCGTCCCGCCGAAGTCGTCGGCCCCCTCGACATACAGGTCCAGGGGCACCTCCACCGCGGCGCGCACCGCGGCGATCTGGGCGAGGGTGAGGTCGATGGGGAGGTTGATCGTGGTGACGCCGAGGTCCTCCAGCACCCGCGCGGTCGCCGGGTTGGCGGACGGCAGGGACACCGAGGACTTCAGGATCAGGTCGGCGGGCAGGTCGCCGGAGCGCTTCATCCGGCCGAGCACCCACAGCTGGCCGACGTCGGCGACCAGCACGCTCCGCAGGCCGAGCCCGACCGCGCGCACGACGTCCTCGATGCCGTACACGAGCTGGTCGGCGCCCCGCAGCGTGCCGGCGGCCACGACGCCCGATGAGGCGGTGACCTGGACGCCGACGTCCCACGACGCGCGCGGCCCGACGAAGAGGCAGACCTCGATGTCGTGCTCGGCCCCGAGGGCGACCATCTCCTCGATCTCGGCGTCGGTCTGCAACATGATGCCGCTGCCCTGGCTGATCCGGTGGATCCGCACACCTCGCTCCCGGCCGGCCTCGATGACGGCGCGGAAGGCGGCCGGTCCCTCGACGGAGGGGATCTCCACCCGGAACTGCCCTCCGTCGGGGAAGCGCCCCGCCGAGTCCGGCAGGGTGCCGAGATCCCGTTCCGGAAGTCCCAGAGAGGACAGATAGCGCCGGGTCTTCCCCATCGGGTCGTCGGTCATGACGCTCCTGTTCGAAATTTCGGACGCAATTCGGAAATCGGTCGACGTTCGGACGGTAATCGCGGCTTTTGGCAGCGTCAACGCCCGGCCGCGCAGCGCGGCGGGGTGCGCGGAGGCGCCGGTCACATTGACAGGGCCGCGGACGGGCGCCTAGCCTGCGCCCGAGATTTCGTACAGCGTTCGACGGGGTGATCAGTGATGGGACGTGCGGTGCCGGCCGTCACGCGTGCGCTGGACATCCTCGAGCTGTTCCTGGACCGGCCCAGCCTGACCGCCCCGGAGATCACCGAGGGCCTCGGGCTGCCGCGCACGACCGTCCACGAGCTGGTCACCACGCTGACCGACCGCGCGTACCTCATCCCGACGCCGGGCCAGCCGACGCGCTACCGCCTGGGCATGCGGCTGTTCCAGCTCGGCAGCATATTCGCCGACCAGCTCGACCTCGCCAACGAGGCACGGGAGATCGCCCAGCGGGTCGCGGCAAGCTGCGACGAGACCGTGCACGTCGCCGTGCTGGACGGGGCCGACGTCGTCTACGTCGCCAAGGTCGACAGCACCCACCCCGTTCGCATGGTGTCGGCCGTCGGCCGGCGGCTGCCCGCGCACTGCACCGGCGTGGGCAAGATGATGCTGTCCGGGCTGTCGCCGGAGGCCCTGGACGCCCGCTATCCACGCGACCGCGAGCTGACCGGCATGACCCCGCACAGCATCACCTCGCCGGCGCGGCTGCGCGCCCACCTGGAGGAGATCCGCCAGAGCGGACTTTCCTATGACGAGTGCGAGTCCAACGAGGCGGTCCTGTGCGTCGCCGCGCCCGTCTACGACCACACCGGAGACATGGTCGCCGCGATGAGCGTCTCCGCCCCGAGCCTGCGCTGGAACCCCGAACGCGGCGAGGAGTGGGGCGAGCTGATCCGCCACGGCGCCGCCGAACTGTCCCAGCGCCTCGGCCACCGTCCGCCCGCCACCGGACCGTCTTGACCGCCTGACCGCCTGCACTCGCCGTGAGACCCCCGCTCACCTGGAGGCACGTGTGCGCATCACCCGGCTGTCCACCCATGTCGTCGGTACACCCTGGCGCAACCTCACCCACGTCCAGGTCCACACCGACGAGGGCCTGACCGGTGTCGGCGAGGCCCGCATGCTCGGCCACACCGACGCGCTCATCGGTTATCTGGCGGAGGCCGAGCGCAACCACGTCATCGGCTCGGACCCCTTCGACACCGAGGACCTGGTCCACCGAATGAAATACGGCGACTACGGACGCGCCGGAGAAATCGCCATGTCCGGCATCGCCTGCGTCGAGATGGCCTGCTGGGACATCGTCGGCAAAGCCCTCGGCCAACCCCTCTGGCGGCTACTCGGCGGCAAGGTACGCGAACGGATCAAGGCCTACGCCAACGGCTGGTACACCGTCGAACGCACCCCCGAGGCCTTCCACACCGCCGCCCTCAAGGTCGTCGAACGCGGCTACCAGGCCCTGAAGTTCGACCCATTCGGCACCGGCACGATGGAGCTGGACCACGCCGAGACGATGCGCTCGGT
Source organism: Actinoallomurus bryophytorum (assembly GCF_006716425.1). Classification (NCBI taxonomy): domain Bacteria; kingdom Bacillati; phylum Actinomycetota; class Actinomycetes; order Streptosporangiales; family Thermomonosporaceae; genus Actinoallomurus; species Actinoallomurus bryophytorum. Next base: position 380,998 of record NZ_VFOZ01000003.1, read on the forward strand.
CAGCCTCGTCGAGGCGGTACGCGACGCCATCGGGCCCGAGACCGACCTGCTCGTCGAGATGCACGGGCGCTTCTCCCCCGCCACCGCCATCCGGCTCGCCGGGCTGCTCGCGCCGTTCGAGCCGAGCTGGCTGGAGGAGCCGTGCCCGCCGGAGAACCTCAAGGCCCTGGCCAAGGTCTCCACCCACACCGACCTGCCCATCGCCACCGGCGAACGCATCCACGACCGCATCGAATTCCGCGAACTGTTCGAACTCCAGGCCGCCGACATCATCCAGCCCGACATCTCCCACATCGGCGGCATCACCGAAACCCGCAAACTCGCCGCGACCGCCGAAACCCACTACGTCATGATCGCCCCCCACAACGTCGGCGGCCCCGTACTGACCGCCGCCAACCTCCACCTCGCCGCCTGCACCCCCAACTTCAAAATCCAAGAACACTTCAACGACTTCGCCGACTCCGCGATCAAGGGCGTGGCACCCGGCCTCCCCGAGGTCGTCGACGGCTACTTCGCGCTCCCGACGACGCCGGGCCTCGGCGTCGAGCTCGACGTCGAGGCGTGCGCGGAGTTCCCCCGCCAGCGCGCCAAGTTCGACCTGTTCGCCGAGGACTGGCACCTGCGCGACCCCGAGCGGACCGGAGCCACGTCCGCGGAATGAGGAGGCCCCCGATGACACGTTCGCTCGTGATCGAGACACCGGGCGCCTACTCCCTCGTGACGACGGATCCGCCTGAGCCCGGCGCCGGAGAGGTCGTGGTCCGCGTCGCCGCGGCGGGCATCTGCGGTAGCGACCGCGAGCTGCTGCAGGGCACGCGGCCCGAGCCGTTCCGCCGCTACCCGATCGTGCCGGGCCACGAATGGTCCGGCGTCGTGACCGCGACCGGGCCGGGCGTCGACACCGCGCTGGCCGGCCGCCCGGTGGTCGGTGAGGGCTTCCGCAACTGCCAGGTCTGCGACCGCTGCCGCGCCGGCGAGACGAACCTGTGCACGGCCGGCTACGACGAGACCGGGTTCACCCGGCCCGGCGCATTCGCGGAGTTCCTGGTGCTGCCCGCGCGGCTACTGCATCTCCTGCCCGCCGGCGCCGACCTGCGCGCGGCCGCCCTCCTGGAGCCGGCCGCGGTCGCCGCGGCCGCCGTACTCTCGGCCCGCGTGGTGCCCGGCGAGCGGATCGCCGTGGTCGGCGCGGGCACGATCGGCGCGCTGTGTGTTCAGTTACTGCGGCTCTCCTCCCCCGCCGAACTGGCCGCCACCGATCCACGCCCCAGCCGTACGGCGACCGCGCTGGCGTGCGGCGCCACGCGCGCGCAGACCGGGCCGCTGCCCGCGGGCGCCTTCGACGTGGTGATCGAGACGGCCGGAGCGAGCGGCACGGCGTCCGCGGCGGTCGAGCTGGCACGCCGTGGTGGCCGGGTGGTGCTGACGGGCATCCCGGGTTCGGGGACCGGGATCGCACCGGCCGCGATCGTCGGTGGCGAGCTGACCATCACTAGCGTCTTCGGCGCGCGGTCCGCCGCGTGGACCCACGTCGTGGGCCTGTTCGCGGCCGGGCTGCTCGACCTCGGCCCGCTCGTCACGCACGAGTTCGCCCTGACGGAGTTCGGGCGGGCGGTGGAGCTGCTCCATGACTCAGAGGACGGCGTCGGCAAGGTGCTCATACGCCCCTGAGTCCGTCGCCGGAGGTGTCCGTCTCACGGGTTCCCGATCGTCGTGTTGCCGAGGGCTCCGGTCGCGGAGCCCAGGGGACGAGAAGGACGGAGCCGGTATGGACGACGGAGTGACGGGCGCGGTCGCCGAGGTGGAACTGGTCGTGGACCTGCCGATCGATGAGGTCTGGTCATTGGTCACCGACGTGAGCCGTACCGCCGACGCGAGCCCCGAGTGTGTCGCCGCGGCGTGGCGGCCGGGCCAGGGCGACGTGCCGCGTGCGGGAGCGAGGTTCGACGGGCGGAACGTGTTCCCCAGCGGGTTCACCGGCACCGCCGAGTGCGTGGTGACCGAGGCCGCCCGCCCGTCGGTGTTCGCGTGGGTCGTCCTGGACCACGACCAGGACGTCGACCGGCCGGGATCGATCTGGCGCTACACGCTCGAACGCGAAGGACGGAGCACCCGCGTCCGGCACCGCTTCACCCACGGTCCGGGCATGACCGGCCTACGTGCGGACATTCAGGACCATCCGGACCGTGCACGGGCGACACTGGAGGACCGGCTGGCCGTGCTCCGCGCCAACATGAGCGCCACCCTGCGGGTCCTGGTGCGGCAGACGGTGGGGTGAGCACCCTCTGTCCGGTTCACGGCCGAAAGGTCGTAATGTCGCGTGCGTGAGCTACCCCATCGGTGAGAGCGCCACCGTCGACGAACTGACGGCCGACCCGCATCCGCTGCTGGCACGGCTGCGGGCGGCCGAGCCGGTCTCCTGGCTGCCCGCCCTCGACGGCTGGCTGGTCACCCGGCACGACCTGGCACGGGCCGTCATGCGCGACGCGCGCACGTACACGGTCGACGACCCACGCTTCTCCACCTCCCGGCTGATCGGGCCGAGCATGCTCTCCCTCGACGGGCCCGCGCACACGCGGCACCGGGAGCCATTCGCCCGCACGTTCCGGCCCGCCGAGACGCGTGCGCGGTTCACCGCGTTCGTCGAGGCCGAGGTCGAGCGGCTGGTGACCGCGCTACGGCCGTCCGGACGCGCGGAACTGCGTGCCGAGCTCGCCGGGCCGCTCGCCGTCGCGGTCGTCGCCGAGGCGCTCGGCCTCGGCGACACCGACCCCACCACGATCCGGTCCTGGTACGAGGCGCTCGTCACGGCGGTCTCGGCGATCACCGCGGGCGGGGAGGCGGTCACGCCGGAGGCGTACGCGCTGCTGCGCGCCCGCGTCGAAGAGGCGATCAAGAACGGCCCGCCGTCGGCGTTGCTCGTGGAGGTGGCCGGACGGCCGGAGGGCCTGACCTCCGCCGAGGTCGTCGCGGACACCGCCGTGCTCATGTTCGGCGGCATCGACACCACCGAAGGCATGATCACCAATGCGGCGGCGCACCTGCTCGGCCACCCGGACCAGCTCGCCGGGGTCCGCGCGGACCCCGCACTGCTCACCGCCGCCGTCGAGGAGTCGGTACGCCTGGAGCCGTCGGCGTCGGTGATCGACCGGTACGCGGTGCGCGACGTGACGCTCGGGGACTCCCCCGTCCGCGCCGGTGACCTCGTACGGATCTCCATCGCCGGCGCCAACCGCGACCCCGGCGTCTTCCCCGACCCCGACCGGTACGACATCCGGCGCGCGGGCGCCGACCAGCACCTGTCCTTCGCGCGCGGCCCGCATTTCTGCTTCGGCGCCCACCTGGCCCGGTTGGAGACCACGACCGCGCTGCGCGCCCTGCTCGAACTGCCCGGCCTGCGCCTGGACCACACCGACGGCGCGCGCGGCCTGGTGTTCCGCAAGCCCGAGGAGGTCCGTGTCCGCTGGGACGAGGGATGAGCGACCCGGCCCGGCGCCTTTACATTGTAGATCATTAACTCGGCGACCCTCGGCGACCCTCGGTGCCCGCGAACGGCGCCGCGGCGGCTTCGCCGGTATGCCGCTGATCAGGTGTCGCCGTCGTCCTCCTGTCTACGCAGCCAGGAGTCCCACGCCTCGTAGTCGGGGTGGTCTGGACCGATGACGACGAGAGCGTCGCCGATGATTCCGTCCGTTTCGGCGCGCATCGGCACCGTCAGGGTTCCGTCAGAGTTTCGTGTTGCCTTCATGTGAAGCGTTCCCTATCAGAGCGGGCGTGGCTCAAGACCGTGCAGCAGGCTCGTGTAGTAGCCGTCGAACAGAGCCCCCGTGGAACGTTTGTTCGTGCCGATGCTTAGCGCTTCGGCCATGGCGTCGGCCCGGTAATCGGGCGGCATGTGGCGGTTTTTTGCCCAGCCGGCAAGGCCCTCAGCGACCTCGTGCACGGCCGGGGAGACACTGCCGCTCTCACCCTTGCCACCAAGGACCACTCGATTCGTTGACGGATCCAGCAGCCCCAACACATCATCCCAGGTCTTTCCCGCAGGCCAGCCCCGCGGGTGCACTCCGCGAAGTTCGGTCATGACGTCGGTGACCCGGCCATCGACGATACGGATACCGCCCTGGGGGTGGCCGGCGAAGTATCCGAGGAGTTTGCTGTGAAAACTGTCCGGGAGGAGTTCCAGGTCACGTAGGTGCTGCTGGACGGCGAACCCACTCCCGCCGATTCTGAGCCGGTGACCGTATATGGCGGACAGGCGTGTTCTCGAGCCACTTCCGGCGCCATGAACGGGATTGAATCCTGGGACCGGTGGGCGGGGAGCATCACGTTCAAGAACTTCTGCGCCGCCGCGGAAGAGCTCTACGGCTTTACGGAAGATGCCGCGTTCTACGGATTGCCCGAGCTTACTCAAATGACACGCCGATCATGGTGAGCTCCGGTAAGGCGGTCAGGTCATAGACGGCCGGGTAATCCTAGGCCGACGTCCGATGTAACGCGCCGCGGCCCGCTACGCCCGGAACATCATTGCCGCAGCGGCCCGCCAATCCCGTCCAGATCGGGCAGAGCGCCCGGCTCCGGCCTGCCCGGCCGATTCCACCGATGGCGAGGCGGCTCAACACGCCGACCTGGACGGTTTGTCACAGACTGGACACAGCTCTTTCCGGTCCGGATACTCATCTCATGGAAGGGCTCCCGGTCCGCGCATCGGACGACGACCGCGACCGTGTGCTTCGCGAGCTCCGTGAGCGCGTGGCCGAAGGCCGGCTGTCCCACGAGACGTTCGAGCGGCGTGTCGACTCGGCGCTGCGGGCGCGCAACAACGAGGAGCTCTCCGCCCTCGTCAGCGACCTGCCACCGGCCAGCCGCCTCGTACGCGGCCTCACCGGCGCGATCACCTCGCTGTCGTCGGTGACCGCGCGCATCGAGGCCGCCTGGCGCGCGCCGCGGCTGCCGCGCTTCGCCCTGCCTCCGCACGACTGGACCCAGTTGCTGATCGGCCGCTCCCCCGGCTGCCAGTTCGTCGTCACCGATCTGAGCGTCTCGCGGGTGCACGCCGAGCTGCGCCGTGCGGGCGACAACTGGCTGCTGTCCGATCTCGGCTCGATGAACGGCACCATCGTCAACGGTTACCGGATCGTCGCGCCGACACGCGTACGGCCCGGCGACGAGATCGCGTTCGGGAACACGCGCTTCATCCTCGCCGGCGACTGATGCCCTCCGGCACCGGTCTCGGCTTGATAACACCAGGTACCCGGCCTCTTGACGTCACGCTCCGGTGGTCATAGCTTCACCGGCAAGTTAGGAAAGTTTCCTAACTCCGTTGCCGAGTGATGACCGCCGGAGTCGCCGTTGTCCACCTCCACGCCGGGAACCCCGAGCCTGCTGCGCGCCATCAACGATCGCGCCGCGCTCGAGGTCCTGCTGCAGCGGGGCCCGCTCACCCGCCCGGAGATCGGCGCGCTCACCGGGCTGTCCAAGCCCACCGCCTCCCAGCTGCTCACCCGGCTGCGTGACGCCGGGCTCGTCGTCCTCGACGGCATCCGCGAGGGCGGCCCCGGCCGTACCGCGGAGCTCTACCGCATCAACCCCGAGGCCGGTCATGTCGTCGCGCTCGAGGTGCGCCGCGCCCGGATCCGGGCCTGCGCGGCCGACCTCACCGGCACGGTCGTCGGCCGCTTCGAACTGCCGACACCGGGAACGTCGGGCGGAGACGCGGTCGCCCGCGCCCGTCAGACCGTGCAAGGTGCCATGGACGCCGCCGGCCTCGGCATGGACCGGCTCAACCGCGTGGTCATCGGCGTCCCCGGCGCCGTCGACCCGCGTACCGAACGGCTCGGCTACGCCTCGCACCTGCCGGGCTGGCACATCCCGGACCTGCTGAGCAGCCTGCGCAACGGTCTCGGCGTGCCCGTCGCCGTCGAGAACGACGTCAACCTGGTGGCCATGGCCGAGCTCGCACACGGTCAGGTCACCGAGTCGCGCGACTTCGTCCTCCTGTGGGTCAGCGCCGGCATCGGCCTGGCCATCGTGCTGGGCGGCACACTCGTGCGCGGCGCGACGGGAGGAGCCGGGGAGGTCGGCTACATGCCGGTCGCCTCCGCCCCCATCATCCGCGAGCCCGGCAGGGCCAACACCGGTGGCCTGCAGGCCGTGGCCGGCGCGCCCGCCGTGATCAGGCTGCTGCGCGAGCACGGTTTCCGCGGCAGCCAGGCCGACCAGATCATCCGGCGTGCACGGGAGTCGTACGAGAACGGGGAGGAACGGGGGGTGGCCGCGCTCGGCGAGCTCGCCACCCGGCTCGCCACCGGACTCGCCGCGATCGTCAGCGTGCTCGACCCGGAACTCATCGTGCTCGCCGGCGAGGTACCCCTTTCCGGTGGCGAGCCGTTCCGCGCGCTCGTCGAGCGCGAACTCCACACGATGACCATCCCGCACCCGCCGCTTCGGCTCAGCTCGGTCGACGGCAACCCCGTCCTGGCCGGCGCACTGCACCTCGCACTCGGGGAAACACGCGAGGAGCTCTTCTCCAGCACCGTCCGTTAGAACCCTCCCCTGGCCGTCTCGTACGGCCGGCGCCCCCAAAGGAGACCGGAGTGTCCCCTCGCCCATGGCGGCTCATCACCGCTCTCGCCATCACCGCCGCCGCCACCGCGTGTACCGCGGGGAACCAGACGACGACGGACAGCGGTCCCAAGGCCGAGGCCCCCCAGACGATCGAGGTCTGGCACGGCTGGAGCGCCCCCCACGAGGTGAAGGCGTTCGAGGACGCCATCGCCGGTTTCCACAAGCTGCACCCCAACATCACCGTCAAGCTCGTCAAGGGCCAGGACGACACCAAGATCCTCAACGCGATCCGCAGTGGTACGCCGCCCGACGTCGTGTCCTCCTTCTCGACCAACAACGTCGGCCAGTTCTGCTCCAGCGGCGCGCTGCAGAACCTGACGCCGTACCTGGAGAAGGACAAGGTCAACTTGTCCATCTTCCCGAAGGCGGTACAGGACTACACGCAGTACAAGGGCAATCGGTGCACGCTCCCGCTGCTCGCCGACGACTACGCGCTCTACAGCAACAAGGCCCTCATGAAGGGCAACCCGCCGCCGAAGACGATCAGTGAGCTGACCGCGCTGGCCAAGAAGCTGACCGTCCGCAATCCGGACGGCACCATCAAGGTGGCCGGCTTCCTGCCCTCGGTGACGTACTACGAGCACGTGCCCGAGCACATCGCCACCACGAGCTTCGGCGGCCAGTACCTCAACCCCCAGGGCCGGGCGAACTTCGCCACCGACCCCGCCTTCACCAAGTACCTGCAGTGGGAGAAGAGCCTGCTGGACTGGTACGGCTACGACAACGTCAAGAAGTTCGTCCACTCGATGGGTCAGGAGTTCGAGGCCTCCAACCCGTTCGAGAAGGGCAAGGTCGCGATGGGGATCGACGGTGAGTGGCGGACCAAGTTCATGGAGGAGGAGGCCCCGAAGGTCCAGTACGACACCTCGCCGGTCCCGGTCAACGACGACCGGCAGAACACCTACGGGGGCGGCTTCGTCACCGGCACCATCATCGGCATCCCGCGCGGCGCCAAGCACGCGCAGGCGTCGTGGGAGTTCGTGAAGTACCTGACGACCAACACCGACGCCCTGGTGACCTTCGCCAACGGCCTCGGCAACGTCCCCAGCACGATCCCGGCGCTGGCCTCGCCGAACCTCAAGCTCCCGCCGCAGTTCAAGACCTTCCTGGACGTCTTCAAGAACCCCAACAGCACGACGATCCCCTCCACGATCAACGGCGGTGACTTCGTGGTGAAGTTCCAGAGCTTCGTGCAGGACCAGTGGGAACCCGGCAAGGTGCCCGACCTGCAGAAGGGCCTGCAGGGCCTGGACAAGAAGGTCAACGACTCGCTGCAGCTGGCCGGCGGCTGATCGATGGCCGCGGCAGTCTCTGTTCGCTCGGTGACGGCGTCGCGTGCGCGGCGCCGTCACCGGCTTCGCGTCCTCGCGTTCATGTCGCCGTGGCTGATCGGGTTCGCGCTGTTCTTCGCCTACCCGCTGGCCGCGACGGTCTACTTCTCCTTCTACCGCTACAACCTGTTCCAGCTCACGCCGATCGGGCTGACCAACTACCGGTTCCTGTTCCACGACCCGTACGCGTGGCAGGCCATCAAGAACACGATGTGGCTGGTCATCGTGATGGTGCCGCTGCGGGTGCTGTTCGGGCTCGGCCTCGCGCAGCTGCTGACGAGGATCAAGCGCGGCGGCAACCTGTTGCGCGCGGTCTTCTACCTGCCGTTCCTGATCCCGCCGGTCGCGGCCACCGTCGCGTTCGTCTTCGTGGTCAACCCCGGCACCGGCCCCATCAACAACCTCTTCGCCAAGGTCGGCATCCACCTGCCGGACTGGTTCAACGACCCCACGTGGACCAAGCCGGGCCTGACCCTGCTGGCGCTGTGGGGCATCGGCGACGTGATGATCATCTTGCTGGCGTCGCTGCTGGACGTGCCCAAGTCCCTGTACGAGGCGGCCGCCATCGACGGGGCCAACGCCTGGCAGCAGTTCCGCCGCATCACCCTGCCGACGATCTCGCCGGTGCTGATGTTCTCCGCGGTGACCGGGGTCATCCAGACCCTGCAGTACTTCACGCAGGCGATGGTCGCCGCGAACGCCTCACAGGGCAACGCCGACCAGGCCGGCACCACCACGGCGCCCGGCTACCCCGACGGCGCCTCGCTGACCTTCCCCCAGACGCTCTACAACGAGGGCTTCCAGCAGTTCAACATGGGCTACGCCTGCGTCCTGGCACTCGTGCTGTTCGTCGTCGCCATGTTCTTCACGCTGATCCTGCTCCGCCAGTTCCATGCGTTCGGCGACGATGACTGAAGGGATGACCGCGATGAGCGGAACCACTGTCGCCACGCGGCGCGCCCCCGCGGTCCGGCCCCCCGCGTCACGGAGGCCGGGCAGGCGCAACCGCAGGCTGCTGTACTGGGTCGCGACGCACGCGATCGCGATCGCCCTGGCGATCATGTTCCTGGCGCCGCTGATCTTCATGTTCCTCACCGCGGTGATGAGCAGCAACGAGACCCTCGGCGGCGGCCTGTGGCCCAAGAGCTGGCACTGGGGCAACTTCGGCACCGCCCTGACCACCGACCACGGCGTGATGCTGCACTGGCTGCTCCACACGCTCATCTACGCCGTGCTCGGCACCGTGTTCATGCTGATGTCGAGCGTCCCGGTCGCGTACGCGCTGGCCCGGTTCCGCTTCCGTGGTCGCAAGCTGGCGTTCGTCCTGGTGATCACCACGATGATGCTGCCGCCGCAGGTGACGATCGTGCCCATGTACATCATGTGGGCGCGGTTCCACCTGACCGGGACGCTGTGGCCGCTGATCATCCCGCTGATGTTCGGCGACGCGTTCTCGATCTTCTTGCTGCGGCAGTTCCTGGTGACGATCCCCAAGGAGTACGCCGACGCGGCACGGGTCGACGGCTGCGGTGAGTTCCGCACGATGATGCGCGTCATCCTGCCGATGGCCCGGCCGGCGATCGCCGCGGTCGCGCTGTTCCAGTTCTTCTACGCCTGGAACGACTACTTCGGTCCGCTGATCTACACCAAGCCGGACTCGTGGACGCTGGCGGTCGGCCTGTCGACGTTCCGCGCCGCGCACCATGTCGAGTGGAACCTCACCATGGCCGCGACGCTCCTGACCGTGCTGCCGGTGATCGTCGTGTTCTTCCTGGCGCAGCGGGTGTTCATCCAGGGTGTGACCTTGACGGGGGTGAAGGGTTGAAGCTCTGTGTGGTCGGCGGCGGGTCGACGTACACGCCGGAACTCGTGGACGGCATCGCCCGGCTGCGGGACACGCTGCCGGTCTCCGAGCTGGCGCTCGTCGACCCGGACGAGCGCCGCCTGGAGCTGGTCGGCGGGTTCTCCCGGCGGATCTTCGCGCGGTACGGCCATCCGGGCGTGATCCGTACGACGACCGTTCTCGACGAGGGTGTCGAGGGGGCCGGGGCGGTGCTGCTGCAGTTGCGCGTCGGCGGCCAGGCGGCCCGGCACGTGGACGAGACGCTGCCGCTGACCTGCGGCTGCATAGGACAGGAGACGACCGGCGCGGGCGGGCTCGCCAAGGCACTGCGTACGGTCCCCCTCGTCCTGGACATCGCGGACCGGGTCGCCGAGCTCGCCCCGGACGCGTGGATCGTCGACTTCACCAACCCCGTCGGCATCGTCACGCGTGCGCTGCTCGACGCCGGGCACCGCGCCGTCGGGCTGTGCAACGTGGCGATCGGCTTCCAGCGGCGCTTCGCCAAGACGCTGGGCGTCCCGGCCTCCGACATTCAGCTCGGGCACGTCGGCCTCAACCATCTGACCTGGGAGCGCAGCGTCCTGCTGCGCGGCGAGGACGTGCTGCCCCAGCTGCTCGACCGGCACGCCGAGGAGCTCGCGTCCGGAATCGGCCTGCCACCGGCCCTCCTGCGGCGCCTCGGTGTCGTACCGTCCTATTACCTGCGCTACTTCTACGAACACGACGCGGTGGTGGCCGAACAGCTCTCCGCGCCGTCGCGTGCCGAGGAGGTGACGGCCATCGAGGAGCGACTCCTGGAGATGTACGCCGACCCGGCGCTGGACGAGAAGCCCACGCTGCTGGAGGAGCGCGGTGGCGCGTACTACTCCGAGGCCGCCGTCGATCTCGTCGCCTCCCTGTCCGCCGACCGCGGCGACGTGCAGGTCGTCAACGTCCGCAACGGTGACCGGCTGCCGTTCCTGCCCGCCGAGGCGGTGATCGAGGTGCCGGCCCGCATCACCGCCGCCGGTGCCGACCCTCTTCCGGTGGACCCGGTCGAGCCGCTCTACGCGGGCCTGATCGCGCACGTGACCGCATACGAGGAGCTGGCCATCGAGGCCGCGCTCAAGGGAGGTGTCGACCGGGTGACGGACGCCCTGCTGGCTCATCCGCTGATCGGGCAGGTGAGCATGGCCACCGACCTGGCCGACCGGCTCGTCACCGCCAACGCCGCGTACCTGCACTGGGCGGTGGACGCGTGATCGTCGCGATCGACGGCGGCAACAGCAAGACCGACGTCGCGGTCCTGACCGCGGACGGCGAGGTGCTCGCGACCGTACGCGGCGGCGGCTTCCGGCCGGTCGCGGACGGTGTCGAGGCCGCGGTGAACGTTCTGGCCGACGCGGTGACCCGCGCGCTGGAGGCCGCCGGGCTGACCGCGCCCTGGCCGGTGGCCGACCACGTGTCGGCGTACCTGGCCAACGTGGACCTGCCGGAGGAAGAGGAGGAGTTCCACCGGATCATCACGGCCTGCAACTGGGGCCGCAACGTCCGGGTCGGCAACGACACTTTCGCGCTGCTGCGCTCGGGCGTGACCGAGCAGTGGGGTGTGGCCGTCGTGTGCGGCGCCGGCATCAACTGCGCCGGCGTGGGCCCGGATGGGCAGGTCGCCCGGTTTCCCTCGATCGGCCGGGTCACCGGCGACTGGGGCGGCGGCCACCACCTCGGCGAGGAGGCACTGTGGCACGGCGTGCGCGCCGAGGACGGGCGCGGCCCCGCGACGGCGCTCGCCGCTGCGGTCGCCGTGCACTTCGGCGTCGAGACCGCCCTGGACGTCGGCCTCGGCATCCACTTCGGGGACATCTCCGAGGAGCGGCTGGGTGAGCTGTCACCGGTGCTGTTCGCGGTCGCCGCGGCCGGCGACGAGGTCGCGGGCCGGCTGGTCGAACGCCAGGCCGACGAGGTGAGCGCGCTGGCCACCGTCGTCCTGCGGCGGCTGGGCCTGCTCGGCTCCCCCGTCGAGGTCGTCCTGGGCGGCGGAGTGCTCGCCGCCCGCGACGCACTGTTGATGACCGCGATCCAGGACCGCTTCGCACGCTTCGCCCCGCAGGCCAAGCTCGTCGTCGTGGACGCCCCGCCCGTCCTGGGCGCCGCCCTGCTCGGCCTGGACGCCGCCGGCGCGACCCCGGAGGCCCACGAACGCCTGCGCGCCTTCTACGCCTAGTACGGCAGCGGCAAGACTCCTGTCAGGGGTACGCAGTCGGGTCGTGGCGCAGCTGAGTCAACACGCTTCGTCCCTACCGAACCAGGGTCATCCCTCTGTCGACGACGCCTTACGGCTCGCACAATGATTGCGACGACAATTGTGCCGTCCGCGTGCAGCCGGGGACAGATCGGAGGCGTTTCATGCCCGCCAAGGATGATCACCATGCCGCGATCCATCGACAGACGGGGCCCTTCGACACACTGACCGGCGCGATCGGGGGCATGTTCGTCGGGCACTGTCTGGCCTCCGTGGCCAGGTTCAGCGTCGCCGACGCGCTCGACGACACGCCGCGGACGGCCGAGGAACTGGCCGAAGTCACCGGGGCGAATCCCGAGGCCCTCGGTCGTGTGCTTCGCCTCCTCGCTGCCCATGGCGTCTTCGCGGCCGGCGACGACCGCTTCACCCACACCGGCGCGTCGCGAATGCTCCGTTCCGACCATCCCCAGTCTTGGCGTGACTTCGCGGCGACATTCGGAACCGAACGCACTGCAAGGCAACTGGGTTACTTCGACTACTCACTCCAGACTGGACTCCCGGCCGCCAACAAGCTGAACCCGGACGGGTTCTTCGCCATCCTTCAGAGTGATCCCGAGGCGGGCCGGGTCTTCGACGCCGCGATGGTCTCAAAGGCGCGTATCCAGGTCGCGAGTGTCCTGGCCGCCTACGACTTCTCGAACTGCGGAACGATCGCCGACATCGGCGGCGGCCGAGGACACCTACTGCAGGCGGTGGTGGACGCGGCCGAGCGAACCACGGGCATCCTTTTCGATCTGCCCCCGGTGATCGAGCGTGCCGCGGAGATCGCCTCCGATCGGCTCACGCTGCAAGCCGGCGACTTCTTCAAGGACCCGCTGCCGGTCTGCGACACCTACATGCTCATGGACGTGATCCACGACTGGGACGTCGAGCGGGCCACGGCGATCCTGGCCGCCGTACGGAAGGCCGCTCCACCGCACGCGCGGCTGTTATTGGTGGAAAGCGTCATCCCCGACGGCCCTGGGCCCGACTGGTCTAAAGCCATGGACATCATGATGCTCGTCCACACCGGGGGCAGGCAACGCACCCGCAGCGAACACGAGTCGCTGTTGCAGACCTGCGGTTTCCGGCTCGAGCGGGTCGTTGCGACGGCATCAGACGTATCGATCCTCGAGGCGGTGTGTGATCGCCGCGGCGCTGCGTGCAAGTATCACCACCGCCTCGACCCGGCCACCAGCACATAGATCACAGTGCCGCTGCCGTACTAGGCGTGTCTCTGTGGATCGGGGTGCTGGGCACGACGCCGGCCCAAGCGATAGAACCTTGCCATGTCGAGCTTCGAGGTCACACCGATAGGTACGGTCCATAACGACCGAACGGACGTCCAGCACACGGACAACTGGGGTGCCGTCCGCAGCACGATCACCATCGATGAGCGCTTCGGCGAGGCGTGCCTCCAGGGCCTGGAGGGCTTCTCCCACGTGGAGATCCTCTTCATCTTCGACCAGTTCCCCGAACACGACGACCACCGCGAACCCCGCCCCAACCGCGGCCGCTCCGACCTCCCGCCCGTTGGTGTCTTCGCCGGCCGCGGCCCCCGCAGGCCGAACCGCATCGGGGTGACGTGCTGCGCCATCGAGTCCGTCCACGGCCGCGAACTGACGGTGGTGGGCCTCGACGCGGTCTCCGGCACCCCGGTCATCGACGTGAAGCCCGCGATGGCGGAGTTCCAGGCGGCGAACATCGAACAGCCGGAATGGGTCGGCCGCCTGATGTCGGAGTACTTCCAGCCGTAAACGAGCGCCCTCACCGCCATCGGCACGATCATTCAAGCGGTGACCGGCCCGGCGCCCTCGGCGGCTCCGGCTGGGTGTATCCCGTGCCCAGGCTGAGAGTTGGCTGCGAATCCGCAGGTCAGCGGCAGGGTCTCGGCGATCATGTGGCAGCCTGTGAGGCGATGGACCATCCCATATTCACCACATCCGTCCTGGTCGCCGGGCTTCTCCTGTCCGTCGTCGCGCTGTGGCGCGGCTGGCGGCCGTCGCTCCGTGCCGCCCTGGGCGTCGGGATCGCGCTCCGGCTGATCCTGCTCATCAGCGCGGCCGCCGACTCCTGGCAGCCGATCGACTACTTCTACGGCTTCCACGCCGCCGGGCAGGCGATCCTGGCCCGCCAGGACCCGATCCTGGCCACCCATGGGTCGTGGCACTTCCTGCCGATGATCCCCTACCTGTACGGCCTCGGCCTGCGGGCGGGGCTGCCGTGGGAGATCGCCGGGCGGCTGGTCACCGTGGCCGCCGACATCGCGCTGATCCCCCTGGTCGGAAAGCTGGCCGGCGGCCGGAACGCCGCCGCGGCACGGTTCGCGTACGCCTGCAGTCCGATCGCGCTGATGGTCGCGGTGATCCACGGGCAGATCGAACCCGTGGCGCTGGTGTTCCTCGTCGCCGCATGCGTCATGGCGCGCTCCGGGCGCGGGGGCTGGGCCGGGGCCCTGTTCGGGTTCGCACTGTCGGCGGGCACCTGGCCGGTGATCCTGTTTCCGGCCCTGCTGCTGTTGATGCCCAACTGGCGCGAGCGCTTTCACAGCGTCGCCGCGGGCGCCGCCGTTCCGGTGTTCTTCCTGGTCACCATGCCGCTCGTCGTGCACAGCTCCTGGTCCAACCTCCTCGACGTCGCGCGGTACCTGGGCGGTGTACGGCCCGTCGTCGGCGAATGGGGCTGGACCGCGTGGATGACGGGTGGCAACTGGGCGCTGGCGCCGACGGCCGCCGGCATCGGGCAGGTCGTCCTGTACCTCACCCTGCTCGGGATGATGTGGCTGTGGCGGCGCGCCGACCCGGTCGACATGATCTCCGCCGTCCTGCTGGCCTTCATGGTGGTCACCCCGCGCATGGGCGCCCAGTACCTGCTGTGGTTCGTGCCGTTCCTCGTCGCCCGGCCCACGTTCTTCAGCCGGCCGGCGATGTGGCTCTCCGCACTGTGGGCGGGGCTGGGCTACATCTATCTGACCCACTTCGACGACACCGGCTGGTGGCAGAACCACCAGTGGTGGTCCCGGAGCTCGATCATCGTCATCCCGGTCCTCATCCTCGCGATGCCCTGGAGCCGCCGCTTCCCGGCCGGGACGGACGAACCGGCGGTCGTACGGCCGGAGCCGCTCACCGCCACCGGGGCCGTCAGCGCGCGAGTTCGGCCGCGGCCAGGTGAATGAGCACCTTCAGCCGGCCGGCGCGCGGCGATCCCGCGGCCTTCAGCATGCCGGGGATCCGCTCGTCCCAGGCGGCGGCGCCGAGCATCAGGCCGAGAGCGTCGTCACCGCCGATCAAGGCCAGTGCCAGGTCCAGCGCGGGACTGGGCCCCTCGACCTGCCGCCGGAACGCCCGGAAGTCGGAAAGCCGGGTCGTGGCCGGCTCCAGAGCCGCCAGGACGACCAGCCACGCCCGTGCCGACGGTGAGACGTCCGGCCACAGGTCCAGCAGGTCCGGAACGCGGGCGATGACCTCCCGGCCGGTGGGGGTCTCGTCCTCGACGGAGCCCGCCGGATCGAGGGTGGCGACGTGGGCGAGATCGGCCAGGAGGCCCAGCCGGTACTCCGGAACCAACCGCGGCGCACAGGCCAGCCGGACGAGAGGCCCGATGGTCCGCGGCGTGGAGTCGTAGCAGGTGCCCTGGTGGACGACGGCGTCGAAGTAGTCCCGCATGGCCTCGTCCCAGGCCTCGTCGTTGGCGGCCAGCCTCCGCAGGAGGTCCGGGACGTCCCACGCCGATCCGTACGCATGGGAGAGCGAGGCCCAGTCGACGTCGTCGAGCCCGTTCAGGGTGACGGGCTCGCCGATCGGCCCGGCGGAAGGCTCCGGGGTCTTGAGCCGATGGACGATCACCGGGGCGGGGACGCGGGCCGGCTCACGCGACAGCGCCGCCATCCGCTGGTCCCGCGCCTGTTCGACGGTCCGGTCGGCGACGACCTCGCCCTGGACGAGAAGACGCCGGGCCGTGCCCGGCAGGGCCTGCGAGCGCATCACGCGACCGCCGTGTTCTTCGACCAGACCGGAGACGAACCGTTCCTCGGCGGCCGTCCACCAGTGCTCGTCGTCGCTCGGGTAGGGCCCCAGATCAACGGCGACGACCCTGCCTCCGGGAGCCGTACAGACCACGGCATGGCCGCGCCCGACCAGGACCTCGGCGATCTCCCGGGCGGTGTCATCGCCCGGCACGTCGATGGTGTACGCGCTGGCATGCCGCGGGACATGGCTCATCGGGCCCTCCGTCGTTCGAGAACGATCACTGTACGGCTCCGGGAGCCGTGGTGACCGGAGGTCTCAGCGGCCCAGCGCGCGGCGGTACTGGTGCAGGACCTCCCCCGGTGTCACGGCACGGTCGAGGAACATCAGGCTGTCGATGCGGCAGTTACACGGGTTCCGCTCCTCGGTGTTCTGCGGATAGCTGCCACCGATCTTGATGCCCCTCGGGTCGGTCGCCGAGGTGAGGTCCGGCTCCGGCTCTCCGGCGACGCCCCAGGGATCGCCGGGGAGCACGTACGTGCCCGCCAGTGGCCGCCCGTTCTTGTACAGGCCCAGAGTCCCGTCGTCGAAGTCGAAGGTCGCCGCGAGGAAGACCCACGTGTTCAGCGGCAGGACGGTCTGCCACTCGTCGTCGGCCGCGAAGGTCTGGGAACCGGATCCGTCGACGCGACGGCCAAGGGCGACCACGCGCAGTCGTCCCGACACGTTGATCACTTCGAGCAGCGCCCGTACGTCGTGGCCCTGGGAGTCGCCGCTGAGCAGGCCCGCCAGTCCGACCGCGTTGTAGTAGTCCGCCGGGTCGGGCGTGGTGGTGTTCGGGCCGGGGTTCGGGCCGGTCATCTTGAACCAGCCCATGATCGAGATTTCCCTGACGCCGTTGAAGGCGCGCAGGCTCGGCACGCCGCCGCCGGAGTAGACGCCGGCCTTCCAGTCGTCGGTGCCGGCGACGGCGGGGTCGACCTGCTTCGTGCGAATGGAGTACCGGCTGCCCGGGAAGGCGCCGTCTCGTACCCGCATCGCGGCCCCGCCGTTGACGAGCCCGATGTTCGTGCCCGACCGGCCGCGGTCCCGCTCCACGGCGGGGTCGCCCGGGGCGGGATGCTCGAAGTCGTAGTAGGAGACCAGGTTCCGCCTCAGGCTGGGCAGCACCTTCGAACCGGAGCGCCCGGGTGCCCCGGCCCGGCCGGTGGACGTGGTGCCGACGCCCGCGTCCGCGGCGTCCGGGACCGCGGCGAGCGGCACGCACATCAACGCGGCCACCAGAGCCGCCCGCAGGCCGCGTGACCGGCGGCCCCAGGCCAACGGGCGGTTCATACCGACCGCGACACCGCGGCTGACGCCTAAGCGAGGGTCTCTCATGATCTCCTCCAGACACGTCGGGTTCCCGGCGGCCACGGACCGGCCACGGACCGGCCATGGACCGGCCGTGGCCGCCGGAAGGCGCGAAAGGGCGCGACCGCGGCCGTCACCGTAGGCGCGGGCCGCGGTCGTCGCCCGCGGTCAGCCGCTCACCTCGGTGCCGGTGACCTCGAAGTTGCGAACCCTGCCGATGTTGTCGAACGACCCGAAGCCGACCCGTCCGGACGTGAAGGTCCTGTCGACGGCCGTCATCAGCGGGTTCTTCGCGTGGTCCAGGTACACCGCGATCTCACCCGTGTCGGCGTGCCGTACGACGCTGACGTGATGCCACTTCGTATCGGTGATCGCGGGCGGGGCGCCGCGCGAGCGGACCGGGTCCCACTGATCCTCGATCCGCAGCCGGTCGGCGTTGTTCACGACGAAGATGCCGTTGTGCGGGTAGATCGAGTTGTCCTGCGACAGATGGACGTAGGAGAACTCCGTGTCGGACCGGTAGCCGAACACGATGATCACATCGCGGTTGCTGACGTCGGTGGGGGTGTCGATCCGGACATCGGCGTCGATCCGCTCGCTGCCGTACTCCGGTCCCTTCGTCAGCACCGCGTACTCGAAGGGCCGGCGCGGGCCAGGGCGTTCGACACCGGCCTCGGAAAGGATCACCTGGCCACCCTTGAAGGTCCACTTCGACGGGGTGACGGGGGCCCAGTTCCGCGCGCCGGCCGTGTGGGCGACGCGCGTGTGGCCGACGGGCCCGGCGGCGAAGTGACGCGTGCCGACGACCTTCCAGATCTTGCCGTTCGCCTTCGAGATCAAGAAGGGCTCCCCCTCGCTGTCGCGGCCGAAGCGCAGGTCGACCCGCTTGTCGCCGGCCAGCTCCTGCATCGTCACCCGCTTGCCCGTCCTGTCGAAGACCATGAGCCGGTAGATCGGGGCACGCGGGCCGCCCCGGCGCATCTCGCGCTCGTTCGTGTAGAGGACGCTGCCGTCGACGAGGTCACCGAAGATGTACTTGCCGTAGAGCTCGGGCAGCTTGTGGCCTCGGTAGACGTAGCCACCGGAGATCGCGCGCCCGACGTCCGCGTTGCACGTCCAGTCGGCGGGCGGGTCGTGGTCGTAGGCGGCGAGCGGGTAGTCGTAGCCGTACTTCGCGTCGTCGGCCGGCAGCGGGTAGAGGTCGCACCGGTCGTCCTTGTTGAAGACGAAGGGCCCTTCCCGGTTCGGCCAGCCGAGGTTGTCGCCCGCACGGACGTCCCACACGCCCTCGATGGCGTGCTCACCGATGTGCCCGAGCAACAGCCGGTGCTGCCCGCCGGTGTCCCAGCTGAAGCGGTGCGGGTCGCGCATGCCGTACGCGTAGATCTCGCCGATGTCACCGGGCTTGCCGACGAACGGGTTCGTGGCCGGGATCCCGTACCTGCCGTTGGCGCTGTTCGTGCCGTGGGGGTCGATCCGCAGGATCTTCCCCTGCGGGATGCCGAGGTTCTGCGGATCGGTGTTGCCCGCGGCCTGTCCCTGACCGCCGTCGCCGGCGGCGATGTAGAGCAGGCCGTAGTCCTTGTCGCCGCGCCTGGCGTTCGGGTTGAAGCCGATCTCCTGGATGCCGTGGATCTGGCCGGCGAACCCGAGCCTCAGCACCTCCCGGCGGGTGCCGTGGAAGGTGCCCGCGGACGGGTCGTCCGCCGTCCATTCGTCGATGACGCCGTGGTAGATGGTGTTCGGCTGCGGTGTCAGGTCCGGGACCTTCGCCGTGGCGGAGGCCAACTCGGTGTGGACCGTGTAGAACTTGCCGTTCCGCTTGAAGTCGGGGTCGAAGGCCACGATGCCGAACCCCTGGCCCAGACCGCGGCCGGAGAAGAACTCCGGGGCGAACGCCGCGCCGACGTCGAGGTACTCATGTGGCGTGCCGTTGTCGACCAGGTACATCTTGCCGTTGAGGTCGGGCACGTACATGCGGCCCGAGCCGTCGGGAACCTCGCCGATGTAGTTGATCCGGGCCCAGCGCATGAGGCGCGCGTCGATCGGCGCCGGAATGGGTTCGGACTTGGGGAACGAGGCGAACTCCTCGACGGTGAGTCCCAGGCCCGTCGTGATGGGGTTCTCCGGGATCGGATCGGTGATCGGCTGGTCGTCTGCTCGCGCGGCCGTCTGCGGTGATAAGACGAGGGACGCGAGAACAGCGACGATCGTCAGAAGGCACCATCTGAGCTTCGTCATCCTGCTGCCCGTGGGGTCGAGGGAGTGGCGGAAAGCGCTTTCTGGAAACGCTTTCCCGAAAAGTAGAAGAGGTTCCGTGGGGCGTCAAGCACCAACGTCCGCCGCCCGGCAGCACCCGGGCACGACGGACAGAACGCCTGGCCAGAGCCTGTCGCGGCCATGTCCGGTAGCGGCCAGCGCGGCGTCGCCGGCCCGCTCCGGTCCGGCCGCGAGGCGCCGTCTCAGTCCGCGGCCGGGGCCGCGCCGAGCAGCCCGCGGATGCGGCGGGTGGCGCGGGCGAACTCAGGCCGCGCCACGGTCGTGGCGTAGTCCGGGTCCTCGGACGGCCCGACCTCGACGACCTCGGCGACCGTGCCCGGCCGCTCGGTCATGACCACGACCCGGTCGGCGAGGTAGGCCGCCTCGGCGACCGAGTGCGTGACCAGCAGCACAGTCGTACGCGTCTCCCTCCAGATGCGGTTCAGCTCGACGTTCAGCTGCTCCCGTGTGAGTGCGTCGAGTGCGCCGAAGGGCTCGTCCATCAGCAGGACCGGTGGTTCGTGCAGGAGCGCCCGGCACAGTGAGACCCGCTGCCGCATGCCTCCGGACAGTTCGTGCGGATAGGCGTCCTCGAACCCGGTCAGCCCGGTCATCGCCATCAGTTCCGCCGTCCGCTCGCGCGCTCGCGCGGCGGGCAGGTGGCGCATCTCGGCCTGCAGCAGGATGTTGCGGCGGGCGCTGCGCCACTCCAGGAGCGCGGCCCGCTGGAAGACGTACCCGATGTCGTGCCGCGGGCCTGTGACCGCCTCGCCCCGTAGCCGGACGCTGCCGGAGGACGGCCGCAGCAGCCCCGCCACGAGTTTCAGCAGCGTCGACTTCCCGCAGCCCGACGGTCCCACGATGGCCACGAACTCGCCCTCGGCCACGTCGAACGACACCTGCCGCAGCGCCGTGACGTCCTTCCGCCGGGTGCGGAAGCGTACGTCCACGTCGTCGATCTCGACGGTGCCGGCGCGGCTCACCCCCGCCGTGCGCTCCGCGCTCCCCGGCCCGCTCGCCACCCGGCCGCTCATCCCTGCGGGGACAGCGACGCGTCCCAGTACGCCGACGGCGGCTGTGCCTTGCCGATGACCCCGGTCTGGGCGAACAGGTCGATGGTCCGCTGCCAGTCGGCCTCGGTGTTGGCTCCGGGCGCCCTGCCCTTGGTGGCGTCGGTGTGCAGCAGCGTCAGCGTCGTCGCGAACTGCTCGGTGAGAACGGCGGGCGGCGGGAGCTGCTGGGACGCCCCCTGCATGGCGGCGACCGCTCCCGCGGGGTCCTTCTCCGCCGCCGCCCACGCCTCGCTCGTCGCCGCGACCATGCGCCTGACCAGGCCGGACCGGCTCTTCAGCGTCCGATCGCCCACCAGCAGGCCGTTGGAGTAGAAGTTCAGGCCGAAGTCGGCGAAGCGCAGGTAGGAGATCGCCCGTCCGGACTTGGTGTGCATCGTCGGGCCCTGGTCGTTGGCGAAGCCGAGCAGGCCGTCGGTCTGGCCGGACAGCACGGCGGACATCTTGCCCACCGGGTCGGTGTTCTGGATCCGTACGTCCGAGGTGCTCATGCCGTTCTTCTTGAGGAACGCCGGGAACGTCCGCGACAGCGCGTCTCCGGCCGTACCCGCGATGCGCTTGCCCTTGAGGTCGGCGGGCGTCTTGATGCCCTGGGCCGTGAAGGACTGCACGGAGGCCGGTGTCGTCTGCAGGAACACGCCGACGCTCTTGACCGGCAGGCCCGTGCCGACACCCGCGAGCAGCGCCGGGGTGTCCGCCCAGCCGAAGTCGGTATGGCCCGCGCCGACCGCCTGCACGGTCTTCTGCGAACCCTGCCCCGCGTTGATCCGCAGGTCGAGACCGTGCTTCTCGAAGATCTTCTGCTGCTGGCCGTAGTAGAACGGGGCGTGCTCACCGTAGGGGTACCAGTTGAGCGTAAGCGTGACCTTGTCCAGCTCCCTGCCCCCGGCGCTCCTGGTCTTCTCGCCACCTCCTCCGCAGGCGGCGGTGAGCGCCATGATCGGGACGAGGACTAAGGCGAGTCGGGAGGGTTTCATGTCCAGGCTCCATCAGTAGGTGGTGGTGACGGCGTCGCCCCGGCGGCTGGCGTGCCACGGGAGCAGCAGCTTCTCGGCGAGCTCGACGATGACGAAGAGGACGACGCCGATCATCGACATGACGAGCAGCCCGGCGAAGAGCATCGGGGTGTCGAGGTTCCCGTTGGCCTGGAGGATCACGTATCCCAGGCCCTGGTTGGCACCGACGAACTCCCCCACGACGGCGCCCGTGACGGCGAGCGTCACCGCCACCTTCAGCCCCGCGAACAGGTGGGGCAGCGACGCCGGGAACCGGATCTTGGCGAAGGTCTGCAGCGGCCCGGCGCCCATCGTGGCCGAGAGCTCGATCATCTCCGGGTCCACCGCCTTCAGGCCCGTGACCATCGAGATGACCACCGGGAAGAACGCGATGAGCACCGCGATGACGACCTTCGGGGCGATGCCGAAGCCCAGCCACACGACGAAGAGCGGCGCGATCGCGATCTTCGGTATGACCTGGGCGAACAGCAAGACCGGGTAGAGGGTCCTCTCGACGGCCGTCGAGTAGACCATGACCACCGCGGCGAGGACTCCGATGGCCACGGCGATCCCCAGGCCGAGCAGCGTCTCGTACGTGGTCACCCAGGTGTGGTGCCAGAGGTAGCCCGGCTTGCCGCTCATCACCCGTAACGTCGTCACCGGCGAGGGGACCAGGTACGGCTCGACCAGCCGTAAGACGGTGATCCCCCACCAGGCGGCGAGACACGCGAGGAGCAGCGCGACCGGCCGCCACGACCGACCCAGGGCGTCGCGGACGCGCTCGCCCGGTCCGAGCCTCTCGCGTTCGGCCACCCCGGCCACCGACCCACTGAGTGTGGTGCCCTGACTCACCATCGGCCCTCCGCGCTCAGGCTCGGAAAGCACTTCAGAAAGCGCTTTCTGCTGTACGGTATGGATGGCGTACGGCGCGGTCAAGAGCTTGGCGATCCCGGCGTGAGCCGCACCACGAGCCGGACCGAGGGGGCGGGCAGTGGGGGACGAACGACCGGGCCGGCTCGGGAGGTCCGTTCGGGACGGCACGAGCCACGACCGCACCCACGTCACCCTGCAGGACGTCGCACGGCGCGCGGACGTCTCCCTCGCGACCGCCTCCCGTGTGCTCAACGGAACGACGCAGGTCCGGCCGGACCTGCGAGAACGCGTGATCGCCGCCGCCGCCGCACTCGCCTACGCCCCGAACGCCCACGCGCAGGCCCTCGCCCGCGCCTCCAGCCAGGCCATCGGCCTGATCTGCCATGACGTCGGCGATCCGTACTTCGCCACGATCGCCCGTGGTGTCACGCGTGCCGCCGCCGAGCACGGACTGCTCGTCATGCTGGCCAGCACGTCGCGCGACCCCGCACGCGAGGTCGCGTACACCGCGATGCTCCGCGCCCAGCGTGCACGCGCCATCCTGCTGATCGGCTCCGGCTTCGAGGACCGCGACTGGGCACGCGCGATGAACGCCGAGCTGGAGCCCTACATCCGCGCCGGCGGCCGGGTCGCGGTCATCAGCCGCCACCACAGCCTGCAGGTGGACACCGTGCAGCCGGAGAATCGTGAGGGGGCGGCCGCGCTCGCCCGCGCGCTCACCGGTCTCGGACACCGTGACTTCGCCGTGCTGACCGGGCCGCACGCGCTCACCACCGTCGCCGACCGGCTCGGCGGCTTCCGCGACGGACTGGCCGACGGCGGCGTGCGCCTCGCGGACGACCTGGTGATCGAGGAGGCGTTCACCCGCGACGGCGGATACGCGGCCGCCACCGAGCTGCTCCGCCGCGGATCACGCCCGACCTGTGTGTTCGCCGTCACGGACGTGATGGCGATCGGCGCGCTCGCGGCCTTCCGCGATCACGGCGTCGACGTGCCCGGCCAGATCTCCCTCGCCGGCTTCGACGACATCCCGATCGTCGGTGACCTGGTCCCCCCGCTCACCACCGTCGCGCTTCCGCTCGTCGAGATGGGCGAGCGCGTGATGAACCTCGCCCTGCGCGAGCCACACGGCAGTCGCAGGCGCGTCGAGCGGATCGCCGGCGAGGTCGTCCTCCGCGCCAGCACCGCCGCCCCGTCCCGCACGGTCCCCGGGTAGGCCTCACCGTCACCCGACCGGCAGCCGGACGGTGACCACCGCGCCGCCCAGAGGGGCACCGTTGCCGGCCTCCACGGAGCCGCCGTGCGCGACGGTCACGGCGAGGACGATCGACAGGCCCAGCCCCGCCCCCGAGGCGCCACGGGTCCGGGCGGGATCTCCGCGGGCGAAGCGCTCGAAGGCCGAGTCCAGCAGGCCGGGCGGGAATCCGGGGCCGTCGTCCGCGGCTTCGAGCGTGACGCTCCCGGGTCCGCGAGTGATCGTGAGCCGCAGGACCGAGGCCGCCGCGGCGGCGCTGTTGGCGGCCAGGTTACCGATGACCTGGCGGAGGCGCTCGCCGTCCCCGTCGATGACCGCGGGCTCGCCGGCGACCTCGACGCGGAGCCCGAGCGCCGGTCCGAGGCGTCGCGCCTCCGCGCCGGCCAGGTCGAGCAGGTCGATCGGCTCGGCGCGAAGGATCAGCGTCCCGGCTCGTTCACGTGCGAGGAGCAGGAGGTCGTCGGTCAGCCCGGTCAGCCGTTCGACCTCGGCGAGGGAGGCGTGGAGCGACCGTTCCACCTCCTCCGGGTGATCGATCGTGGCCAGGGCGAGCTCGAGCTGTCCCCTCAGGACGGCGACCGGGGTGCGGAGCTCGTGGCTGGCGTCGTCGACGAACGCTCGCTCCCGTTCGACGGCCACGCGCAGGCGGGTGAGCATGCCGTCCAAGGTGCGGGCCAGTTCCGCGATCTCGTCATCGCCGGGGACCCGGGGAAGCCGGTGACCGATGTCGAGCGACGTTATCGCGGCCGCCTCGCGGGTCAGCAGGCGTACGGGGCGCAGGGCGGCGCGTATGACGAGCCAGCCGACGACCGCCAGAACACCGATGAGTGCGGGCGCGGCGAGGAAGAGCACGACCGCGAGGCGTTCGCGGGCGGCCTGTACGGTCCTGGTCGACACCGCGACGGCCAGGACGCGGCCGTGCGGGATCCGCCGTGAGAGCTGGCGCGCGGGCTCGTCCCCCCGCGCCTGGGGCAGCGACCGGTGCGTGAGTTCGCTTCCGGTGAGGGATCGCACCTCGGGGACGCTGAGGAGCCGTACGCGGGCCAGCGAGGGCGAGCCGCCGATCAACGTGCCGTCACCCGCGTACAGCTGGGCCAGCGGGTCGCGCTGGACGGCGCCGAGATCTCCCTGGGTGGTGGCGGTCGCCAGGTCGTGTCCGCGTTGCGCGAGGTCGTCATCGAGCGCGGTGTTCAGCTGCCGGACGAGCATCAGGTAGAGCAGGATGAGGCTGAGTACGAGCGCCGCGGACGCGCCCAGCGTGGAGACCAGGAGCAACCGGGCGCGTAGCGAGCCCGGCACCGGTCGCACGGGGTCTCACCTCCCCATACTCACGATCCTCTCATGTGCGGCGCCGCAACCTGGGCCTATGAGGCCGACACGGTATTTCTTCACCGGAGAGCCACCGCCACCGGACGCGCCCCGTCGCGGCGGGAGACCGTACCCCGGCCGGGGCGAGTCCCGGCCCGACCGGGGTGAGCGCGCCGCCGAGGTGGTCCGCGACCTGCTGGGATCCTGGGCGTCCCTTGCCGCGATCCTGGTCCTGATGGCCGCCGGCGTGACGCTGACGGACCTGCACGACCGCCACGCGGACGCCGTGGTCGTGCTCACTCTGCTCGTGTCCGGCATCACGCTGGCCTTCGTCTCCCTGGTGCTCATGGCGACTCGCCGTCTTGACCGCCTCGCCCGCGACCGGGCGTTCCACGAGCGCGAGTCGGCGCGGCGGTTCCTGGCCGTGAACGAGGAGATCCTCGAACAGACCGAGCAGCTGAACGCCGGGCTCGCACGGCTCTCGGCCCGGGTCGAGATCCTCAACATCCGGTGCCGGGCGGCCGGAGACGACCCGTGAGCCGGGCGACCGGGGCCCCGGTAATAAGATCTGCGGTATGCGGTTGCTCCTCGTCGAGGACGATCCGGGCATGGCTGCGATGCTCCTGCGCGGCCTGCGCAGGGAGGGCTACTCGATCGACGCGGTGACCGGTGGCGAAGACGCCATGTGGAGCGTGCTGGAGATCGACTACGACGTGGTCGTGCTCGACGCGATGATCCCGGCTCCGGACGGATTCGAGGTGTGCCGCCGGATGCGCGAGCGGAGCCGCTGGATGCCCGTGCTCATGCTCACCGCCCGCGACACGGTGGCGGACCGGATCGGCGGTCTGGACGCGGGCGCGGACGACTACCTGGTCAAGCCGTTCGCGATCGAGGAGCTCTTCGCGCGGCTGCGCGCGCTGATCCGCCGCAAGCCCCTCGAACGCCCGGCCGTGCTGCGGGTGGACGACCTGGTGCTGGACCCGAGCACGCATTCGGTACGCCGCGGCGACGCGGACATCCGGTTGTCGCCCAAGGAGTTCGAACTCCTGCGTGAGCTCATGGGCCGGCCCGGGGAGGTGCTCAGCCGCAGCCATCTGATCGACCATGTCTGGGACTTCGCCTACGAGGGCGGCTCCAACATCGTCGACGTCTACGTGCGTTACCTGCGGGACAAGGTCGACCGCCCCTTCGGCCGCGACACCATCCGGACCGTCCGCGGCGCCGGCTACCGGATCACGCCCGGCGGATGACGGGCCGCGTTCCTCAGACCCGGGCCGCGGCCTTGGCGAGCTCGTCGAACCCCTGCCGGATGCCACCCGCGAGTACTTCGAGGTCGGGCATCGCGTCGAAGTCGCCGGTGACCCCGAAGTACAGCGTGTCCAGGTAGGAGACGAGTCCGGTCGACACCCGGATTCCGGCGGCCAACGGGACATAGGGGTATATCGCCGTCAGCCTTCGCCCCATGGCGTACAGGGGGACGGCAGGGCCGGGCACGTTGGTGGTGATGGTGTGGATGAGCGGCTGCCGAATCCGCAACGCGGCATGCGCCGCCACCGCCAGGAAGTTCGGCGCCAGGCCGAGCATCGTGGTGAGGATCTCCGGCCCGGCCGCCTGGCGGCCGGCCTTGAGGCCCTCGGACTGTTCGCGGACCAGCCGCAGACGGGTGACGGGGTCGGGCTCGCCGCACGGCAGGATCACGATCACGCCGGACAGGCGGTTCGTGAGGGTCCCCCGTTCGTCGGGCATCCGTACCGAGACCGGGACCATGGTCCGTACGACGGTGTCCGCCTCCAGCACGTCGCGGCCGGCGAGCAGGTCACGGAAGCCGCGGGCGACCGCGGCCAGGACCACGTCGTTCACGGTCCCGCCGAAGGCCGCGCTGATACGCCGTGCCTCGGTGAGATCCGCCTGCGTCCATGACCAGCGGCGATGCGGGCTCGTCGGGCCGTTCAGCGACGGCGCGCCGCGTCCGGAGAAGATCCGCCGGGCGTAACCGGGCAGTCCACGGACGAAGCGACCGGTCGCGGCGTCGGTGCTGTCGCGCGCCACCCACGGCAGGCGGGCCACCTGCCGCACCTGCTCGGCGGTCGTGTCGATCAGGCCCCCGAGCGCGAGCGCCGGGCGGGAGGGCTGGTGCTCGACCTCCGGAAGCGGTATCTCGGCGTGCCGCGCCTGCGCGGCCGGCACCTCGGGGCCGAGGTCGAACAGCGAGGTCATCAGGTCACTGCCGCCGACACCGTCGACCATGCAGTGATGCACCTTGCTGATGATCGCCCACTGGTCCGCCATGAGGCCTTCGACCAGCCACGTCTCCCACAGCGGGCGGCTGAGGTCCAGGCGGTGCGCGAGCACGCGCCCGGCGAGGTTACGCAGCTCCTCCGCCCCGCCGGGAGCCGGAACGGCCGTGTGCCGCACGTGGTAGAGCAACTGGAAGTGCGGGTCGTCGATCCACACCGGACGGCCCAGGTCCAGCGGAACCCTGCGCACCCGCTGACGAAACCTCGGTAGCCGCACCAGCCTGGCGACCACCGCCCGGATGAACTCGCCGTACGTCGGCGCCGGCCCCTCGAAGACACTCACCGAGGCGATCTGCAGAGGCGTCGTCTCGTTCTCGGCGAAGAACATCCCGGCATCGATACCGCTCATGCGCTGCATCTAGACGGTCTTCCCCGTTGAGCGCGGCGGGAGTCCCGCCGGGTACGCAGCCGACGACGCCGACCCGGCGGGGTGAATACGACCCCCGGGACGCTTTCATGCCTTTCTCACGTGACCGGATGCAGAGTGGGCCTTATGAACGCCGGATCCCCGCCGGCGGGACCGGCCCCAGTGGCCGGCCATCGAGCCGGGCACGTACATGCGGCAGTCCCCTACGTCACATGGGCGTGCCCGAAAAGGGGCCGCGTCGGCCGGAGCAACGGCTCCGGCCGGCGCGGCCCTGCCCTCACCGGACTCAGGCTCCGGACGGATAGGCCGCGGTGGGGGTGAACCTCACGTCTGCGAGCCGTACGACCGCATCGGTGTCGTCCACGAACGCGACGCGTACGGGCCGGTCCTGATCCGCCGAACGTCTCGCGACGGTGGGGCCGACGTCCGGCGGGCGGTTGTCGTCGCCCCACTGCTGCAACGCACCGAGGATCAGCCGCAGCTGTTCGCCCGCCGTCGTCAGGTGGTAGCCGAACCGGGTACGGGAGCCCGACTCCTGGTATGGACGCTTCTCCATGATCCCGGCCTCCACCAGGGCGCCCAGGCGGCCGGCCAGCACGTCCGTGGCGATGCCGAGGCGGCTGCGGAAGTCGGCGAACCGCGTGACCTCCTCCCCCAGAGCCGCCTCCCTGAGGACCAGCAGCGTCCACTTGTCACCCACCACCTCGAGCGTACGGGCGATGGAGCACAACGAGTTGTCGACGAGCTCGTGGCCTGCGGTCTCCATGGGCCAAGCGTACCTCTGCGTTGGCAATTCCAACTTAGTAAGCTAGCTTGGAGAAACCAACTCAGAGTGGAGGCACTCATGGAGATCAAGAACTCGATCGCTCTCGTCACCGGCGCCAACCGCGGCCTCGGACGTCACTTCGCCGCCGAACTGCTGAACCGTGGCGCCGCCAAGGTCTACGCAGCCGCCCGCAACCCTTCGGCCGTCGACCTCCCCGGCGTCGTGCCGATCCGGCTGGACATCACCGACCCGGCCTCCGTCGCCGAGGCCGCCGCGACCGCCTCGGACGTCACGCTGCTGGTCAACAACGCGGGCATCAGCACTCACGCGAGGCTGAGCGACGGGGACCTGGACGACATCAGGCGAGAGATGGAGACTCACTACTTCGGCACACTCGGCGTGAGCCGCGCCTTCGCCCCGAAACTGGCCGGCAACGGCGGCGGGGCCATCGTCAACGTCCTGTCCGTGCTGTCCTGGGCCCACTTCCCCGATTACGGCGGCTACAGCGCGGCCAAGGCGGCCGAGTTGGCCCTGACCAACGTCCTCCGCCAGGAACTCGCCCCTTCGGGCATCGACGTGACGGCACTCCACGTCGGCTACATGGACACGGACATGGCCGACTATGTCGACGCCTCGAACAAGGTCGATCCCGCCGGCGTCGCGGCCGCCGCGCTGGACGCCGTCCAGGCGCGGCTCCCCGAGGTCCTGGCCGACGACGCCAGCCGGCGCACGAGGAGCGCGCTCTCCGGTGGGCTCGAGCTGCTCTACCCGCACCTGCTCGCGTCGGAGACCGCCTGAGCCGGAGGGGAACGGCTCCGCTTCCGCGTCAGCGGAGGGAGCCGTCCAGGGACGGGACGGGAAGCAGCGCGGAGCCGGTCAGGGAACGGGTGATCTCACCCGCGCGGACGGCCGTGTTGGACAGCAGGGTGGAGCTCAGACCGTGGGTCTGCTCGGTGGCGCCCTGGACGTAGATGCCGCAGCGTACATGGGCCGGCGTGGCGAGGCGGTAGTCGCGGTCGATCACCGGGGCGCCGCCGGGCCCGCGGACGCAGTACTCGGTGAGCTCCCCCAGGAGGGTCAGCGGGTCGCGGCTGCGGTAGCCGGTGGCGCAGATGATCGCGTCGGCCTCGAGGACGGTCCGCTCGCCGGTCGGCAGGAACTCCACCACCGCGCGGACCCCGTCCGGACGCTCGGTGAGCTCGACCAGGCGTGAGGCGTTCAGGATCCGCAGGCGTTCCGCGCCACGGACCCTTTCCTGGTAGGCGCGCCGGTAGAGCTCGTCGATGAGGTCCAGGTCGACGACCGAGTAGTTGGTCGAGCCGTGGTAGTCCAGCAGCATCCGTTTCACGTCGCCGGGAGCCGCGAAGAAGTGGTCGACCGCCACCGGGTCGAAGATGCGGTTGGCGAAGGAACTGTCGTCGGCGGGCGTGTACCCGTACTTGGCGAAGACCGCGCAGATCTCCGCGTCGGCGAAGGTCTGGTGCAGGTGGTCGGTGACCTCCGCGCCGCTCTGCCCCGCACCCAGGACGATCAGCCGCTTCGGGGCGTTCAGCTCGGGGATCCGGCGCATCAGCTCGGAGCTGTGCCAGACCCGCTCGCCCAGCGTCATCGACGCCGGCAGCACCGGCTCCAGGCCGGTGGCGATGACGAGGTTGCGTGCCCGCCGCGCGACGAGGTCCCCCGTGGCGTCACGCACCACGACCTCGCAGGCCACGACCTGGTCGCCGGCGAATACCGGACGGACCGCCACGACCTCCGCGCCGTACTCGACCTGGCCGGCGAAGCGGGCCGCGGCCCATTCGAGGTAGTCGTGGAACTCCACGCGCGAGGGGAACATCGTCTTGTGGTTGATGAAGTCGGCCAGCCGCCCGCGGTCCTGCAGGTAGTTGAGGAAGCTGTACTCACTGGAGGGGTTCCGCATCGTCGCGAGGTCCTTGAGGAAGGACACCTGCATCGTGGTGCCCTCGATGAGCGCCCCGCGATGCCAGCCGAACGCCGGCTGCTTTTCCAGGAAGACCGCGTCCAGCTCGGCATCCTGTTCCCTCAACGCGATGGCCAGGGACAGGTTGGAGGGGCCGAAGCCGATGCCCACCAGATCGTGGACGTGCTCAGCGGTGCTGGACATGGGGACCCTTTCGCGTGGCCGTTCCGGGGGGTAGGTTAGGCAAGCCTTACGAAGGTAAGGCTTACCTACATTCCAAGTCCAGAGGAGAACGCGCATGCGGGTCGTGATGTTCGGCTACCAGACCTGGGGACATCGCACACTGCAGGCCCTGCTCGACTCCGAGCACGAGGTCGTCCTCGTCGTCACCCATCCGAAGAGCGACCACGCCTACGAGCGGATCTGGAGCGACTCCGTCGCCGACCTCGCCACCGACCACGGTGTTCCCGTTCTCATCCGCGACCGGCCGGGCGATGAGGACCTGCTCGCCGAGCTCAAGAACGCCGAGCCGGATGTGATCGTCGCCACCAACTGGCGCACCTGGATCCCACCGCAGATCTTCGACCTCCCCCCGTACGGCACGCTCAACGTGCACGACGCGCTGCTCCCCAGGTACGCCGGTTTCTCCCCGCTCATCTGGGCGCTCATCAACGGGGAGAAGGAGGTGGGCGTGACCGCGCACATGATGAACGACGAGCTCGACGCCGGCGACATCGTGCTGCAGCGGGCCGTCCCGGTCGGCGACCGCGACACCACCGCCGACCTGTTCCACAAGACCCTGGCGCTGTTCGGGCCCATCACGATCGACGGGCTCGCGCTCATCGCGTCCGGCAGGACCGAGTGGGCGAGACAGGACCGCTCCCAGGCCAGCTTCTTCCACAAGCGCGCCGACGAGGACGACCGCATCGACTGGACGTGGCCCGCCGAGGACCTCGACCGCCTCGTGCGTGCCCTGTCCGACCCGTACCCGAACGCCTTCACCCACTACCGGGACGAGCGCGTACGGGTGGTCAAGGCCTCGGTCTCCGACGGTGTCTACGGCGGGACACCCGGCCGGGTGTTCATCCGCGAGGGCGACGGCGTCGTCATCGTCGCCGGTGCCGAGGCACGGCGCGGCCGCAGCCACGGCCTGCGGATCGAGCGGGTCCGCACCCAGGACGGCACCGAGCTGCCCGCCACCGAGTACTTCCCCACCATGGGCGGCTACCTCAGGTGAACGACCCGGCCACCCTGCTCGCCGAACTCGTCCGGATCCCGAGCGTCGGCGGCTCCCCCGAAGAGACGCTCATCCAGGAGCGCCTCGCCGGCTGGATGAGCGCCGCGGGCCTGGAGGTGGACCACTGGCCGATCGACCTGGACGAGCTGACCGGCCGGCCGGACTTTCCCGGCATGGAGGCGCCACGTACGCGCGCCTGGGGCCTGGTCGGGCGGCTGCCCGGCACCGGCGGCGGACGTTCGCTGATGTTCAACGCACACGTCGACGTCGTCCCGCCCGGCTCGTCGCCTGCCTGGGGCGGCGACCCGTTCAGCGGGCGGGTCGAGGGCGACCGGCTGTACGGGCGCGGCTCGTGCGACATGAAGGGCGGGCTCGTCGCGGCCCTCACCGCGGTCGAGGAGCTGGCCGGGGACCGGCCGCGCGGCGACGTCGTGGTCGCCTGCGTGGTCGGTGAGGAGGACGGCGGGCTCGGCACGTACGCGCTGCTCGACCGGGGCTGGCGGGCCGACGCCTGCGTGATCCCCGAACCGACCGGGCTGGCGGTCGTGCCCGCCGCGGCCGGTGCGCTCACGTTCCGGCTGCGGGTGCCCGGCCTGTCCGCGCACGCCGCCCGGCGCGCGAGCGGCGTCAGCGCGGTCGAGAAGTTCCTGCCGGTCTTCACCGCGCTCCGCGAGCTGGAGACACGCCGCAACACCGGCGCCGACCCGCTGTTCGCCCGCTGGGACCTGGCGTACCCGCTGGAGATCGGGATGGTCCGCGCGGGTGACTGGGCGTCCTCGGTGCCGGGCGAGCTCGTCGCCGAGGGCCGCATCGGCGTGGCTCTCGACGAGTCGCCGGAGCGGGCCCGCCGGGCCATGGAGGAGGCCGTCGGACGCGCCTGCGACGCCGATCCGTGGCTGGCGCGCCACCCGGTGACGGTCGAATGGTGGGGCGGTCAGTTCGCCCCGGCCCGTACGACCGACGCGGCGTTCGTGGCGGCGATGACGGACGCGGCACAGGGCGCCGAACAGTGGGCCGCCCCCTATGGCAGCGATCTTCGCCTGCTGACCGCCGCCGGGATCCCCACCGTCCAGTACGGCCCCGGCGACGTGGACCTCGCGCACGCGCCCGGCGAACACGTCCCGCTCTCCCAGGTCCGCGAGGCGGCACGCGCCCTCACCCGCCTCGCCGTACGCCACTGCGCCTGACCGGCTCCCCTGACCGGCTCCCCCGGAGGTATCACGTGTCACTCACAGGACGAGCCGTCCTGGTCCAGGCCATCGCCGGGCAGCGCCGTGACGTACTGCTCAGCTCCCTGATGATCACCGGCCACCAGGCGGGTGAGGCGCTCGTCCCGTTCGTGATCGGCGTGGTGATCGACCAGGCGGTGGGCGGCGGCACCGGCGCGCTCGCGCTGTGGCTCGGCGTCCTCGGTGTGGTCTACGTCGGGCTCAGCTTCAGCTACCGGTTCGGTGACCGGGCCGCCGAACGGGCCTCGGAGCAGGCGGCCCACGGACTGCGGCTCGCGCTGACCCGGCGAGTCCTCGACCACGGCGGTGGCGCGGAGACCGGGCGGCTTCCGGGCGCGCTGGTGAACATCGCCACCGGGGACGCCGGCCGGGTCGGCGCGGTCAACCTGGTCGTCCCCGCGGGGATCTCCGCCTGCGCCGGGATCGCGCTGACCGCGATCCTCCTGCTGCTGATCTCGCTCCCCCTCGGCCTGCTGGTCCTGCTCGGCACACCGCCTCTGCTGTGGCTGTCGCACCTGCTCGGCAAGCCGCTGGAGCACCGCAGCGAGATCGAGCAGGAGCACGCCGCGCGTGCCTCCGGCGTCGCGACCGACCTGGTGTCCGGCATCCGGGTGCTGAAGGGGCTCGGCGCCGAGGGCAACGCGCTACGCCGCTACCGGCGTACGAGCCAGGAGTCGTTGCGGGCCACGGTGAAGGCCGCACGGGCCGAGGCCGGCTACCACGGCATCATGATCGCCCTGAACGGCGTGTTCCTCGCCCTCATCGCCCTGGTCGGCGGGCGGCTCGCCGCCGATGGCCACATCACCATCGGCCGGCTCGTCTCCACGGCCGGGCTCGCGCAGTACCTCCTCACCCCGCTCGGCACCTTCTCCTGGGTGAACGGCGAGTTCGCACAGGGCCGGGCGTCGGCCAGGCGGATCGCGGCGATCCTGTCCGCTCCCCCGGCCGTGACGCCCGGACCGCTCTGCGTCCCGTGTCCGGCCGCCGGGAAGATCGCGCTGCGCGGTCTGTCCGGTCCGGGGCTGCGCGGAATCGACCTGGACATCGCGCCCGGGGAGTTCGTCGGTGTCGTCACGACCGACCCGGCCACCGCCACCGCGCTCCTGGCCTACCTCGGTCGCGCCGCCGATCCCGAGGAGGGCTCCGTCGAGCTGGACGGCGTGCCGCTCAGCGGCCTGGATCCGGGCGAGCTGCGCGCCGCGATCCTCGTCGCCTCGCACGACGCGCGCCTGTTCGACGGCACGGTACGGGCCAACCTCACGGCCTCACCCGGCACCGACCTGGTCCCGGCCCTTGCCGCGGCCGGCGCCGACGAGGTCGTCTCGACACTGCCGGACGGACTGGACACCCTGCTCGACGAGCGGGGCCGGTCCCTGTCCGGCGGGCAGCGCCAGCGCCTGGCCCTGGCGCGCGCCCTCGCCGCCGATCCCCCGGTGCTGGTCGTCCACGATCCGACGACCGCCGTCGACACCGTCACCGAGGCCGGCATCGCCGAGGGGGTACGCGCGCTCCGCCGCGACCGTACGACGATCCTGGTCACCACGAGCCCGGCCCTCCTCGCCGCGACCGACCGGGTGGTCCTCCTGCACGAGGGCACGATCACCGCGCACGGCGACCACGCCTCGCTCGTGGCCGAACATCCCCTCTACCGGACGGCGGTCCTGTCATGAGCGAGCGATCCGGTCACGCCTCCGACGGAGGGCACACGATGGCGCGGGAGCTGCTGCCGGTCGCGAGCGGTCGGCGTACGCTGCGCGCCGTCGGCGGGCTGCTGCGGCCGCGCGCCTGGACCATCGCCGCGGCGCTGACGATCCTCGTCGCGAGCACGCTGGCCGGCCTGCTCGCGCCTCCGCTGATCGGGCACATCGTCGACCTCGTCGACGACCGGCGGGGCGCGGGCTCGGTCACCTGGCCCGCGATCCTGCTCGTCGCGGCCGCCCTGGTCGAAGGGGCACTGTCCGCCGCCGGGATCGCGCGACTGGCCAGGGCCGGGGAGGGCGCACTGGCCGGCCTGCGCGAACGCTTCGTGGCCCGCGCGCTGCGGCTGCCGCTCGAACAGCTCGAGCGCGCCGGGTCCGGCGACCTCACCTCACGGGTCACCGGCGACGTCACCGTGATCGCCGAGGCGGTGCGCGAGGCGATGCCGGCCATGGTGACCTCACTGCTCACCATCGGGCTGACCCTGGCAGGGATGGCCGTGCTCGACTGGAGGTTCCTGCTCGCGGCGCTGGTCGCCGTGCCCGTGCAGCTGTACACCGTCCGCTGGTACGGACGGCGGGCCGGGCCCCTGTACGCGGCGCAGCGGGTCGCGGTCGGGGCGCAGCAGCAGGAGTTGCTCGGCGCGATCGACGGTGCCGGCACCGTACGGGCGTTCCGGCTCACCGAACGCCATCTCGACCGGGTGGAGCGGAGGTCCCGCGCGGCCGTCGATCTGCTGCTGCGCGGCGTCTCCCTGCAGACACGCTTCTACAGCCGGCTGCACGTCGGGGAGTACCTCGGGCTCTTCGCGGTCCTCGTCGTCGGGTTCGTCCTGGTCCGCGACGGGGCGGCGACGGCCGGCACCGCGACGGCCGCAGCGCTGTACTTCCACGGCCTCTTCGGCCCGATCAACGTCGCCCTGTCACTGGTGGACGACGCCCAGGCCGCGGCGGCCGGGCTGACCCGCCTGGTGGGCGTCGCCGACCTGTCCGAACCGCCCGGCGCCGCGGCGGCCACGCCGCGCGACGCGTCGATCGCGGCGAGCGCGCTGGGTCACGCGTACGTCGAGGGACACCCCGTACTGCACGACGTCACGCTCGACGTCGCCCCCGGGCAGCGGGTCGCGCTGGTGGGGGCGAGCGGCGCGGGAAAGACCACGCTGGCCAAGCTGATCGCCGGTGTGCACCGGCCCGCCACGGGCTCGGTACGCGTCGGCGGAGCCCCGCCGGCGGCCGGCACGGACGTCGTCCTGGTGACCCAGGAGGTCCACGTCTTCGCCGGAACGCTTGCCGAGGACCTGCGCCTGGCCGCACCCGAGGCGGCCGACGCCGAGCTGCGGTCGGCCCTCGACCTCGTGGGGGCGCTCGGCTGGGCCGAACGCCTCCCGTCCGGGTTGGAGGCCGAGGTCGGCGACGGCGGCCACGCCCTGACCATCGCCCAGGCACAGCAGCTCGCCTTCGCCCGGCTGGTACTGGCCGATCCGCCGGTCGTCGTCCTCGACGAGGCCACCGCCGAGGCGGGTAGCGCGGGCGCACGCGTGCTGGAGGCGGCGGCCTCGGCCGCGCTGGAGGGCCGCACCGCGCTGGTCGTCGCACACCGCCTCACCCAGGCCGCGACGGCCGACCGCGTCGTCGTCCTGTCCGAGGGCCGCGTCGCGGAGTCGGGCACGCACGCCGAACTGGTGGCCGCCGGCGGCCGGTACGCCGCTCTGTGGTCGGCCTGGTCGAGCCAGCGCTGACACGCCCGGCTTACCGGGTCGTGCGACGAGAA
This sequence comes from Actinoallomurus bryophytorum, assembly GCF_006716425.1. Taxonomy (NCBI): domain Bacteria; kingdom Bacillati; phylum Actinomycetota; class Actinomycetes; order Streptosporangiales; family Thermomonosporaceae; genus Actinoallomurus; species Actinoallomurus bryophytorum. Next base: position 417,419 of record NZ_VFOZ01000003.1, read on the forward strand.
TTCGCCAGACACGCCCTCGGGCCTGTCGTCCCCCTGTACGGCTCGGTCAGGGCCAGAGGCGGTGACGGGTCCAGCGCGCCCCGTCGCGTGTGTAACGCAGGCGCGTGTGGCGGCGGTCCTGGTCGGCCTGCCAGAACTCCACCTCGTCGGCGGTCACGGCGTAGAGGGTCCACCCGGGGGCGACCAGCTCCGGGTCCGCGGCGAGCCGCTCCTGAGCGGACCGGACGGCCGCCTCCAGCTCGGCCGGGTCGTCCAGGACATCGGACTGCCGGCCGGTGAGCGCCTCGGCGCGCGAGCCCGGGGACCGGGCCAGGAAGTCGGCCGCGCTGCGGTCGGCTCCGGTGGCGCGTACGGGACCGCGGACGCGGATCTGGCGGCCCTGCGGCGGCCAGTAGAAGGTCAACGCGGCGTACGGGTTGGCCGCCAGGTCACGGCCCTTGCGGCTGGTGTCGTTCGCGGCGAAGTACCAGCGGCCGTCCGCGTCGACGTCCTTGCAGATCAGAATCCGCGCCGACGGATGGCCACCGCCGTCGGCCGTGGACACGGTCATCGCGTGCGGCTCGGGCACCTTGGCCTCAAGTGCGCCGGTCAGCCACTCCGCGAACAGGGACACCGGCTCCTCAGGGGCGGCATCGGCGTCGAACTCCGGTAGATCCGCGGCGAACACCGGCAGACCGCGCAGCAGATCCCGCATCGAGGTGCTGCCCGCCTGGGGTTCATCGGCCATGACGTCGTTCCTCTCCGGGACAGACAGGTCGTTTCGATCCTGCCACGCCGGCGGGTGGCCGCCGGACGCTCGCCCGGGTCGGTGGCCTCGTATCTGCGATGCCATTAGGCGATTCGGACTCGCTTCTGCATGATGATGGATATGACGAGCGGCGTCACGGCGATACCTCCATGGCAGGCGATGACCGAGGAGCAGGTCGACCGCTGGGAGGAGGTGCTGAGCACTCTCGCCGGCATGGTCCCCTCCGATGCCGCGCGCGTGGTGGTCGACGGCGAGCGCGCCCACGCCACGGTGGCCGATCGGCTCGCCGTTCGCCTGGAGGCCGCCGGACGCCCCTGCACCCGCGTGGCCTGCGACGCCCCCGTACCCGAGATGCCCGGGACGCTCACCCTCGCCGACGGGCACCCGGCAGCAGGGGCGTGGGACGTCACCATCTGGCTCCGTACCTCCCAGCCGGCGAGCCAGGACGCCGAACACGACGCCGACATCGTGCTCGACCTGCATGACGGGACCTGGCCAATGATCCGCCACGTCGCCCTCCGGCTGGCCGGCGCCGGCGACTGGTACGTGGCCGAGAGCCGCGCGTTCTTCGCCGCCCCGGAGAGACCCCGGGCGCCGGATCCGGCGCCCCCGCGGGAACCCTGATCGGCCCCCGACGTCACACCCGCTCCCTCACAGAGGCATCCCGATGCGACCCTCACCCGCCAACGCGATCTGTCTCGGCGGGCCCTGCCACGGCAAAGTCACCCACATCGACCAGGACATCGGCCTGGTCACCGTCCCGCTGCCGCCACCTGCCGACGGAACCACCGAGTACCACATCACCGCTGAAAGCATTCATCATCCCTCCAGCCGCGGCCCTCTCACCGTCCTGCACTGGAACCACACCGTCCCGCCCTGCGGCCACCCCTGACCGCCGGCGAGGTGTCACGCGATGGCCGCCGGCCTTCCGGCCGTGCGGGCCGAGGCGTGGTGGGACGGGTCGCCGGCGGCGATCGTCTCGAGGAGCGGCCGGACCAGCGCCGCGGCCTGGGCGCGGATCTCGGGTATCGCCGTCGTCTCGTACCGTACGCCGCGCAGCGTCGGCCCGAGCGCGAAGATCCGGTCGTGCCGCCGTCCCACGGCGTCCAGGACCGCGCCGTCCCCCTCCGCGTCCAGGCCGAGTCGCAGCGGATCCGGCCGGACCAGACCCGAGTCGACCAGACCGCCCAGAAAGGGATCCTCGGTGATCTCGGCGGCCGGACCCGTGCCGTTGACCAGCCAGCCGACACGGAGCTCCCGGCCGACACCGTCGACGTCGACGCGAACCCTCATCTCGTCACGGCCCGCCGTCGCTTCGACGAGGCGACCACGCAGCACCTTGAGACGGCCCGCGGCCCGAAGGCCCGCGATCTGGGCGGCCGTCGCCGGCGGAATCCGGTGCCGGTGAACCTCCCAGTACCTGGCCACCGAGGCCAGAAAACGCCGCCGGTCATCGATGCTGAGCCGCGCCCACAGCTGAGGGACGTGGGGGCGCAGACCGTCGATGACCCCATGCCAGTCACCGCCATTGCTCTTGATCGCAGTGCGAACCGTCCCCAGCAGCTCGGCGAGGCGGACCTCGCCGACGGGCAGGGAAATCTCGGCCGGGGGCGAGGCAGGACATCGGTGCCGGCGCGGTAGCAGGCCGTGCCGGGAGATCGCGTACACGACCGTGTCCTTGTTCGCCCGGGTCGCCGTGGTCGCCAGGTCCACCATGGTCAGACCGGTGCCGATCACCAGGACGGGACTGCCGTCACAGATCTCGGTCAGTGCGCCAGGACCCCATGGATCCGCGACATAACGGGGCCCGGCCTCGATGCGCGGCCACCGCCCGGGCGGGCGGTTGCCGGTGGCCAGCACCACGGCGTCCGCGTCGAGCCGGTCTCCGTTCGACAGCCGGAGCCGCAGTGGCCGTCCCGGCGCCGCCGTGGTGAGTGAGGTGACGGTCGCCGTGAGCCGCGTGAAACGCCCGCCGTGTGGCAGCCGGCGTGCGCAGCCGTCGAGGAGCTCCCGCAGGTAACGCCCGTACGCGCAGCGCGGGAGGAAGTCGGAACCGGCGGGGTTCAGGCCCTGCCCGCGCGCCCAGCGCAGCAGGTGGTCCGGATCATCGGCCAGGGCGCTCATCTTCGCGGCGCCGGCGTTGAGAAGGTGATGAGGATCGGTCGTCGCGTACGCCTGCCCGAGCCCGTGGCGCCCGTCCCGGTCGACCAGCACGACCTGCAGCGACCGCCCGCGCGCCTGCGCGCCGCGGATCAGGTGCACCGCGGTCAGGGTGCCGCTCGCGCCACCCCCGACGATCACTACGGACGGTATGTCCTCACGGCGAGCCGAAGAGTCACTCACCCTTGCGAGGGTAGCCGGTAATCCCGACAGGTTTTGTGGATAACTTGTGTATCGCTGATGAAGACTCCCAAGGGGCCGGGACATCCTGCTGCGAGACGTCACCGGATCCTGGGCCGGCCCGTACTGATCGGCGGGCACGGCCCCTCCCGGCGCAGCGCGGCGCGGGTAGCGCGGCGCGGGTAGCGCGGCGCGGGTAGCGCGGCGCGGGTAGCGCGGCGCGGGTAGCGCGGCGCGGGTGGCGCGGCGCGGGTGGCGCGGCGCGGGTGGCGCGGCGCGGGTGGCCGGTGCGCCGATGGTCCGCCGTCTGCGGCCTCATCCGAAGTCCCGCCGTCCTACCGCGAGACGCCCAGACGACGCCTTGCCGCGTTGTCGTCAGTCGCCGGCCGACATCAGGCCGACTCCCTCCTCCGCCTTGCGACGCGCCGCCCGGACACCTCGCCAGGGGCGGGGACTTCGGGTGAGTACACCTAGTGCTTGGGGGCTGCTTCGCAGGTCATCGTCTGCTGCCCCGCGGTGACGGTGATCTGGGGGTAGCCGGCGTGCGGGATCGCGGGAAAGTGCAGGTTGCGGACCCGCTGGCCCTTGGCCATGGTGAACTGCTGGTGCGCCTCCGGTGGCGGCTCCGACTCGTTCGTGATGGTCAGGTCGACGCTGACGGCCGCCCGGCCCGGATACTCGACGTGCACGCTCGTGCCTGAGCCCGCCTTGGTGTACCACGAGTGCAGACACCGGCCGTACAGGTGCGTGACCCCCCCGTGGGAGGGCTCGGCCGGGCCGGAGAAACCGGGAATGTTGACCTTGGCCGCCGGCGTACTCGCGGTCGCTGCCGGCGACTTCGTCCGTGCGGCGGCGGCCGAACCCGCCGTGTGGCCATTCGACGAACCGCAGGCCGAGGTCGCCGCGAGTGCGGCAATGGTCATGATCGTGACGAGACGCATGGGCACATCATCGAGCACCCCGCACACCGCTGTCCCGCCGACCCGCGCGGGCGTCGCCGATCGTTTTGCCGGTCGTGTCACCAGTCGCGGGTGGCGACCAGCTCCTCGACGTCCGCCTCAGGGAAGCCGTACGCCGAGGCGACGAACCAGAAGTCCCCCGAGATCACCTCGCGCGCCACGGTCTCGATCTCGCTGTCGGCCGCCTCGAACTCCGCCTCCAGCGCGTTGAACTCCTCCGTCGCGGCCTCGGTCAGCACGTACAGCGCGGCCAGATCCGCCGGCCGCTCGGCCTCGATCCGCTCGCACAGCCTCCGCAGGATCGCCTCTCCCTTGCAGACGACGTGATCCGGGTAGTACCCGTCCGCGTACATCTCCGTCAGAAACGAATGGTCGACGACCTGCTGGTTCGTCACCGTCACCCTGCCTCCCCTACTCGCCGGGACTCGTGTCGATGCTGCACCATGCCACTGACAACCTCGCCGGCCCGGTCGTCACGCCGTCCGTGGTGTCGCGGCGACTCAACGTGACCCTGTCGACGGGCCTGTGTCATCCGCCCGCGACGTGCACAATCTGAAGGTGGCCAATCCGGGGAGTCCTCGCGAGGTGGGCATCTCCGCCCGTGAGGCGGAGGTCCTGGCCGCGCTCGGCGAACACCTGACCAACGCCGAGATCGGCGCTCGGCTGTTCATCTCCATCCGCACCGTCGAGAGCCACGTCTCCTCGTTGCTGCGCAAGCTGCAGGCGGACGACCGCCGCGCACTGGCCGGCGTTGCCGGGAGCCTGCGCTCCGATCCGGCGGGCGGGTCGGCCGCCCCGACCACGGTCGCCGCCGCGCTGCCGTCGCCGTTGACGCCGTTCGTCGGGCGGCTGGCCGAGAGGGCGGCGCTGTCCACCGCGCTGCACGAACACCGCCTCGTGACAGCCGTCGGACCGGGCGGGGTCGGCAAGACGCGTCTGGCCTTGAGCGTCGCCGCCGACATGGGTGACCGATTCGCCGACGGCGTCTGGTACGTCGATCTCGTGCCCGTGACCGATGTGTTGATGATCGCACCGGCGATCGCCGACGCGCTCGGCCTCGGCGAGCGTCCGGGCGGCTCCGCGGTGGACGACGTCCTGGGCTGGCTGGCCGAGCGGGAGACGCTGCTCGTGCTGGACAACTGCGAGCACCTGCTGGACGGCGTGGTGGTCCTGCTCGAACGGTTGCTGGCCGGCAGCCCGCGGTCGACGGTACTCGCCACCAGCCGGGCCAGGTTGCTGGTGCCCTTCGAGCGAGTGTTCCCCGTGCCCGGACTGTCCGTCGAGGCGGACGACGGCGGGCCGGGTGACGCGGTCGGGCTGTTCCTCGGGCGGGCGGCGGCAGCGGGGAGCCCGGCGCGGTCCGGCGACATCGAAGGCATCACCGCCGTCTGCCGGGCCCTCGACGGAATGGCGCTGGCGATCGAGCTGGCCGCCGCCCGTTACCCCTCGCTCGGGGTCGACGGGCTCGAAGCCGGCCTGACCGACCGATTGCGGCTGCTCGCGGGCGGTCCGCGGATCGATGACCGGCACCGTTCGCTGCGCTCGGCGCTCGACTGGAGTTACGCGCTGCTGGACGAACCCGGCCAGGCGGTGCTGCGCCGGGTCTCGGCCTTCGCCGAACCGTTCACCGCGACCGCGGCGGCGGCGGTCGTGGCCGATTGGTCACCGGTGCCGGCCGGCCATGTCCCCATCATCCTGGCCGGGCTCGCCGACCAGAGTCTGCTGATCGCGCTCGCGGGGCCGGGCGGTACGCGCTACCGGGCCCTGGAGACGATCCGCCAGTACGGCGCCGATCGGCTCGACGAGGCAGGTGAGTCGGTCGAGACCCTGTCGCGCCACCTGCGTTGGTGTCTCGCCGAGAGCGCCGTCGTCGAGCTCGCGTCGCGTGAGGTCGCCGGTACGTGGCGGACGGCGTTCGACCAGGTCGCCGGCGAGCTGCGCGGCGCGCTGACCTGGGCGGCGGGCCATGCGCGCCACCGTACGGAGGCGTACCGCCTGGCGATCTGCCTGGCCCACCTGAGCTTCATCCGCGGCATGCCCGGTGAGTCGCAGCGCCGCTATGAGCAGGCGGCCGGGCTCGCCGACGACGACCTGGCCGCCGCCGACGCGTTGCGCAGTGCCGCGGGCGCCGCCGAGTCGCGACATTTCGGTAGCGAGGCTCTGCGGCTGCGGATGCGCGCCGCCGACGCGGCGCTCCGCGCGGGCGATCGGCCCGGTGCGGCCGGTGACCTCGCGCAGAACGCCGAGTTGATCAATCGCGGCCCAGGCCTGATGGCGACCGTACCCGCGGCCGGGGAGGTGGAGCTACTGATCACGCGGGGATGGGCGCTGGCCGACGGAGACCCGGCCGCCGAGGCGCGGCTGCTCATCGCCGAGGCGTGCGCCGGGGCCGTGGCCGATCCGGCCACCCTCCAGCTCGTCGAGCGCGCTCTCACCCTGGCCCGGCGCGTCGGCGATCCGCTGACCGAGAGCGCGGCGCTCGACCAGCTGACCGCGGTACAGCTGGCGCGCGGCGAGGTCCGCGCCGCGGCGGCGAGCGCGTTGCGGCGCACCGAGCTGCTGGCGCCGATGCCGGTGACGGCTAGGGCCGCGCTGGAGTTCTTCGACGGGTTCATCATGGCCGCCGATTGTGCCGTCGCCGCCGGTGACCTGCGGGCCGGGCGAAGGCTGGCCGAAGGCCTGCGTGACCTGCCGTTCTACCGGGAGGAGGGGCACCTGGCCGGCGCGCGGCTGCTCCTCGTGACGGCGCTGGCGGGTGGCTGGCCCGAGGCCCTCGGCCTGGCCGAGCGCTTCCGCGAGGGATGGGAGCGGGCCGGCCGCCCTCGCGCGGGCAATCTCAGCCGCGCCGCGTACGCGGCCGCGACGGTGCACGGGCTGTGCGGCGACGACGACGCTCGCGCCGCCTGGCTGGACATCGTCGGTGCCCTCGAGACGCCGGGACGCTCGGTTTCCGAGGTGCACTTCGGCGAGTTCTTCGACGCGTTGTTGCTGCTGCACCGCGGTCTGCCCGAGCGGGCGGTGCGGGTGATGGTCACACCGCCGGAGGAGTTCACCGAGTGGTACAGCGGCATGTGGCGCCCTTGGTACGGCGCGCTGTGGGCCGAGGCCGCGGTGCTCAGCGGGCATCGGGAGGCCGCCGACCGCATCCGGCGTGCGCGCCTGGCGACGGCCGGCAACCCGATCGCCACCGCCATCGTCGACCGCACGGCGGCCCTGACCACCCACGGCGGCGACCGCGACGGATTGACCGCCGCGGCCGCCGCCCTGTCGGATGCCGGCTGCCGTTACCAGTGGGCCCGGACCCTTGTCCTCCTGGGCGGGGAGCAGCGGGCACGTGGTGAGTCCGCGCTGGCGGCGATGGGTGCGGTGCCTATGGTCTGGCCTCCAGAATGATGTTGAAGGGGGTCTCGGTCGCCCGCCGTACGCGCGTGAAGCCCGCCTCGCGCAGCACCACGGCAAGCCGGCGTTCACCGGCCTGCGCGCCCAATCCCAGCCCGACGTCCTGCGCCAGTGACCCCGGCGTGCAGATGACGGTGGACAGGCCGTAGTAGGTCCGCCCGATCGGATGGAGGTTGTCCTCCAGCGCGTCGCCGGCGTTCGGCTCGACCAGCAGCAGCGTGCCGTCCGCAGCCAGCGCCCGCCGGATGTGCCGCGCGGCGCCGACCGGGTCCCCCATGTCGTGCAGGGCGTCGAAAAGGCACACCAGGTCATACCCCTCGCCGGGCAGGTCCTTGGCCTGCGCGACGGCGAACCTCGCCCGCTGGTCCACGCCGGCCTGCGCCGCGGCCGTACGGGCGGCCTCGATCGAGGGCTCGTGGATGTCGAAGCCGGCGAACGTCGAACGCTCGAACGCCTGCGCCATGATGACCGTGGAGGCGCCGAGTCCGCACCCCACGTCGGCGACGCTCGCGCCCGCCCGTAGCTTCTCGACCACTCCATCCAGCGCCGGTAGCCATTCCTGGACGAGGTGGGCGGCGTAGCCAGGGCGAAAGAGCCGGACGACCCCGGAGAACAGCCGTGCGTCGTGCTCGTGCCAGCCGACTCCCGCGCCGGTGCGGAACGCCTCGACCAGTACGTCATGGTCGGCGTAGCAGGAGGCGATGGTCTCGAAGGCGCCCCCGAGGAAGACCGGGCTGCCTTCGTCGGCCACCACCATGGCCTGCTCCGCGGGCAGCTCGTAGGTGCCACCGGCCGGGTCGTAGACGACATAGCCGCCGGCCGCCTGGTTGCCGAGCCATTCGCGGACGTACCGCTCGGCGGTGCCGGTGCGCCGCGCCAGATCGGAGGATGTGATCGGGCCGGCGCCGGCCATCGCCTTGTACAGACCCAGCCGGTCGCCGATGTGCAGCAACAGCCCGGAGATGGCCGCGCCCATGTCGGCGACCACCTGTCCCACGAACGCCTCGAGTCTCGCCTCGTCCAGCCGTGCGATACCGGTTGTGGTCACTTGCGTCTCCCCTCTCCCCTGCGGGTCCCCGACGAACCCGCCTGGAGACGAGCGTGCCGGCCGGTACGGGGACAGGGCATCCGTGACCACCACGGAACCCCGGATCAGTGCCGACCACGGATGCCCGGTGGCCGCGCCCGACCGAGAGTGGGTCTTCCAAGGGCATCGGCCATTCCACGGTCCCGGCGATATGGCGTCCTACGGATCGCCGGCCTTCCGCCTTCGTGCCGCCGGCTCGGCGAGCAGGTCGTGGTCCATCGCGTAGCGGACCAGTGCGATCCGGGATTCGACGCCCAGCCGGGCGTACACGTGTTGCAGGTGGGTGGTCACCGTGCGTGGGCTGATCACCAGGCGGCGGGCGATGTCGGCGTTGCTCAGGCCCTGTGCGACCAGGCGTACGACCTCCGCCTCACGTCCGCTCAGCCCGGCGGCCGGGCTCCGCCGGGGCTGCGCGGGCCGTGCTCCGAGGTCGCGGAGCAGGCGGCGTGCCCGGTCGGCGTAGCGGCGGGCGCCGACCTCGGTGAACACCGCCAGGCTGCTCTGCGCCGCGGCCACCGCCTCGTCCCGGCGCTTCGGCGGGGCGGCGAGCGACCACTGCAGCCGGCACCTCGCGGCGTCGAAGGGCATCGCGAGCGTCGTGAACCGCTCGACCGCGCGGCCCAGTTCGTCCAGCGCCGCCGTCCGGTCGCCCCGCGCGCCGTGGACCAGGCCCATGAGTTCATCGGCCAGTGCCGCCGCGTACCGCGCCCGTGGTCCGAACCGCCTGAGCCGGTCGGCCGTGCCGAGCGCGGCGTCGAGCCCGCCTGCGGCGACTTGAGTGCCGCCGAGCACGGCCAGGCTGAACGCCGGCGACATCAGCCAGCTCGTGTCCAGGTCGGCGGCCGCGGCGACGGCCTGGTCCGGATCTCCGCGCTCCAGCGCGATCTGGGCCTCTACGGTCTGGATCAGGGTGACCATCCGGCGGTCCGCGGGCCGGGGACCGAGGACGGTACGTGCTTCTGCCAGGCAGGCCGCCGCTTCGGCGATGTCGCCACGGAAGGTGAGCACGAGCGCCTGGACGATCAGACCGGCGACGACGGCACGTACGTTGCTCACCCGGTGCCCGAGCGCGAGGACTTCGACGGCGCCGCGTTGCGCCTGCTCCCAGTCGCCGCCGTGGAAGTCGACGAGCACGAGCAGGAACCGCGACGCCATCTCCAGCGTCGGTACCCCGGAGGCGCGGGCCAGCCGCAGTGCGTACAGCGCCCGGCGACGCGCCGGCCCGGGTCCGTCGAGCATGAGCTCGATCATCATCAGAGGCCGGTGTATCTCTTCTATCAGGACCGGGTCCGCCAGCCGTTCCGCGGCGGTCAGGGCGCGCAGGCAGGTCTGGTGGGCTCGTGGAGATGGCCCGTCCCGAAGTTGGACGTCGCCGTCGATCATGTCCGCCACGGCGATGGTCCGCAGCGAACCCGCGTGCTCCCCCGCCGCCCGTAGCCGGCCCACCTCGGCCTTCACGGCGGGGAGGTCGCCGATCCGGATCAGCAGCCGGGTCTGGGACTCGCGCAGGCCGAGTCCGAGATCCGGTTCGGTCGCCGGAAGCGCCGCGAGGCCCTCGGCCAGCAGTCGCTGTGCCCGTTCGAACTCACCCTGATCCCACACCGCGAACGCGAGCCGCTGGGACAGCCGCGCCACCGCCGCGTGATCTCCCGATCGCCGGTACGCCTCCAGCGCCTCTTTCCACGCTGCGACCGCGGCGTCGAGATGACCGCCTATCTGCTGCGCGTCGCCGAGGCGCTCCAGCAGCCCCGGGGCCCGGTCATCGGCGTGCGATCGGGCCGCCTCCAGGTAACCTGCGGCGTCCTTGCCCGCCAGCACGTCGAGCGCACGCTCACCTGCGCGGGTGAGCACCTCCAGTGCGCGCTCGGCCCCGACCTGGTCGTGCGCGTCACGATAGTGCGGGGCGAGCAACGCGAGGTCTTCCGGCTCTCGTCGCTCCAACGCGGCCGCGACGTCGGCATGCCGGCGGCGGCGGACCGCCTCTGGCAGCTCGGCATAGATCACCTCGGCGTACACCGGGTGAGCGGTGCGGTAGACCAGGTCCCGTCCGTCGGTCACCTCGAACACCAGGTCGAGGTCACGCAGGTCGCGCAGCCGGCTGACGAGGTCTTCCTCCCCGGTGCCCGCCACCTCGCAGAGCACCGGCAACATCGCCGCGTCACCGGCGACCACGACGAGTTCGAGGAGGTTCCGCTGCTCGTCGGTCGCGCGCCGCAGCTGGCCGTGGACCAGGTCGCGGACGAGGATCGGGACGAGTTCCCCCGCGCTTCGCCCCAGGATCCAGGCGCCGCCGCTGCGGAACAGGCCGCCGCTGCGTACGAGTTCACTGACCATCGTGGTCGCCACCAAAGGGCTGCCTGCGGCCCGCGCCGCCAGCAACTCCACCAGTGCGGACGGAGGCTCGCCGCCGAGAACGGCTCGGGCGAGCGATCGGATCGCCTCCGGCGTCAGGCCGCCGAGCATCAGCTCCTCGGCAAGCCCTGCCCCGCGCAGATCCTGAACCAGTGCCTGCAGCGCCGGCTGCCCGGCGACCTCGCCGCTGCGGTAGGCGCCGAGTATCAGGATCAGGTGCCCGCTGACGCCCCGCGCCACATAGTGCAGGAGTTCGGCCGTGGCGGTGTCCGCCCAGTGCAGATCGTCCACGGCGAGTACCACCGGTGTTCGCTCGGCCATTCGGGCGAGCAGCCGCGCCACCGCCTCGAACAGCCTTGTGCGCTCCAGCGCCGGATCGCCCAGCGGCTCCGCCGGAGGCAGATGCAGATCCGCGAAGAGCCGCCCCAGATCCGCCAGCCCGTCCAGCAGGCGGACCCGCCGGCCTGGTGTCAGAGCGCGCAGATAGGGCCCGAACGCCTCCACGATCGGCGCGTACGCCAAACCCCGGCCCAGGACCCGCGCGCCGCCTCGCAGCATGACGAAGCCACGGTCCCCCGCCAGCGCGGTCGCTTCGTCCAAGAGCCGGGACTTTCCGATCCCCGCCGGGCCCGCGAGCAGGAGCATGCGGCCTTGCCCGGCGGCCACCCGATCCACGGCCGCGCGGACGCGCGTGAGTTCGGCGGAACGCCCCACCAGGGGGACGTCTGCCGGGCCGCGTCCCGCAGCGCCTGCCATCCGCGTCCTCCCGGTCGTCCCCCGAAGGAGCATCTCAGCTCCTATCGTCTCCGGAATCGCGGACAGGACCAACACCTACGGCGCGCGGTCTGGCAGGTGGGCGGTGAGGAGGGTGAGCGGAGGTGTGGTCGGCAGGTCGTGGCGGCGTACGGAGACGAGGAAGGCCTCGGCGAGCCACTCCTGGTAGGCGGCGTACGGGTGGACCTGTCCGCTGGTCGTGCGTGCGTGGAGGCCGAGCGCGTAGAGGGCGAGCCAGCGGCGGTCGGTGCCGCGTGAGTCCGGCAGGATGTCCAGGATGGCGAGCGTTCCGCCGGGCCGCAGCGTACGGGTGAGCCGGGCCAGCAGCCGCCGGTTGGCCGACGGGTCGAAGAGGTGACAGACGTTGCCGACGATCACCAGGTCGTACGCGGCCGTGGGCAGGTCGGCGGTGAACATGTCCGCGGCGAGGAAGGTGAAGCGGGTCGCGTGGCCCGCGGCCTCGACGGTGGTACGCGTGGTGGCCAGGACCGCGGGCAGGTCCAGGGCGGTGAACCGGCAGCGGGGCAGGCGGTGGGCCAGCGCCAGGCTCCATGGGGCGGCGCCGGCCCCGACGTCGAGCACCGCGCCGGGTACGGCCGCGGACGCCAGATGGGCGGCGGCCTGGGCGGCGGCATCGGCCATCAGTGCTCCCAGGTGGTCGATGGTGCCGGGGTAGAGCTGTTCGGCACCGGACCGGGTGTCGGTGGCGACCGCCGGAACGCCGGAGCGGAGCACGTCGGGGAGCCCGGCGGCGGTGAGCCGCAGCATTTCGCCGAGCCGCCGGATGCCGCGGACGGCACGGTAGCTGCCGTCGCCGACCGGGGTCGCCGCTCCGACCGCGGCCAGCACGTCGAGCAGAAGCGGCGCGGCGCGGCAGGTGAGGCCGCAGTCGGTGACCAGCGCGGCGGCGTCGGCCGGGCCGCGGTCCAGCCGGTCCAGGACCCCGAGGCGTTCGGCGGCGGCCAGCGCGGCGGTCGCGGTCGCGGCTTCGGCCAGGAAATCGGACCCGGTGGCAGGTCGCGGCGGGGAGGACGGGACGGCGGCGGTCACGACACACGCTCCACGGTGCCGGCCGTGCCGTCGACCGTGACCAGCTCGCCGTCACGCAGCAGCCGGGTCGCGCGCCCGGTGGCCACGGTGGCCGGCACCCGGTACTCGCGGGCGATGATCGCCGGGTGGGAGAGCAGACCGCCGGTGTCGGTGACCAGCGCGCCGATGCTGGGGAACAGCACGGACCACACCGGAGAGGTGATCGGGCAGACCAGTACGTCGCCGGCACGGATCTTCCCGAACTCCCCCTCGTCCTGGACGATGCGAACGGGCCCGGTGTAGCGCCCGGCGGAAACCCCGATGCCCTGCAGCCGATCACCGTCCACGGGGACGCCGGCCTGCGCCTGGGGGCCGAGGACCAGGTCCACGAGCCACAGGAGCGCTTTCATGGCGAACCGCGCCTCGGCGGGCAGCGGGTCCAGCGACGGCGGAGGTCCGGGATCCCTGCCGTACGAGGACGGCCCCGGGTGGGCGAGCACCCAGGCCCGCTCGCCCTTGCGCCGCACGACCAGGTCGCGCCGGTCGTCACCGGAGCGCAGCGCGGCGCGAACCTCCGCCGGCTCCAGGAAGAACACGTCGTCGCGGTGGACGATCTGGCCTCGGCGGGCGAGCCGCCGGCCGAACTCCAGAGCGGCCAGGCGTACCAGCGCGATCGGCCCGCTGACGGTGACGAACTCGTTGTCCTCGCGGACCGGATAGGCGCGCCGGGCGCGGGTGAGCGCCCGCTCGAAGCGCCGCCGATCGGCGGGCGGTCGCGCCGCCAGCCTGCCGCGGGCCTCGCGCTCGGCCTCGGCGCGGCACGCTTCGGACGTCGCGTCCTCCGCCCGCGGGTCGTAGCCCCGGGCGAGCTGGTCGCGGATCAGCCCGAGCGTGAGCCCGGGGAGCTCGGCGATGGTCGGATCGGCCACCTCGTAGCGCACCGCCCGGCAGCCGTACTCACGCTGGTAGACGGCGAGCGCCGCGGTGAACTCGGCGTCCGCGCCGGTCCGCGGCTCGGTCATCGGACCGGCCCGCTCGACCAGCTCACGTACCGCCGGGCGGGCCGCCGCGAGCGCGGTCAGGTCGGCGAGCCGGCGCGCCGGCTCGGTCGAACGCCGGGAAAGACCCGACAACAGCGTCAAGGCTCGCGCGTCATCCCAGCCCAGCAGGTCGCGGCAGGTGACCGCGAGGTCGGCGAGCATCAGCCCGATCGCCGGGTGCAGCCGCATGTGCACGAAGTCGCCGTCGTCGTGCAGGGCGACGACGGCGTCGAGGTGCCGGTCGAGCTCCTCGTCGGAGTAGCCGCTCGGGTCGACATCGCGCAGCCGCGCGAACCGGCCGGCGAACTCCGGCAGCCAGACGTCCTCCCAGCGTTCGACGAGCCGCCCCGCCGTGTCCGCGCGGATCGCGCGGACACAGGTGCGGATCCGCCTCCGCAGCGCCGGCACACATCGGATGAGCAGCGGCCACAGCCGGCTCGGCGGGGCACCGCGGTCCTTGCCGCCCAGTGGCACCAGCCGCAAGTACTCCCAGCCCCCGATGTCGCGTACGTCCAAGCCCTCCAGCAGGAAACCATGCTCGGCGAACGCGTCCCGTAAGGCCCGGGTGCGCACCTCGAACAGGGCCCGCATGAACGGCGACCACGGCTGGGGAGCGTGTGTGGCCTCGCGGGTCCAGTACCCGGGCGGCGGCTCGACCGGGACCGGCACCGGTTCGGGGAGGGGCTCCGGTAGTGCGGTGATCGGCCGGGCCTGGAGCAGGAACAGCCCGCCCTCGGCGAGCGCCCATTCGATGTCCTGGGGTACGCCCTCGTGCGCCTCCACCCGCCGGGCCAGCTCGGCGACCGATCGGACCTGAGCCGCGTCGACCGCGTCCTCCGGGTGCGCACCACAGGTCGCCGTACCGCCCCGCACCACCCATTCGTCCGGGCAGGTCGCCCCGGAGACGAGCCGGTCCCCCAGACCGTGTACGGCGCTGACCACCACCTCCCCCCGCTCGCCGGTGACCGGGTTGGCGGTGAACGCCACGCCGGCCGCCTCGGCGGGCACCAGCCGCTGGACGAGCACCGCGAGCCGGCTGTCCTGCGGCAGGCCGTGGGCCTCGCGGTAGAGGCGGACGTGCGCCAGGCGACCTGACGTCCAGCACGCGACCACCGCCGCCAGCAGCGGCTCCCCGGCCCTCACGTCCAGCACGGTCTCGTACTGCCCGGCGTGCGAGGCGTCTTCGCCGTCCTCCTCGACGCCCGAGGAACGCACGGCCAGCGGTCCGCCCCCCAGCCGCCCGGCCGCGGTCAGGACGGCCGCCGCCAACCGGTCGTCGAGACGACCGCCGACCAGCGCGCGGTCCAGCGTCCCGGCCGGAATCACGAAGCCGTCCGGCACCGGGAACCCGGCCGCCCGCAGCCGGCCCAGACTCGCCGCCTTACCCCCGGCCTCCGCCGGACCCAGCCGGCCGGCCTCGTCCAAAGCCACGATGTCGCACGTCCGCTGACCGACCACAGCACCGCTCCTTCGCCGATCGGATACGTCCAGCATCGGCCTGCGCCGGCGCCTCGGCCGATACGTATCCCTACGTATCCGCGTCGGGCGATGGCCGGGACCTGAGGCCGCGGTGGATCGGCTCGTCCCCCGCGCGGGTCAGCGGCGCAGCGCCCGGCGGGCGAGCCGGTTCCCGAGGAACTGCCCCGCCTGCACGATCACGACGATCGTGGCGACGGTGATGTAGACGATCGGCCAGTTGTAGCGCTGTGACCCGTAGGTGATCGCGAAGTCGCCCAGGCCACCGCCGCCGAAGAGCCCGGCCTGCGCGGACATGTCGACGACCGCGACGAAGATGAACGTGTAGCCGAGGATGATCGGACCGAGCGCCTCCGGGATGAGCACCGTGACGATGATGCCCACCGGCCGGGCCCCGGCCGCGCGCGCCGCCTCGATCACGCCGGGGCCGACCGTCAGCAGGTTCTGCTCGACGATGCGGCTGACCGCGAACGCCGCGGACAGCGACAGCGCGAAGGTGACCGCGTTCGTACCGATCGTCGTGCCGAGGGTGTTCAGCATCAGCGGCTGGATCGCGGTGAGGAAGATGACGAACGGGATCGGCCGTACGACGTTGACGAGGACGTTGACGGCGACGTACACGGGCCGGTTGGCCATGAGGTTGCCCGGCCGGGTGGCGTACAGGACGAGCCCGATGGCCAGGCCGAGCACACCACCGGCCACCACCGAGATGACCACGATGTAGAAGGTCTGCCCGATCGCCTGCCGGAAGACCGGCAGGTTGGTGAGGAACTCGTGCATCTCAGTCCTCCTCCGTCAGCTCGACGCCGTCGGACCGCAGCGCCGCCAGCGACGCGTCCACGGCGTCCGGCGGCCCCGTAAGTTCGAAGGTGAGACTCCCGACAGGTCTGTCCTGCAGCTCGCTGATGCCGCCGAAGACGATCTCCGCCGCGACCTCGTGGCGCAGGAACGTGGCGGCGAGCGCGGTCTGGAAGCCGGTACGGTCGCGCACCCGTACGGTGACGAGACGCCCGGAGTGCGTGCGCCGCAGCCGCGCCAGCGTCGCGGCCGACGGACGGTCGCGCAGGGTGGTGCCGACGAAGCGGGCGGCGGCCTCGGTGCTCGGGTGCGCGAAGACCTCGTACAGGCTCCCGGACTCGACGAGCTCGCCTCCGTCGAGTACCGCCACCCGGTCCGCGATGCTGCGGATGACGTCCAGTTCGTGGGTGATGATGACGATCGTGACGCCCAGTTCGCGGTTGATGCGCCGGAGCAGGGCGAGCACCTCGCCCGTCGTCTCCGGGTCGAGCGCGCTCGTGGCCTCGTCGGCGAGCAGCAGCGAGGGTTCGGTGGCCAGGGCCCGTGCGATCCCCACCCGCTGTTTCTGCCCGCCGGACAGTTGCTCCGGATGGTCGTGGGCACGGTCCAGCAGCCCCACGAAGTCCAGCAGCCGCGCCACCCTGCGGTCGCGTTCGGGCTGCCCGACTCCGGCGACCTTGAGCGGGTACGCGACGTTGCCCGCGACGGTACGCGACCGGAACAGGTTGAACTGCTGGAAGATCATGCCGATGTCGCGCCGTACGTTTCGCCGATCGCGTTCGGACAGGGCCGTGACCTCGTGCGGCCCGACATGGATCCGCCCTTCGGTGGGCGTCTCCAGGCCGTTGATCAGCCGTACCAGCGTGCTCTTGCCGGCGCCGGAGTGGCCGATGACGCCGAAGACCTCGCCGCGGGCGACCTCCAGGCTCACATCGCGCAACGCGGTCAACGGCGTGCCGCGCCGGCCGTTCCCGGGAAAACGCTTGGTCACGTGCTCGATACGGACGTACGGCTCGGAGCCGGCCGGCTCGGCGTCTCTGGTGGTGACGGACATATCGCACCGGTGGCCCGGCACCGTACGGTCCGGGCCACCTCTCCTTTTCCTACTTCTGCGCCGCCTGGGCCTGTGCCTGGACGGTCTTCAGCTCCGCCTGCAACGTCGCCGGCGTCACGTCGCGGAACACCGCGGTGCCTCCGTTGGCCGTCTGGACGCCCTTCTCCACCGATGGGTCGTGGTACAGCGCGGCCAGCTTCAGGTACGTCGGGTTGTCCTTGTCCGCGGCGCGGGAGACGAAGAGGTTCACGTACGGGGCGGCGATCGGGCTGGCCGGGTCGTCCTGGAATATCGCGTCCGACTTCGCCAGCTTCGCGCTCGTCGCGTAGTTGTTGTTGACGATCGCCGCGGCCGCCGAGCCGTTGAGTACGGCCCGCGCGGTCTGTGACGCGTCCAGGGTGACGACGTCGACCCGGTGCGAGGTGATGTCGGAGGTGCTGGAGAACGCGGTGCCGCCGTTCTTCAGCGTCACCAGCTTGGCGGCCTGCAGCACCAGCAGCCCGCGCGCCTCGTTGATCGCGTCGTTCGGGATCGCGACCTTGGCGCCGTCCGGCAGCGCGGCCGGGGCGTGGTACTTCAGCGCGTAGAGCGGCAGCGGGTAGACCGCCGTCGCGCCGATGGGCTGCAGGTCCTCGTGCGCGGTGACGTTGTAGTTCGCCAGGTACTGGATGTGCTGGAACTGGTTCAGGTCGAGCTGCTTCTGTTTCAACGCGGGGTTCGGCTGGCTGTAGTCGTTGAAGTTGACATACGTCACGGTGACGTTCAGCCGCTTCTTCGCCAGCGCCGCGTAGGTCTTCCAGTACGGCTCGGACGCGTCGGCGACACCGATGCGTACCGTCTTCGCGTCGTCGGAGCCGCCGGTCACGGCGACGACGACCGCGACGACGACGATGGCGGCCACGACCACGGCCGAGACGATCCAGTTGATGCGTCGCCTGCCGCTGGAGCGGCGTTCCGGCAACTGGGGCTCGTCCGCCGGTTCGCTGGGCGTGGACGAATCGGACACAACAACCTCCGGGGTTCATCGATGAGTGCACCGGCCGGCCACCGTCACGTGCGGCGGCCGCCGGGGAGTGAAAGGGAGCAATCGCGTGGATGGGCACGCGAGCGGCGAACGTCGTCAGGAGCGACGCCGTGCCGGTCTCATCGGCGACAGAGGCTGCTCGCGACGTGCGCGTAGTCGACCACGCGTCGACTGGTCAGCAGCACCTCACGTAGGAGCGGTCTGCCGGCCGGCGAGACCCTGGTCTCGCCGGATGCGAGCGACCACCCGATGGTCGCGGTCGCGCGGCTCCGCCGGCGCGGCTGACTGGAAAGCATGGTTTTCATACTAGTTAAGTAGGTATTTCTCTCGCAAGTGGCCAGGCCGACGCGAGCACGCCCCGTCGGTGACCATGCGGACCCTTACGGAAGGGACCGCATGATCACCGACGGGTGGCGGGTCAGTGAGCCTCCAGAGTCCGCGTCTGGCGGATCTCCTTCCAGCTCTTGGGAGTGGTCTTCAGGGCGACCTGCTGGGGCGGGGCGGCAGGGCGGCCGGTGGTGTAGAGCCAGGTCTGGAAGAGGCTCCCCAGGTTCTTGCCGGAGATCTTCTCGGCCAGCGCCTCGAACTGGGCGGTGGTGGCGTTGCCGTAACGGTGGAGGGTCGCCCACGCGCGGAGGATGGTGAAGAACTTCGCGTCGCCGACCGTGGCGCGCAGGGCCTGGAGGGTCAGGGCGCCGCGGTCGTAGACGGCGTCGTCGAACTGGTTGTCGCCAGGGCCCGGGTCACCGGCCTTGACCTGCCAGAACGGGTCGTCGGCCGGGTAGCTGTCGTACGTCTGCCGCGCGACCTCGGCGGTGGTTCCCTGGCCGGTCTTCTCCGACCACAGCCACTCGGCGAAGGTGGCGAAGCCCTCGTTCAGCCAGATGTCGCGCCAGGTCGTGAGCGAGACGCTGTCGCCGAACCACTGGTGGGCGTTCTCGTGCACGATGAGGTACGGCCGGACACCGGTGGAGAAGGCCGCAGGGCTGTAGAAGACCCGGGTCTGCTCCTCCAGCGAGAAGTGCGACGTGACGTTCGGGACGTAGCCGCCGGCGGAGGTGAAGGGGTAGGGACCGAAGACCGTGCTCTCCCAGTCGATGACCTCACCGGTGGTCTCGACGCTGGCCTTGGCCGCCGTGAGCAGGGCCGGGTCGACGTCGGGGCTGTAGGCGGTGATCACGGGCAGGCCGCTCTTGGTGCGGCCCTGGTGGATCTCGAACTTGCCCACCGCGAGGGTGGTCAGGTAGGTCGCCTCCGGCTTGGCCTCGTGCCACTTGTACGTGGTCCAGCCGCCCGCCGTACGGGCGCCGTGGGGTTCGCCGCTGCTGATCGTCTGCAGGCCTTCGGGCACGGTGATCGTGATGTCGTAGGTGGCCTTGTCGAGCGGGTGGTCGTTGCTGGGGAACCACCACCAGGCGCTTTCGGGCTCCTGCGCCGCGACCGCGCCGTCGGGGGTCTTCGCCCAGCCGACGTAGTCGTTGTACTTCTTCGTCGACGGCACGCCGGAGTAGGTCACCGTGATGGCGATCGACGCGCCCTTTCGCAGGACACGGGCGGGGGTGATCACCAGCTCGTGCGCGCCGGACGTGGTGAACGACGCCTTGCGGCCGTTGACCGTGACCGCCTGGGTGTCCAGCAGGAAGTCGAGGTCGAAACGGGACAGGTCCTGGGTGGCCCGCGCCGTGATCCTCGCGGTGCCCTGCAGCGTGTCGGTGGCGGGCTGGTACTTCAGGCCGAGGTCGTAGTGCGAGACGTCATATCCGCCGTTCCCGTAGTCCGGATAGTACGGGTCGCCGATACCGGGCGCTCCTGGCGCGGCGGCGCTCGCCGCGGTGGCGAACAGCAGAACGCCGGCAGCACCGACGGCGACCGCAAGAAGCGGCGTTTTCCGCATCTGGGGCTCTCCTTCGCATTTCCGGATTAGGTTGTCGAAATACCAGGGAACCTACCGCGCCAGCCCTGGAGCGTCACCCCGAGGCGCCGGGCGAAGAACGCCGCCGAACGCTTTCGAGAACTCACCGTCACGGTCTCTGGTCAAGAACGCGACCCGGCCGGCGCGCTCCCCCGCGCCCATGAGCAGGTCCCGTACCGGAAAGGCGGGCCCCGGACCGTCCCCCCGTACGCGAGGCGCACTCGTCCTCACCTGGCCTGGCGCTTTTCCTTCTCGTGCGGACGCGTGAAACTGGCACATGTGTCCGTTGTGTTACGTGGTCGCGACCACCAGATCGCCGTGCTGGAAGAACTGCTCACGCGAGCCCGTTCCGGCAGGGGCGGCGCGCTTTCCTTTCTCGCCGAGCCCGGCATGGGAAAGACCGCGCTGCTCGAATGCGCCGTACGCAGGGCGGGCGCGGACTTCCGGACGCTCGGCATCCGCGGAATCCGGCAGGAGTCCTCGCTCGAACTCGCCGGCCTGCACCGGCTGCTGGGCCCGCTCGCGGACCGGATCGAGTGCCTGCCCGCCTGCCAGGCCGAGGCCCTCACCCGCGTCTTCGACGGGAACGGCGCCGTCGACCCCTACACGCTCTGCACCGCCGTGCACGCCCTGCTGACCGGAACATCACACTCGGGCCCCGTCCTGTGCTGGCTCGACGACGTGCACTGGCTGGACCGCGCGTCACTGGACGCCATGACGTTCACCGCGCGGCGGCTCGGCGACAGGCCCGTGGTGATGCTGTTCGCCGCGCACAACGAGCACGTGACGACGCCCGAGCGGGACCGGCTCGCCGGCATACCCCGGCTGCCGCTGCCCCCGCTGGACGAGACCGCGAGCACGGAGGTCCTCACCGACCGGTGCCCGATCGGCGTCACCGAGGACCTGGCGGCGGGGCTCACCGAGCTGACCGGCGGCAACCCGCTCGCGCTGGTCGAGATGGCCGCCGCGCTGACGCCCGGCCAGCTCTCCGGTGACGAGCCGCCTCCGGAGACGCTGCCGCCGGAGAGCCAGTTACGCGCGGTGTACCGGCGGCGGTTCTTCCGGCTGTCGCCCGACGCGCGCCGGCTGGCCCTGCTGGCCGTCGCCGACGACCGCCTCGACGGCAGGACCCTGACCCGTGCGGCCCTGGCCGACCGCCTCGACCTGCGCGAGCTGGAGGCCGTACGCGCGTGGGGGCTGGTGCGCGTCGACGGGGAGTCGATCACCGTGCCGAGTCCGGTCATCCGCAGCGCGCTGTACGCCGACGCTCCCCTGTCCGAGCGCAACACCGTGCACGAGCTGCTCGCGCGGGTCCTCGACGACGACCGGCAGCGTGCCCGTCAGGTCTGGCACCGGGCCGCACTGGCCTGCGAGGCGAACGACGGGCTCGCCGCCGAGCTGTGCGAGGCGGCGGCCGAGGCCGGGGCGGCCGGACGGTACACCGACTCCTCGCGCGCCTGGCAGCGTGCCGCGACCCTGACCCGCGACCGGGGCGAGCAGGCGACCATGCTGCTCGCGGCGGCGACCGACGCCTGGCTGGCCGGCCGGAGCAGGCGCTCGCGCTTTCTGGTCCGCCAGCTCACGCCCGCGGCACGGCAGGGACGGCTCCGCGGGCGCGCCGACCTGCTGAGAGGTGAGATCGAGCTGCGCGACGGCAGGCCGGCCACCGGGGCACGGATGCTCCTCGACGCGGCGGCCCGCCTTGCCGACCACGACCGCCGGAGCGCGGTCGTGGCGCTGGCGTACGCGGGCGAGGCGAGCTGCTTGGGCGGGGACCTGCGGCGTTACCTCGCGATCGCCGAGCGCGCCGCGGTTTTGCGACGGCGGCACGAGGCGCCCGACACCGAGCTGCTCTTCGCCCACTTCGAGGGGATGGCCGCGACGTACCAGGGGCACCACCACGAGGCGGCCGAGCCGCTGCGCCGTACGGTGCGGCTGGCCGACGCCACGGACGACTGTGCCTCCAAGGTGTGGGCGAGCATGGCGGCGCTGATCCTCGGAGACGACCGGCGCACGCACGAGCTGGCCGGCGAGGCGGTGCGGCTCGGCACCGGCCCGGACGCCGCCGTGAAGCCGTGGGCGCTGGCCTACCTCGCCATGGCCGACCTGTGGCTCGGCCGCTACCCGTCCGCCACCGCGCACTCCCTGGAGGGCCTCCGGCTGGCCCGCGCCGCCGGTCAGGAGAACCACGCGGTCGACCATCTGGCGACGATGGCGCTGCTCGCCGCGTTGCAGGGCGACAAGGACACCGCCCGGCTGCGCCTCGACGCGGTCTCGGACGCCGCGACCAGGCGTGGGCTCGCGCGGCCCGGCGCGTTCACCTCCTGGGCGCTGGCCTGCCTGGAGCTGATCGAGGACCGTCCGGCAGACGCCGCGGGACGCATCCGGCTCATGGCGGGCACCTGGCACGCCCACCCTGTGGTGCACGTGATGGCGACCCCGCACTTCGTCGAGGCCGCCGTCCGCTGCGACGAGAGGAAGGGCGCGCTCCAGGCCCTGGAGGTCTTCGACCGATGGGCCACCAGCACCCGCAACTCCGTGCGCCTCGCCCTGTCCCACCGCTGCCACGCGCTGCTGGCCGGCGACGACGCCGAGGCGGACGAGCACTTCCGCGAGGCGCTGCGGCTGCATCTTCGCGGCGACTCGGCGTTCGAGACGGCGCGTACCGAGCTGCTGTACGGGCACCGGCTGCGGCGCGGGCGCAAGCCGCGCGCGGCCCGTGAGCACCTGCGCAACGCCCTGCAGATCTTCGAGTACTACGACGCGGAGCACTGGACCGGGAGCGCACGTGCCGAGCTGCGCGCGGCCGGGGAGACCGCCCCGCCCATGGCGCCGAAGGACGCCGGGGAGCTGACCAACCAGCAGCGCCAGATCGCGCGGCTCGCCGCCGAGGGCGCCACGAACCGTGAGATCGCGGCGCGGCTCGTCCTGTCCCACCGCACCGTCGACCATCACCTGCGCAACGTCTTCGTACGGCTCGGCATCCGCTCCCGAGTCGAACTTCCGCGTTTCTTCAGCTGACCGAGGACTGGTGATTTCGCCGATGCGGCGCACCCGGCGCCGGATGAGACTTCGCCCATCGCCTCAGTCCCCAGCCAGGAGGAACCATGCGCCGATCCCTCGGCACCTTCCTCGCGGTCGTTCTCGCCGCCTTCACCTGCCTGCTCGCCGTCGGGCAGACGGGTACCGCGAACGCCGCCACCCACATCCCCGTCGTCTTCGTCCACGGCTACAGCGGCAGCGCGTCCAACTGGACCACGGCCGAGTCGGTCTTCGCGGCCGGCGGGTACACCAGCACCGAGATGTACGCCTTCCAGTACAACTGGGCGCAGTCCAACAAGACCAGTGCCGCCTCGCTGAGGTCCTACGTCCAGCAGGTCCTGTCCCGTACGGGAGCCTCCCAGGTCGACATCGTGAACCACTCCATGGGCGGGCTGGTGAGCGAGTGGTACATCAACGAGCTCGGCGGCCAGCCGTACGTCCGGCACCTCGCCTCCATCGCCGGCGCGAACCACGGCACGACGTTCGCCTCCGCGTGCACGATCAACCCGTCGTGCGTGGAGATGCTCCCCGGCTCCTCGTTCATCCAGACCGTGACCGCGGGCGACGAGACACCGGGCAACACGAGGTACGCGACCTGGTACTCCGCCTGCGACGGCGTGATCATCCCCTACACCAGCACCCGGCTGAACGGCGCCACCAACAACAACGTGGCGTGCCAGACCCACATCGGATACCTCACCGACACCACGACACTCGCGGCGGTGCGCACGTTCCTAGGAACCTGACCCCCGCGCGGTGAGAGGCCGGGCCACGGCGGCGCCGTGGCCCGGCCTCTCACCGCGCGGGCGTTCGTGCTCGCCCGTCAGATGCGCCGGCGAGGGGTCGCCTCGGAGACGACGTCGTCGGCGGGTGAGCTCGCCAGCTCGGCGTCGAGCAAACGTTCGGCGCGGGGTACCGCGAGGCCGCGGCCGGCGGCGAACCACAGGCCGATCAGAACGATCAGGGGAAGCTGTGAGGTGAGCGACGACTGGACCACGGCTCCTGCCGGGTAGCTGTAGACGACCACGACGCGCAGCACCGCGTCGGCCAGGAACACCACGCCGAGACCGGCGGTCATCGCCCGGTAGAGCATCCGGAACCGCCGCGACTTCCGCCATGCCCGGTCGAACGCCTCGGCGCGCACCGGGTCGCCCTTCGAGGCCACGGGCTTGAGGGCGATCCGCATCCACGGCCGATCCGACCAGGTGGTCGCCAGGACGACGACTCCGCCGATGGCGACGTAGATCGAGGTCCTGGCGAGCACGAAGCGCGCGTCGCCGCTGATCGACGTCAGCACGACGCTGGCCGTGACCTCGATCAGCACCAGCATGGCGAAGCCGTCGATCCGGCGTCCGGCCTTGCCGTGCGGTCGAGTTCGCAGCAGATCACCGACGACGATCGCACCGGAGACGATCGCGCCTGCCACCATGCTCGCGATGTCGCCGATACCGGCGAGGTAGCAGCCGGCGATGGCGGCGGTGGGCACGAGCGCCGCGACCGTGGCCGGTCTCCAGCGGAACTCCCCGGTTTCGACTCGCCCGCCGATCGCCTTCCCGGTCAGAAGGGTTCCGCCGATGGCCAGCCGCACCGCGGCGGGCATCCCGGTCGGGGCGAGGGCGACCAGGACCAGCGTCGGGACGAGCAGGTCGACGGCCACGTTCGCGATCATCAGTGCGAAGTACGCGGCTTTGCGTCCTGCGCCGATCTCAGGCATGGGACGTCTCCTGGGCTCTTCTCAAGTATCTCTCTCAATAAGTCTCTTAGTTGCTGAGGTATTTAGAGGCTAAGCTATATTGAGGGGATGACGCAAGGTGCCCTTCCCGACGATCAGGCGGCGGGCGCGCTGCTCGGGCGCAAGTTCGCCACGGCGCTCGTGGTGTTCCATGAGGCCGTCGGCAAACTCGTGGGTCTCAGCTCGGTCGAGCGAAAGTGCATCGACGTGCTCCAGCAACTGGGACCGGTGACGGCCGGCGCGCTCGCGGAGCACACGGGCCTGACCACCGGCGCCGTCACCGGTCTGGTGGACCGGCTCGAGAACGCCGGCTACGTCCGGCGCGCACGTGACCCGCACGACCGTCGCAAGGTCGTCGTGCGGCTACTGCCGAACGAGCGGATGGATGCGCTGATGGCCACCGCGTTCGGGCCCTTCATCGAGGACATGGCGAACACGGCGGCCAGGTACGACGACGCCGAACTCCGTGCGATCGCCGACTGGATAACCCGGACCACCGACACGCTGGTGGCCAACACTCGGCGCATCATGGACCTGGACGAGTCCGGGGCCGGCCCGGGCACCTCGTCGCATCCCGGGCGGCCGGACACCCACGGCTGAGACGTCTCAGGAGGGGCCGCGCCCGTGGTCACGTCGTGGTCTTGGCTCCTACGCCGCACCACATGGGCAGTTCGCGCGTCTCCTCGGCCTCGGCGCCGGGCCGCCACTGGGGCAGCCGCACGACCCCGGGCTCGAGCAGGTCCAGTCCGTCGAAGAAGCGCGTGACCCCGGCATGGTTTCGCGGGGTCGCCTGTTCGCGGTGGCCGGCACGCTCATTGTAACGCCGCATCGATTCGGCGACCTTCTCGGCGCCGATGTCGCTCGCGGGGTGCGAGATCACCAGATGACTGCCCGGCGGCAGTGAGCCCAGGAGCCGGGTGACGATCCCGTACGGATCGTCGGCGTCCGCGATGTACTGCAGGATCGCCACGAGAACGAGCCCGACCGGCCGGGAGAAGTCCAGTGTCGCCGCGGCCTGCCGCAAAATGGTGCCGGTGTCGCGCAGGTCGGCGTCGATGTAGGCGGTGGCGCCTTCCGGCCGGCTGGTGAGCAGGGCTCGTGCGTGGGCCAGCACCACGGGGTCATTGTCGACGTAGACGATGCGGCATTCCGGCACCGCGCGCTGGGCCACCTCATGGGTGTTGTCGGCGGTCGGAATACCGGTGCCGATGTCGAGGAACTGACTGATTCCCGCCTGGGTCGCCAGATGGCGCACAGCACGGCCCAGGAACGCCCGGTTGGCGTGCACGGCGGGCCGGATGTCGGGGTTGGCGGCGACGGCCTGCTCGGCCGCGTCTCTGTCAGCGGCGTAATTGTCCTTGCCGCCCAGCCAGACGTTGTACACACGCGCCGGGTGCGCCACCTTCGTGTTGATCTGCGCCACGTTTCCACCGGCGGCGGACGAGTCGTCTGCCCCTTGGTCGTTCACGGTGTGCTCCTCAACGGCATGGACCCGCGATGCCGATATCACGCTATGTCGGCGCTTAGCGTAGCCGTCAGGCTTCGCCATTACTTCGACCCGCTTGTGAAGGTCAACCGATCTGCTCTCTGAGCCGCTTTTCGGACCAGACCGCCCAGGAGCCGGCGGCGACCATGAGCAGGACGCCGGCCGAGGCCAGAACCGTGATCTGCTCCTTCAGGAACAGCCACCCGACGAACAGACTGGCGACCGGTTCGAGGCCGGTCAGGACCCCGAACGTCTCTTCGGCGATGAACCTCAGGGCCAGGACCCCCAGCACCGTTTCGACGAACCCGGACAGCAGGCCCGACGCCGCGCAGATGCCGAGCACGTGACCGGTCGTCCGGTGCGCTTCCGCGAGGATGAGCAGCGGAGCCAGCATGGCCGAGGACAGCAGCCCGGCGATGGCCGTTCCATGGGCCAGCTTTCCGGCCTCTTCCATCCGTCCGGACACCTTCAACAGGTTCCAGCCGCAGGCCGCGGCCACCAGTGCCGCCCCGAAGCCCAGCACGTCGCACTGGCCGGTCCACGGGCGGGTGAGCGCGAGCATCGCGACCGCCGCCAGCAGCGGACAGAGCAGCCCGCTGATCCGCCGGGGACCCGTTCTCGGGAACAGCAGCCCCCACACGGTCACCATCACCGGGCCGCCGAAGGCAATGGAGATCACCGTCTCCAGGCTGTGCAGCCTCCCCAGCGACAGGTACGTCGCCGGTAACACGATCGCGTTGCCGACGGCCAGCCGCAGGATCAGCAGTGGCATGCCTTTCGGCACCCTGACCTCTTGGAACGCCTTCCGGAGACCGAGGCGGATGGGGAGGCGCCCGACGACGACGCGGCCGAGCACGCTCCGTCCAGCCCAGAGGGCGAAGACGACGCTCCCGAAGACGGTCGCCAGGGCGCCGGCCACCACGGGTGACATCCGGTCGAATGCGAGCGAGCTGACGGCGTCTCCCATCGCACAGGCGGTCATCGCCGCGCCGGCGAGGACGGCTCCGAGTAACTGCCTGCGATGAGGCACTGGTGCGCTTGGTTGCATAGGTTCCCCGCAGCGGCACGGGTCTGCCGGACGCCAGAGTCCGGCGCACCCGCGTGATCGGTGGCGGGCATGTCCGCCACCTACGGCTGGTATTCCGGGCCACCGCGACGTGAAGGCTCGCGGGTCCGATCCGCAGCGTGGCTGGCCCCAGGCTTCTATTCCCGCGAAGGAGCCGCCGTCACCCCCGTCCGGCGGCGACTCGTGCCAGCTCCGGCACGTGCGCGATGAGGTAGTCCACGACCTGAACACCGCCTTGGTCGTCGAAGTGGATGGTGTCCGGCCGGAAGTCCACGCCGTTCACCAGCCCGCAGGGCGGGCCGGATGGGCAGACGACCGGGGCGGGATCGACCAGGCTCACCTTGTCCCGGTGGAGCGTCGCCCAACGTACGTAGAGGTCCCGGATCTTGTCGATGCTCGGGCCGGGCGCGTCGAGACGGGCCGCGGGCGCGTGCTCGTACCACAGCGGCAGGATCACGACGACCTTGGCACCACGGGCGGTGACGCGACGGAGGGTGTCGTCCCACTCCGCCAGCACCCGTCGACGCCATTCATCGGTCCCGGGGGGAACGTACCGATCCGGCAGGCGAATGCCCCGTATCTCCGTGATCGACTGCCACAGGACGAGTCCCGGCGCGTACGTCGCAGTCAGTGCCGCCTGTTTGGCCGCGACGAGCCGTGGGCACGCGCCGGCCCGGAGCGGCCTGCTGTCCCCGTCCGGGTAGATGGCGACGAGCGGCAGGGTCCCCACCGGGCAGGCGGTCAGCGCTCCGTCGATCACTCGCACGCCGCGCGGGCCGAGCCGGCGTGCCAGGTAGTAGGCGTAGTCGCGGGCGACCGAGTCCCCGATCACCGCCACGGTCGGCGCCGACGGCGCGGACGACGAGCCGGTGACGATGAAGGGGCTCGTGTCACCGCCCGCGGGCGTCGGCTTCGGCAGGTTCATGTGATACGGAGGCACCGGTTCCGCCGGCGCCAGCCCTGGCGTTATCGCACCAAGGCTCACTGCCAGCGCCAGCGAGAGAACGCCGCAAATATATGTCGATACCATTTTAACCAGACTTCTTCCATACACTTCCGAACCCATTGCCAGCGAGCTTGGATTTTAACGCATACAAACCGCACAACCCCAGCCGCTGCCACATCATCTATTGGCGTTTTCAGTTACCGATTTACACACAACTATTGTTCATGATGCTGGGAGTGACTCGCTCGCGAAAGGCGTTCCCCGCCCGGTCGGTACCCGGGCAGGGAACGCCATTGTCAGTCGATCAGAACAGAATCGTGGTGATCAGCAAGGAGCGGCACCGCCATCAGGCTGGAAGCTGAACATATAGGCGTAGTGGCCCATGCCGTACATGCAGTTGTTCTGCGGGTTGTAGGCGTAGCCGTAGTCATGCGTCAGCCCACCGTTGACCAAGGGATGGCTACGCGGGTTCGCAAAACCGGTACACGGCGCCTGGGCGTTCCAGTTGTAACAAGCCGTGCCACCCTTGTGGACATTGTCCTGCGTGTAGAACGGGAAGTAACTGCGCTGGGTACCGTTGACCTGGGTCACGGTGGGCGGGAAGACGACCGCCGAAGTGCCCGTGCTGGGGAAGATCGAAAGAAGTCCCGCCGGGACCAACGCGTCGTTTCCGTTGAAGTCAAAGCAGTTCAGGAGTACGCCGGGTGTCCGTTTTGTGGTGACGGCACACAGCCCCGTCTCCGCACCCTGCGGGTTGAAGCTGGGGAACACCGCCAGCGCCTGGTAGACCGCCGGATTCGAGATGACCCGGGTGGTCCAGTTGGCGCACGGCGCGTTCGTGGCGGGGTCGAAGCAGGTGAGCGTCGGCATGTGCGGACTGGTGTTCGTGTCGGCCAGCAGGCCGTTGGACATCGTGTAGATCCGGTTCCTGATCCCGACGACGGAACCGCTGTAGTTGGACGGCCCCAGGCCCGCCAGGTCGTTGCTCGGCGGGCTGTTGGTGGTGAACGGCTGCCCAGGACAGGGCAGGGCGCTGGCGACGTCATAGCACGCCATCCGGCCGTTGGTGAGCTGCGCGTAGATCCTGTTTGAAATCGCAACGAGCCCGCTGATGCCGTTGATGTTGCTGCCCACCTGGGTGGTGAGCGGCGCCAGCGGCGCGTACTGGCAGTTGGCCTGCAACTGCATGTTCAGGCAGCCGATGCCGACCGAACCGCCGCTGAAGGTGGAGTTCGGCGACTGCGTGATCACAGGGAAGCGCAGCACCCGCGCGGCGTCGGTCTGGATCACGCCGTTGGGGGCCTGCGTCGTGGACAGGTCCCCGGTGTTCCCCGAGCCCAGCGGCTTCGGTGTCGTGTTCAGCGGCTTGGGCCAGGTCGTGGGATTGCCGGTGGCGTCGGTGCAGAAGTCGCCAGTGTCGACGTCGATGCATGAGACCTTCGGAGTGTCCTCAGGCGCGTAGCCGTGGTGGGCGAGCACCCATGCCTGGCGAATCTGGCCGTTCACCGTGGTGTACAGATTCGGGGCGAAGCCGTCGACGCCCGTGTTGACTCCCGCTGCCGGGAGCGCACGCGTGGGCGGGCCCGCGTGCGCGGGCAGCCCGTCCACGACGGCCATGCTCAGGACAAGGGCTGCGGCCGCCACCAGGAGTGGACGTGGTCGATGCAGCAATTCTGGGCCGCGGTAGATTCGCCTGCCGCCGGGCTTGTGCTTGAAGAAGTTATGCATGATGTGCTGCTTACCCGCGCCAATTATTGAGTTCGACCAGTCCCCCGTAATACATGCACTCTACTTTCGTAAAGCGAATCGATAATGCATAATTTCTTGATCGTTGTGCGAAAACTCGGATGCTGTGAACGGAAGCGCACTATAGGCTGTTCATCGGAATGCGGAATCAATGTCCAGAACGCGGTTACATAGAGCGGCCGGCACTGACACTCGGTTCTCCGATGAATACGGAGACTCTTCATGCCCTATTCGCCTTATTGTCCGAAAAAATCTAGGTGAAGAGGGTCTCTCCCCAGAATCCGCCTTTCCGGATGCCGGGTGGGCAGGCGAAGATGCCGGATCCGACGTGTTGGACGTATTCGTTCATGTGGTCGGTGGCGGCGAGTTTGTTCTGGAGGGTGACGAACTGGGTTCGGGGGTCTCGCTGGTAGGCGATGAAGAACAGGCCCGCGTCCAGGCGCCCGAGTCCGTCGCTGCCATCGGTGAAGGAATAACCCCGGCGCAGGATCCGAACACCGCCGTTGCTGTCCGGGTGCGCCAGCCGGACATGAGAGTCCGCGGGCAGCTTCGCCAGCGGTACAGGGTCGTGTTCGCGTGGGGCCCCGTAGGGGTTGCCTTCGCCTTTCATCCGGCCGAAGACGTCTTGCTGTTCTTTGAGGGAGGTACGGTCCCACGTCTCGATGTGCATCCGGATCCGCCGCGCGACCAGATATGACCCGCCGTCCATCCACCCGGCACCGTCCTTGGCCGACGCCCACACGTACCGGTCCAGCGCCGCGTGGTCATCGCCGGGAATGTTTCGGGTGCCGTCCTTGAACCCGAACATGTTCCGCGGCGTCTGCTGGTCCGGCGTCGTGGAAGAGGTCTTCCCGAACCCCAGCTGAGACCATCGCACCGCCACCACACCGAAACCGATCCGCGCCAGGTTACGGATCGCGTGCACCGCCACCTGCGGATCATCAGCACACGCCTGAACACAGACATCCCCGCCACTACGATCAGCGGCCAGATTGTCACCAGGAAAATGCGGCAGATCGATCAGCGGCGCCGGCCGCCGCGCCTTCACCCCGAACCGGTCCTTACCCCCCGACCCGAACAACGCCGGCCCGAACCCGACCGTCAGCGTCAGCCGGGCCGGCGGCAGGCCGAGCGCCTCTCCGGTGTCATCGGGTGGGGACTCGGGCAGGCCACCCGCCGCCGACCCGTACGGGTGCCCGGCGGTCAGCGCCGCGCCGGCGGCGGTCCACTCCTTCAGCATGCGGATCAGACGGTCGCGGTCGTCGGTGACGACGTCGAACGACGCGAAATGCAACCGGTCCTGGACCGGGGTGGCGATACCGGCCTGATGCGCCCCGAAGAACGGCACCGGGCCGTTACCGGAAGAGGGCCCTTCGTGGGCTTGGGCGACGCTGACCAGACCGGCGCCGGCCGCGGCACCCGCGGCCAGCGTCGCACCCGAATACCCCAGCAACCTGCGCCTGCTGACCTCCGTCACCGCGCGACGACCCCCGCCAGCTTCGACAGCGGCTCACCCAGGGCGTTGACCTCATCGGACAACTCCTTGCGCTGCGCCTTACCGACGGTGTCATAAGAGACGTACCCGTCACCCTTCTTGTACTTGCCCAGCAGCTTCTGCACCTTCGCGAACTCGTCGGTCAGGTCACCGGTCAGCCCGGCGTCTTTTTCCTGCACGACCGGCTTGAGCAGCTCGAACGCCTTCTGCGCCCCATCCACGTTCGCCTTGAAGTCACTCAGATCGGTGTGAGAGAACGTGTCCTCCTCACCGGTGATCTTCCCCGTCGCGACCTCGTCCAGAAGCTCCTTGGCACCATTGGCCATCGAGGTGGGAGTGATCGACGCGGTACCCACCCGGACCTTCAACGTCTCGATGTTCCTCACAAGATCATCAGCGTACGGGCCCTCACCCTTCAACGACTTCGTCTTCCACAACGCCTTCTCGATCTGGTGCCACCCGGTCCACTTCTGACCCTTCTCCAGGTCGGCCTCACGGGTATCGGTCTTGGGATCGATATCACCGAACGATTCGGCCACCGGCTCGATCGCCTCCCACCCGAACCGCGACGGAGCGAACTCGGCCTTCGCGCCGGCGATGTCACCCTTCGACACCGACGCGGCGAACGTCTTGGTCTTGGCGAGGGTGTCGTCCACCTGCGCGCCGATGTAGACCCGATACGCCGCGACCGCGGCATCCAGACGCGGATCGGTCGCCTTACCCTTACCCGTCACCGTGAACGCCTGCGAGGGGCCCCTGCCGGTCATCCCGGCACTGCACAGGACCCGGTACGTACCCGCCTCCAAAGAAACGGTGACCTCCGCCCCCGTACCGGGGCCGATGTTCTCTCGTCCCGAGACGATCTTGCCGTCCGGAGCGAGGATCTCCAGCTCATTGACCTGCGAACCATTGTTCGTCATCTTGAACGTCGTCGCACCGGCCGCACCGGTCTTAGCACCGACCTCACACGACGAATCGGTCGCGGTGACCTCGACCGCGGCGCCGTCGCCGGACACCGTGTCGTCCTTCCCACACGCCGACAGCACCGAAAATGACACGAAGACGGCGCTCGCGGTGGCAAGCGGGCGAACGGGACGCATGAGATCTCCAGCAAGACGACAATAAATCGGACTAGGGTGCCTTACTCAGGCCAGGCGTGCCTAACTTAGCCTTACTTAATCTCATAACGTCAAGCACCGCGCGTACGACTTTATGACCCCGCCCCGAATATTGAAGCCCCCTACGCCGTCGCTATGGAAGCGGTCAAGACAGACGACGCCGAATAATGATTTAGCAATGTGCTCCGAGTCAGGGTGGCGACGACGGCGAGCCTCTGCCTAACTACCTTGCGTGCGGCTGCTTCTCCAGCGGCCGTGAATTCGCGATGTACGGGAGGATGCACGTGATCAAGAAGTTCGCTGCGGCAGGCGTAGTGGCGGCCGCTGCCTCTGGTGCCCTGCTGCTCGGTTCACCCGCATATGCCGACAACGACACGAGTGGCGCGGGTGGGCTGCTCTCCGGAAACCAGGCAGTGATTCCGGTCTCCATCCCGGTCAACGCCTGCGGCAACGCCCTCGCGGTTCTCGGCTCGGCCGGTTCCCGCTGCAGGGGCGGCGCCTCGGTCGGCCACGGTCACCGCTACCCGATTTTCTGACCACGGCCGACGACCCCAGGTCACCGGCTTATCAGGACCCCCGCACGATCTGCGTGCGGGGGTCCGCCGTCTTTGCCTCGAAGCAGCCATTTCCGAGCACTCAGAATGTCGCGAATGAACGCCGATCACGCAGGGGGCTCCGTTTCCGGCGAGACCGGTCGACGGCCTTGTAGCAGCGTTTCGCCTTTCAGAAGCCATTTTTGGTTAATCCATTTCGGAACTTTAGGATCGGCGCCTGATTCGTCCGGTCGCGGCGTGCCAGAATCCAGGCAACTTCATCCGCAGTGGCCGCTTTGAAGCACCGGCATAGTAAGGAAAACCGACATGGCCAAGACGACACGCGACCGGCTCACCTATCTGCGCCGGCGGGCCCTTGCCCGCTGGTTGTACCGCAGACCTCTTTCACAGCTAAGCCCCGAACGCCTCTATCTGTGGTCGCAGGCGCTCATCGAGACCGCGGACGTACCCGGAGCCGTTGTCGAGATCGGCTGCGCGTCGGGCGGAACCTCGGCCCACTGCGACCAGCTGCTGCGCAACATCGGGGTGCGCAAGCGTTACGTGGCGATCGACACCTTCAACGGGTTCGTGCCGGAACAGTTCGACCACGATGCCGAGCGTGGCACGCCCGAGGCGGTCCGCCACGGGTTCGCCGCGTCCTCCCACGGCCTGGTCCGGCAGATCCTCCGGCAGCTCGGGGCTCCCGACGTCGAGCTGATCCGGGCCGACATCGTCACCATGGCACCAGAGGCCCTGCCACCGGAGATCTCGGCGGTTCTCGTCGATGTCGACCTGTCCCAGCCGGTACACGCCGCGCTGCGGAAGGTATGGCCTCTCATGGCGCCGGGCGGGATGGTGCTCGTCGACGACTGCGACCCTCACACCAAGTTCCGCGCCCGCGACGGCTTCCAGCGGTTCTGCGCCGACTTCGCGTTGCCCGAGGAGTACGCGTACGGGATGGGCGTGTTGCGCCGGGACCCGGCGCAGGTCTCCGGAACGCACGCGTTCGCCTGAGTCACCCGCGTACGGGCCGGGGATCCAGCCCGTACGGCCTAGGCGTATCCAGGGGGCCGGCCGCGTACGCGCCGGCCCCCACCACGGCGTCCGGCGTCACGACCCTTCGCCCATGGCCGTGACCCTCTGGCGCCCGGCCGCCGGAGCGGGTACGCCGACCACCAGAGGTGTGTGTCCGGCGGGCTGGACGAAGTTCAGCACGGTCCCGACGAGACGGGCGTTGACCGCGGCGAGCCGCTCGGCGGCCTCGACGACGTGCTCCTCGCGCGTGCGGCCGTACCGGGTCACCAGGATCGCCCCGGCGCAGTTGTGCGCGAGGATCGCGGCATCGCAGACGCCCAGGAGCGGTGGGGCGTCGAAGATCACGATGTCGGCCTCACCTTCGAGTTTGCGCAGGGTCGCGCGGAACGTCCGCGAGGTGAGGAGCTCGCTGGGGTTGGGTGGGATCGGTCCGCTCGGCAGGACGGACAGCGAGCCCGAGCCCCAGGAGCGCAGCACGTCCTTGACGGGCATGCGCTCCGACAGGACGTTCGTCAGCCCCGGCGCCTCCCCGATCCCGAGGTAGTCGCCGACACGCGGACGGCGCAGGTCGGCGTCGACGAGGATGACGCGTACCCCCGACTCGGCCAGCGCGATGGCGAGGTTGCAGGCGATGGTGGTCGTGCCCTCGTCCGCGGCGGAACCGGCGACGGTCACCGACCGCGGCAGGTCACCGGCGCCGCCGAACTGCAGCGTGGTGCGCAGCGACCGGAACGCCTCGGCGTGCACCGACTCAGCGTCGTCACGCATGGTCAGGGGCCGTTTTCCGGCTCTGCGGTCGAAGTCGATCGCGGCGAGCGTCGGGCTCGCGGTCAGGTCCGACAGGATCCGGGCCGATCGCACCGAGGTGTCGGTGCGATCCCGGAGCAGGGCGCCGACCGCACCGACGATCAGCCCGATCACCAGCCCGGCACCGAGGTTGCGGACGGGTCGCGGGCTCACCGGCGCCGACGGCAGGACCGCCCCGTCGGCGACCGTGATCTTGACGGTGGGGTGCGCGGACGTCCCGGACCGTTCGAGCCCGTCGACGTAATGCGAGAACTCCGTCCCCAGAGTGTCGGCGACCTGGACCGCGTGCGCCGCCGACGGATCGGTGACCGTGGCCCGCAGCAGAACGCTGTCCGGGAGCACCTGGGCGGTGATCCGCTCCTGGAGCTCCTCCGCGGTGACGCCATCGCCCAGGCGCCGCGCCACGCCGGCCGTGACTCCCTGGCTTCGCATCAGCGCCGCGTAGGACTTCACGCGTTGCTGAGAGAGAAGGATTGCCTGATAGGCGGTGTTCAGGTTGCCGCTCTGCTCGGGCGCGGACACGATCAGGGTGATCGACGCGGCGTACTGCGGCGTCGTGCGTGCCGTCACGAGGGCGGCCGAGGTCAGCGCGAACAGGACCGAAACGACCAAGATCATCCATCGGCGCCGGAGTACGCGCAGGTAGTAGAGCTTTTCCACGGTTGATGCGTCGCCTTTCACAGAGATACTCATGCCGGGCCGGGAGACGTCTCGTCATGGGCGGTGTAGACGGGCACCTTCTGCAGCAGCCAGACGAGCAGTGCTCCCGCTCCCGCCACGAAGGCCAGCGGGATGAATGCGGGCACCCAGCCGCGGATGACCGGGATCGCTGCCAGGCAGGTGAACGCGGCGGTCGCCGAGAGGACGGCCGCGACCTGCCAGGTGCTCAGCCCGAGCCGGCGCAGCCGGTGCGAGACGTGGTCGGTTCCGCCGAGCATCAGCGGCCGGCCGGCGCGATGCCGCGCCACGAGCACGACACAGGTGTCGACCGTGGCGACGAACGTCACCATCAGCGGCGCGGCGACGATCACCTCGTGGCGGGAGCTCGCGCACACGAGGACCGCGGACACCGCGATCACGAATCCGATGAAGAGTGAGCCGGCGTCGCCCATGAAGATGCGCGCCGGTGCCCAGTTGTGCGGGAGGAAGCCCGCGCAACCGCAGGCGAGTGCCAGCAGCAGCACGCCGACGCTCCGCTGGCCGACCATGAACGCCGGGATCGCCAGGACCGCCCCGGTCACCGAGGCCACGCCGGCGGCCGCGCCGTCCATGTTGTCGAGCAGGTTGAAGGAGTTGGTGATGACGACGATCCACAGCACCGGCAGGAGATAGTCGAGCGGGTTCTCGAACAGGTGGATGCGACCGCCCGTGGTCACGACCGCGGTCGCCGCGAGTCCCTCGACGATCAGGCGGGTCGATGCGGAGAGCGGTCTCACGTCGTCGGCGAAGCCGAGGAGTGCGATGGCGAGCGACGCGAGGACGAGAGTTCGCAGCCGACCGTCGCCGCTCACCAGCACCGCCGATGGCAGCAGTACGCCGAGCACGATGACGACCCCGCCGAGGTACGGCGTCGGACTCTTGTGAGCCTTGCGCGCGCTCGGGCGGTCGGTCAACGCGAACCGAATGGCAATTCGGCGGATAAATTCGGTCAATCCGCCGACCAGCGCGAAGGCGGCCACTCCCACCCACTCCATTGCCATCTAGTCCATCCTGTTGTCGACATCAAACCACCTCGGACTTTCTTACCGCACGAGCATAAACGGAAACGCGACCCCCCACATAACCCCTAGCGCTCTCGGCCGAGCGGCCCTGTCGCACTTTCTGTCGAATACAAATCGTCTGAAGCAGCGAAAAGAAATTGTAAACAACGGTCAAGATTCGGAAATGTTCACGTGGTGCGGCGACACTCTAGCCCGCGTGATGTTTCCCTATCTATTGACTGTGTGTTACACGCTTAGTTGCCCAGTCTTGTCCATATTCACGAAGGAGTCCGATGGGTTCAGTCATTAAGGTGGCCGGGAGCGTCGCGGCCGCCGCACTGCTACAGGCCGGGGTGGCGGTCTCGCCGTCCACCGCGCTGGCCGCACCGGTCACATTCGTGCCCTGCAGCACGCCGGCCCTCATTTCCGCCGTCAACGCGGCGAACCTGGCCGGGTCGGGCGTACTCCGGCTGGCCTCGTTCTGCGACTACGCTCTCACGAGCGCCGCGGGGAGCGGGCGGGGGCCGGACGGCCTGCCGGTCATCCACGGCAACATCGTCCTCGCCGGAGGGCGGTTCACCAGGATCAGCCGGCCGCCGTCGGCCCCGCGTTTCCGCATCATCGAGGTGCAGGCCGGCGCCGTACTGGGCGTACGGAACCTCGCCATCTCCGGTGGAGAGGCCGACGGCACGATACCGGG
Source organism: Actinoallomurus bryophytorum (assembly GCF_006716425.1). Lineage (NCBI taxonomy): Bacteria > Bacillati > Actinomycetota > Actinomycetes > Streptosporangiales > Thermomonosporaceae > Actinoallomurus > Actinoallomurus bryophytorum. The sequence continues at coordinate 454,817 of NZ_VFOZ01000003.1, forward strand.
CAATGACACCGGCGGCGGCATTCTCAACTCTCGTGGCAACGTGGCGCTCATCCACGCCTGGATCACGAACAACATGGCGGACAGCGGGGCCGGTGTCTCCAATGACAGCGGCCGGGTCCTCGTCAGCCACAGTCTCATTCGCGACAACACCACGCGTAACGGCGGGGGTGGTGGCGGCTTTTACAACGATGGTTCCCTTCTAGTGGCAAAGAGCTTTGTCACGGGCAACCACGCCAACACCAATGGCGGCGGCGTCTACAACGGACAGGGCGGCAGGACCGAGCTGTCCCGGAGCGTTTTCGACGACAACAGCGCGGGCGCCGGTGGCGGTGGGGTCTACAACGCCACCGACGGAAGGCTGGTGGCCATCCACTCCATGATCAAACACAACTCGGCCGCCGGCGGCGGTGGTATCAGCAATGCGGGAATTCCCAACCGGGTGGCGCTCATCGCGAGCCTCGTCGAGGGGAACGTGCCGAACAACTGCGTTCCGCTGAACACCGTCGCGGGTTGCTTCAACTAAGCCGCGAATTCGTCCACACCCCATTTTCGTGGGCGAGCGACGGCCCTCCGGTCAGGAGTGACGGCGACCGTTTCCGTCACCCCTGACCGGAGGTACGGACACGTGGCGACGGCGTCACGTCACCGAGCGACTCATGGAGGGGGAAACGCGTGGAAGGTACCAAGGCCTGGCGCGGGCTCGCCAAGACGACACGTGACCGCGTGCTCTGGCGTACGCCCGGCCTGCAGGCACTGGTTCGCGGAGCGGCCCGTCGCCGGTGCGTACCCCGGGCGTTCTGGCGGCACCTGCATCCGTCGGGCCTGTGGACCCTGCACGCGCCGGACGGCACGCCGTTCGCCTACGACTCCGCCTACCCGCATGACGGGCTGGCGCGCCACATCGTATGGACCGACATGCGGGACTGGGAGGCGGGGACCCAGCCGGTCCTGTTCCATCTCGCCCGGCAGGCGGAGGTGTTCGTCGACGTCGGCGCCTACTCCGGCGTCTACACCCTGCTCGCCTGCGCCGCCAACCCGAGGCTGCGCACCGTCGCCGTGGAACCGAACCCTCTCAAGCTGCCGCAGCTGCGCTCGAACGTGGCCGCGAACGGGATCGCGGATCGGGTCACCGTCATCGGCAAGGCGCTGTCGGCGCGGTCCGGAACCGCCAGTCTCGCGATTCCCGGTGACGACTCGACGGCGTCGCTGCGTGGTTCCCGGCCCGGCGACCGGGTCGTGAACGTCGACGTCACGACGGGCGACGTGGTCCTGGACGGCCTCCGTGTCGGTCTCGTCAAGATCGACGTCGAGGGCTTGGAGAGCGAGGTCGTGCGAGGCATGGCCCGAGTGCTCCGCACCCATCACCCGAAGATCATCGCCGAGTGTCTCGACCCGGAGGCGCTGCGCGAACTGCGTCACTCGACGCGGGAGCTCGGATACCAGCACGTCTACCACCTCGGCGCCGACGGCCCGGTGACGGCCACGGACCGGCCGTTCAGGCCCGCCAACTACCTCTTCACGATCGAGCCGATGACGGACCGGGTGATGCGGAATGGCTGACTTTCATGCGCGAAGCGACGGCGACGTACGAGCCCAGGTCCCTGAGCGCGCCATGACATCCCGCCCGCTGCGCGGCGTCGACCGCCCGTCCTCGTCTCCCGCTGTCCCGCTGTCCCGTGTCTGCCTGCTGATCGGGCAACTCGGCCTCGGCGGCACCGAGAAGCAGGTCGTGCTCCTCGCCCAGGGCCTTCAGGCCCGCGGCATCGAGACCAGCGTGTGCCTGCTGTTCGAGGGTGGCCCGCGTGAGCATGTGCTGAAGGCCGCCGGTGTGCCCGTCGTGTACCTGGGGTTCCCCTCCAGCACCACCGTGCTGAGGAAGTTGCCGGGCAACATCGCCGCCTTCGCCCGTCTGGTGCGCCACCTGCGGCGGCAGCGACCCGACGTCCTACACGCGTTCCTCTACCACAGCTACGTGACGGCGGCGCCCGCCGCGCGTCTGGCCCGGGTCAAGGTCCTGGTCGCCGGCCGCCGCAGCCTTGGTGACTTCAAGGAGGGCCGCCGGGTGCTGCTGGCGATCGAGCGTGTCGCGACGAGCATCACCGACCACCTCGTGGCGAACGCCGAGTCCGTCGCCGAGGACACGATCCGCAACGAGGGAGTACGGCCCGACAAGATCACGACCGTGTACAACGGACTGCCGGACTCGGCGTTCGAGGCGGCGGCCCCCGCCGGGCTGCCCGCCGAGTCACCGGTCATCCTCTGCGTGGCCAACCTCAAGGTCTACAAGGGCCACCGCTTTCTGCTCGAGGCCGTCGCGCGGCTCCACGACCGGAACCTGCGGTGCACGCTCGTCCTGGTCGGGAAGGGGCCGGAACGCCATGCGCTGGAGGAGCAGGCGGCACGGCTCAAGATCGACGTACGTTTCCTGGGAACCCGCACCGACGTCGAGGCGCTGCTGGCGCGTGCGGACGTCGCGGTCCTTCCTTCTCTCCACGAGGGCATGAGCAACGCCGTCATGGAGGCGATGGCGGCCGGTCTCCCGGTCGTCGCCACCGAGGTCGGCGGCACCGGCGAACTCCTGCGCGGCCGCGGCATCCTGGTTCCGCCCTCCGACTCCGAGGCGCTGGCCGACGGGCTCGGGCAGGTGCTCGCCGATCCGGCGCTAGCGGCGCGCCTGGGAGCCGCGGCGCGTGCCTGGAGCCGCGAGCGCCTGCACGTGGACGCGATGGTCGACAGGCACGTGGCCCTCTACCGGGAGCTGTTGGAGCGCCGATGTGCGGAATAGCGGGAATCGTCTCGGCGAGCTCTCCCGACGCCGCGCTCGTCCGCCGGATGTGCGACGCGATGGTCCATCGCGGCCCCGACGGCGCGGGCTTCCACGACGACGAGCATGCCACGCTCGGCATGCGTCGGCTCGCGATCATCGACGTGGCCGGCGGCGACCAGCCCGTCTACAACGAGGACCGGACGATCTCGGCCGTCTTCAACGGCGAGCTGTACGACTTCGCCGCGCTGCGGGACATGCTGCGGCGGCGCGGGCACCGTCTCACCACCGAAGGGGACACCGAGTGCCTGGTGCACCTCTACGAGGAGTACGGCGACGACCTCGTCCACCGGATCCGCGGGATGTTCGCGTTCGCCATCTGGGACGCCAAGCGGCAACGGCTGCTGCTCGGCCGTGACCGCGTGGGCAAAAAGCCCCTGTATTGGCGGGCCGACGGCACCTCCCTCGCCTTCGGCTCGGAGCTGAAGTCCCTCGTGCAGGACCCCGCCATGCCGCGCGAGGTCGACCCGGTCGCACTGCACCACTACCTGACCTACCAGTACGTTCCGGCTCCCTGGTCGATCTACCAGGGCGTGCGCAAGCTCGAGCCGGGCCACCTGCTCGTCTGGCAGGACGGTGTCCAGGAGATCCGCCGCTACTGGCGCCTCGACTTCACTCCCCGCCGGGTGACCAGCGAGGAGGACGAGGCCGAACGGCTTCGCGAGCTCCTCCTGGAGGCGACGCGGATCCGGATGGTCAGCGAGCGGCCGCTGGGTGCGTTCCTGTCCGGCGGGATCGACTCCTCCGCGGTCGTGGCGGCGATGGCCCGCCAGAGCGGCGAGCGGGTGAAGACGTTCAGCATCGGCTTCGACGAGCACCGCTTCGACGAACGCCGTTACGCCCGCATGCTCGCCGAGATGTACGGCACCGACCACCACGAGATGGTGGTCACCCCGTCGGCCCTGGACGTGCTACCCACGCTGGCCTGGCATTTCGACGAGCCGTTCGCCGACTCCTCGGCGATCCCGAGCTTCTACGTGGCGCGGATGAGCCGCGAGCGCGTCATCGTCGCGCTCAACGGGGACGGCGGTGACGAGTGCTTCGGCGGGTACCGGCGCTACCTGGCGATGGCGCGGACCCAGCGCGTCGGCGTCCCCAGGCGGATGCGGCCCCTCCTCATCGGGACCGGAAAATTCTTCGCCGCACACGGCGAGCCGGGTTCGCGTCTTCAAAAAGCGGGCCGGGTGCTGGAGCTGATCGGGCATCCCGGCCCACGCCGCTACGCGCGCCTCATGTCCTACTTCACGCCCGAGCAGAAGCACATGCTGTACACCGACGCGATGCGCGAACGACTCGCGGGCCTGGACAGCTACACGCTGATGGACGAGGCATTCGCGGCGTCGAGGGCGGACTCCGACGTGGGCCGTTTCATCGACGTCGACGTCAACACGTATCTGCCCGGTGACCTGCTGGTGAAGATGGACATCGCGACGATGGCCAACTCTCTTGAGGCCCGCTCGCCGTTCCTGGACCACCACCTCATGGCGTGGGCCGCCGGACTCCCCACCGACCTGAAGATCCGGTCCGGCACGACCAAGTACCTGTTGAAGAAGGCCGTGGCCGACTGGCTGCCGCCCGAGCTCGTCAGCCGCCCGAAGATGGGATTCGGCATCCCCCTCGCGACGTGGCTGCGGACGGAGCTCCGCGACCTGTCCTGGGACGTGCTGACCGACAGGACCGCCCGCTCGCGCGGTCTCTTCCGGCCCGAGGCGGTCTCCCGGCTCCTCGTCGAACACGGGGAGGGCCACGACCACGGCAGCCGGATCTGGGCGCTCATCCAGTTCGAGCTGTGGCACCGGATGTTCCTCGACGCCGCACGCCCGAGTTCACCGGACCACGACGTGGCCGACGAGCAACGGCTGTCGCCATGACGCGGTGAGCGCCTCCGCGCGGCAGGCATCGCAAACGATGCTGACGTGCGCGGCCAAGTTCGCGCTGGGTGCCCTCTCGACGGTCTTCGTCACGCGGGAGCTCGGGCCGGAGCGGCGCGGCGCGTACACCGTGCTGGTGACCATCGCGACGGTCGCCCTGATCCTGGCGCACCTGTCCGTCGAGTCGGCGCACACGTCGCTGTGGTCCCGCGCGGCCGGCCGCAGGGCCATCGCGGCCAACGCCCTCCTGCTCGGCCTGGGCATGGGAGGGGTGTGCGCCGTCGGCACCGCCCTGGTCACGGCCCTGGACCCCTCGATCCTGCCCGTGCCGGGATACGGCCTCCTGCTGGTCGCGCTGCTGTCGATCCCGTGCAACCTGTCCGGCACGCTCCTCAACAACGTGCTGGTCCTGAGCGGCCGCATCGGCGTGGTCAACTGGGGAGGGCTCCTCGCCGTCGGCGTCTACTGCGGGACACTGGTCCTGCTGACCGTGGCGGGAATGCTGACCCTGGGCTGGGTCATCGTCATGTGGACGCTGTCCGCGGCCGTGCCGGCGGTCGTCGCGATGTCCGCCGTACGTCCCAGGTTCCGCGACCGGGACCGGGCCCTGGCCCGCCGGGCCATCGGCATGGGCCTGCGATACCACCCCGGCCATATCTCGCTCTACCTCCTGCTGCGGGTCGACGTCCTCATCCTCAACGCGCTCACGTCGAGAACCGCGGTCGGCCTCTACTCCGTGGCCGTCATGCTGATGGACCTGACCCGTACGGCGGCGGACTCCGTCGCGCAGGTGACCCTGCACCAGCAGATGGGCGACGACCACGACTCCGCGACCGCGCTGACGGTCCGTACGACACGGCTGGCCACACTGCTCGCCGCCGGCTCGGTCGGGCTGATGTGCGCGGCGGCGCCCTTTCTGATCCCGCTGGTCTACGGCTCGGCGTTCGCCGGGAGCCTCTCCCCGCTGCTCGCCCTGGCGCCGGGCCTGGTCGCACTCGGCGCGACGCGAACGCTCGGCAGCTTCCTGCTGCGTCTCCACCGGCCGCTCGTGACGTCCTGCCTGGCCTTCGGCGTGCTGGTGGCGAACGTGGCGCTGAACCTGCTCCTGATCCCGATGTGGGGAATCGTCGGATGCGCGCTCGCCTCCAGCGCCGGCTACTGCGCGCTGGCCGCTCTGCAGACGGCGTGGTTCGTCCACGTCACCGGGGTGCCGTACCGGCGGCTCGTGCCCGGACCGGCCGAGCTTCGCTACCTGGCCGTCGTCTCGGTACGGCTGGTCACCGCGCTCACCGCCGCACTGCGGCGCGGCCCGTCCCGCCAGGAGGACGGCGCACATGCCGGACGGACAGGAAGACCACCGGGCTGACCGGGCCGCCCTTCGCACCGTGTCACGACCTGGATCTGCTTCCGCTCCGCCCACGACGGTCCCGCAGCCACAGCAGGGTGCTCACGGGCAGCGTGGACGCCCAGAGGAGACGCGCCGGGCCGGACAGCTCCGCGCTCTGGCGGTGCAACGGGATCCGCTCGACCATGCCGAGACGGCCGTACTGCACGGCCGCGCGGATGAACAACGCCGGCGAATGACGGAACCACGGCATGTCCTGGGTGAGCACGACCGCGTGGTAGTCCCGCAGCGCGGCGCCGACCTCGCCCAGCGGCCGCCGCGTGAGGCGGTCGTGCCCGGAGGTGTTGACGAGCACCAGCGGATCGTCGACGTAGCGGGTGAGATACCGGCGCCCGATCTGGCGCCAGATGATGCCCTCCATCACGAACGAGCGGTCGTGGGGCTCGGGGAACGGGTGCGCGCGCAGGACGTCGGTGCGCAACAGGCCGGACCGATCGCCGCGGGCCCGGTGGACATAGACGGCGTCGTGCCAGTTGCAGTCGATCGGCCGGCGGCCGGGAAAGCGGTCCCCGATCCGCCGGCCCGTCTCGTCGACGCACCGGCCGACCACCCCGAAGAAGCCGTCCTGCAGTCCGGCCGGGATCTCCCGCCACCGGTCGAGCAGCCGGCCCAGCCCGCCGGGCAGCAGCGCGTCGTCGGAGTCGATGAGGAGGGCCATGCTCCCCCGCGCCATCGGGATGCCGCGGTTGAGCGCCACGTGCTTTCCGCGGTTCGGCTGCCGGAGGAACCGGATGGGGAACGGCGCGGACTCGGCCATCGCGCTCACCAGCTCGGCGGTGTCGTCGGTGGAGCCGTCATCGACGACCACCCACTCCACGTCCGCGTCCTGCGCCACGATGCTCGCGAAGAGCGCCGGCAAGGTGCCCGCGCGGTTGTAGGTGGCGGTGATCACGGAGACGAGCATCCCCGGCCCTCACTTTCCGTGGACACGATCACACCGGCTGGTGGGGCGCGGGGCGCTGGAAGACGTACTCGTTGCAGCCGAGACCGCCGCCGCAGGTCTTCAGGTGGCACAGCTCGAACCCGCGCTCACGCAGGAACGCGAAGACCGCCTCGGGCTTGGCGACCTCGAACGGATAGCCGCCCGCCCAGTCGATGAGGTCGTGCCGGGCCGACATCCCTCGCGCCCGCGGCGCGCGGGACGGCGACGGCACGGGATGACCGGTCAGTCTCAGGAGTTTCTTCGCCAGGCGCCGCCGGGACAGGTAGGCGGCGCTGCCGAAAACGAGGGCGTTCCGCATCAATGGACCGGACTTGTTGTAGCGCCGTTTGACGGCCCGCCACACCCGGCTCTCGAACCCCTGGTCGTTGTAGATCGAAAGGTAGAGCCGGCCGCGCGGAGCAACGAGACCGGAAAGGAGGTCCATCGCCCGCCACATGTCGCCGGTGTGGTGCAGCACGCCCCAGGAGTAGACGACGTCGAACCGGCCGAGCGTCGCGACGAAGTCCTCGTCGAGGATGGACCCCCGCTCCACGGTCCACGCGCTGTCCGGGGCGAACCGGTCGCGGATGGCGTTCGCCGCCGCCACGGAGTCCGCGTCGAAGTCGAAGGCCCGCACCTCGGCCCCGAGACGGTGCGCCGCGAGTGAGAACAGCCCGCTGCCGCACCCCACGTCGAGGAACGTGCGTTCGGACAGGTCGCTGACGCCCAGGGCGCCGGTGAGCGACTCGGTCGCCACGGCGATCCTCGGCTCGTCGACGGTTTCGATGAAGTCACACCAGTTGCGGCCGAACGCGAAGCGCTCGCCCGCGCTGATCTCGGCCTGGCTGTCGATCATGTCTCCTGCTCTCCTCGCGATGATCCGATGCGATCGAATGGTGACCGGGGAGGAGAGGCCAGCAGACAGCCCAGCGACAGCCAGAACGGCATGCTGACCACGAGGTTCGCCAACTGGTTGGCGAAGAACAGCCCGGCCGCGTACGCGATGACGACCGCCCGCAGCACGGCCAGGTCATCGGGCCGGCGGCCCCGCACGCCCAGCCACAACAGGGCCAGGAAGACGACGAGGGACATCACCCCGGACTCGGCCGCGAGCCGGAGGTAGTCGTCGTGCGTGGCGATGTAGAGGCCGAGGCCGGGCGACTTCGCGGCATGGGAGGGGAACAGGCCGTACCCGATGCCGCGGAGCGGGTGCGCGACGGCGACGTCCGCCGCGAACCGCGCGGCGTGCTCGCGCGCGTCGTTGTTGTTGGTCAGCTGTGCGGCGGGACGCCGGCCGGTGACGAAATGTTCGGCCGCGCCGAAGATCCCGGGGAGTACGGCGCCGGCCCCCGCCATGACGACGACGCTCAGCGCCTTGGTCGTAAGAGAGCGGCCCTGCAGAAGGACGACGGCGATCCCCGCGACGGACGCGAGGAAGGCCCCTCGTGACTGGGTGGCGACGATCCCCGCGCCGCAGATCGCGGCGGGCACGAGCCAGCCCGTCCGGCGGGTCCGGCGAGTCAGGCCGACGGCCGCGACGAGCGGGAGTACGAGCATCGCCCCGAGGTAGTTGGGGTTGAGGCCCAGGCCGTCGAGCCGGCCGTCGGCGTGGTCACCGACGACCAGGACATACGCGCTCGCGAGGCTGCCGGCGACCGCCGTGACGCGCGCGACGCCACCGGGCGAGGGAGGAGACGCGGTGGTCGCGGAGAGAAGAACGAGACCGGCGAACAGCCCGATGATGTCGGGGATCGAGGACGGGTCCGACCGCTCGGCCGGAAAGAAGAAGCTGACGAGCAGCAGGACGGCCAGGACGGCGATCCAGCGGTGCGGCGCGTCGTAGATCCGCGGACCGGTCGTGCCCACCACCGGCGTTCGCACCGGTCTGCTCGACAGGACCGCCGCCACCGTCACGGCGGCGATGCCGCCCAGTGCCGGGACGGGGCCGCCGGTCTGCACCGCACCGAGCAGGCCGACCGGGACCAGGCACAGCGACCCGCTGCCAGGGCCGGAGACGGCCATGAGGCCCAGGACCATGGCACCGACGGCCAGCGCGCTCAGCTGCGGGCGGCTCAGCATCATGACGGTGAGAAGCAGGGCGGCCGGCGGCGCGAACAGCGGTGCACGGGCCGCGGCGTACGCGGCCAGGGCGGGACGCGCGACCGTGGCGGTCACGCCGTCACCTTCCGCCGCCCGTCTCCGCAGAACGCCTCATCCTTGATCATCCGCCCGGAGGTTCCCTCGCTCGTAGCCTGCGGATGACCAACTTTTTGATCATCACGCTCGACTCTCATGTGATCATACAAGCACGGAGAGTGATCGTCCTGGAGCGGTCACCAACAGTCTTGAGAGGCGTGTCATGGGCGGTAGCACCCAGGCGAGGTACTTGGTCACGGGCGGGGCCGGCTTCATCGGCTCCTATCTCGTCAATGCCCTGCTGGATCGTGGCGACGCGGTCGTGGCACTGGACAACCTCACGACCGGGCGGCTGACCAACCTGGACGAAGCCGGCCGGTCACCGGACTTCCGGTTCGTTCACGGCTCCGTACTCGACGAGCTGATGGTCGACGAGCTGGTGCACCAGTGCGACGTCGTGGTCCACATGGCGGCCGCGGTCGGGGTCCGGCTGGTGATGGAACAGCCGCTGAAGTCGCTGACCACCAACATCCGCGGCTCCCAGGTCGTGATCGACGCGGCGCATCGGTACCGCCGTAAGATCCTCATGACCAGCACTTCGGAGATCTACGGGAAGAACTCCCTGGGTCCGCTGCACGAGACGGCGGACCAGATCCTGGGCAGCCCGACAATCGTGCGATGGGCCTACAGCACGGCCAAGGCCGTTGACGAGATCCTCGCGAACTGTTTCCACCGCGAGCGCGGCCTGCCGACGATCGTGGTGCGGCTGTTCAACACCGTCGGCGCGCGGCAGAGCCCGGCGTACGGCATGGTCATCCCGCGCCTGGTCCAGCAGGCACTGCGCGACGAGCCGCTGACGGTCTTCGGCGACGGCCGCCAGAGCCGCTGCTTCGCGCATGTACTCGACGTGGTCGACGCGTTGCTGCGGCTGCTGGACGAGGACGCGGCCATCGGGCAGACGTTCAACGTCGGCTCGTCGGAGGAGACCAGCATCCGCACGCTCGCCGAGATGGTCATCGCGTGCACCGAGAGCAAGTCCAGGATCCAGCTGGTCCCCTACGACGAGGCGTACGGGCCGGGCTTTGAGGACATGCAACGCCGGGTCCCCGAGACCACGAAGCTGCGAGAGCTGACCGGCTGGGCGCCGAAGTACTCCCTTGCCGACATCCTCACCGACGCCATCGCCGAGGCCCGGCTGGAGGAGAAGCCCCATCCCGATCTGGTCTCTCCGTGACATCAGCGCCCAGAGAGCGCATCCGCGTGATGCGCGTCATCGCGCGGATGAACATCGGCGGGCCGCCGGGGGCGAGCGTGCCCATGTACGGGCTGGACCTGTTCGACCAGCGTCTCCCCACCGGTCTCGCCGAGCTCGGAGAGACCGGCCACCTCGGCCTTCGCGCGCCCGACGTCACGCATGACGCCGGTCACCGGCCGCACGGGCACCTCTCCCCCGCCCGGACCCGGCCGGTGACGGCCACCAGGCGGATGTCGGCCCGGGTACGCGACCGGCTCGTCGATGCCGGCGCGCGGGTACGCGACGAACTCGTCGCCGCGCTCTCCCGCCGTCCCGGCCGCCCGTCCGGCGTCGTGCGTCGCCGGCGCGGCCGTGTCGTGTCCGAGGTCGCCGGGGTCCACGCCTCCACCGCCGAAGAACACGGGCGGCAGGCCGCGCGGGAGAACGAGGGAGTCCGTTGAGAGTCCTTGTCACCGGCGGTGCCGGCTTCATCGGGGCCGATCTCTGCCGCCGGCTCTCGGCGTGGCTCACCCACCACGTGCGGCCCCCCGTACGGCCTGCCGTAACGCGGAGCCACATGGCCGGATGAGCCACGGAGAACGCGAAGCGACGTATTCTTTGCCCCGTGGGACTGCGGTTCAGGACGCGCGACTCGGACTCGCCGTGGGTTGACACCGTGTGGACATGCACGAGCGAGCAGGTCACCACGATGACGTCCGTCGCAGGGGTGCGTTGGGGCCTGGTGTTCTGGGAACAGGCCGGCCGGGCGTACGCGGCCATCACCGGCCCCGAGACCCGGACCGGCACGGCGCCGGTGCCGGACGGCGCGGCCTTCACGGGCATCGAGTTCGCCGTGGGCACCTCACTGCGGACCGTGCCCACGCCGGCGCTCGTCGACGGCGGCATCACCCTTCCCGACACCACGCGCCGGACCTTCCGGCTGGACGGTGCGCGCTGGGAGACGCCTGACCCCGACGACGCCGAGGCTCTGGTCGAGAGTCTCGTCCGGGCCGGGATCGTGGTCCGTGACCCGCTCCTCGCCGACGTGCTGCGCGGTCACCGTCCGGCCGTCTCGGGACGCACGGTCGAACGCCGGTTCCGCGCCGCGACCGGACTGACGCAGGGCGCCGTCCGGCAGATCGAGCGCGCTCGCACCGCGGCGCAGCTGCTGGCCGCCGGCGACCCGGCCGCCGACGTCGTGGCCAAGCTCGGCTACTTCGACGAGCCGCACCTGGCCCGGGCACTGCGCTCCTACGTCGGACGCACCGTCAGGCAGCTGCGCGAGGGCACCGGTGGCGCGATCGCCCTCGACCTGGATCAGCGCTTGACGTCATAGACGAGCTTCAGGATCCCGTTCGAGTAGCTTTCGGACTCCCGCAGCGTCAGCATGTGCTTGTCCCGGTCGGCCCGGCCGAACAGACTCTTCCCGGCACCGAGCAGCACGGGAAAGACGAGCAGGTTGTACTGGTCGATCAGGCCCGCGTCGGACAGCCGCCGGGCCAGCTCCGCGCTGCCGTGGATGAAGATCGCGCCGCCCTCGCCCGCCTTGATCGCGGCGACGTCCTCGGTCGAGCGCAGGATCGTCGTCGGCCCCCACCCGCTGACGAGGGCGTCGTCGGACAGACTGGCCGACACCACGTACTTGGGCATCTCCTTGTAGCCGGCGTGGTCCTCCGAGCCGGGCCAGAACGGCGCGAACGCCTCGTAACTGCGACGGCCGAACATCAGTGCCGTCGTGTCGGTGAGCTCCTCGCCCTTCAGCGACCAGGCTTCTGGGACGAACTCGAGGTCCTTGACCACCCATCCGCCGCTGCGGTGCTCCTCCCCATCCCCGCCACCAGGCGAGTCCACAACGCCGTCGAGCGACATGAAACCGGTGTAGACCAAGTTGCGCACGGTGCCGTCTCCTCATCCTCGGGCGAATTGCCGGGTCCACGCTAGATCGCGGCCGCGGCGGCCGTCTTGGACGGAAACGACAGCGGGTCCGAAGACGTCGCCCGCGTCGTGACCGCGGCAGTCTTTCCCGACGGTGAAATGCTCAAGATCGGTCGCCGAGTCTAACACCTTAAATGCCCTTGGCGAATTATTCGGCAAACCAATTGCACGATGAGCGTCAGATGCCATCGCCGGCACGCTGCGACAAAGATGATCATAACTTTCCCGCGGCCCGCGAGCCATTTCGCGCGGTTATCATGTTTAATGATAACCGTTCCGGCTATTGATTGTTTCCCAATTACGTGGAAAAGCAGATGGTAAGCCTCATGCGACGTAACAGAACCATCATCCAGACCCTGGTTGGAGCCGCCGTCATCACCGGCGGCATGGTCACCCTCACGCCCTCGGCGTGGGCCACATCCATCCCCGTGGCATGCAGCGAAAACGCTCTCGTCGCAGCAGTCGACCTCGCCAATTCCACCGCTGCCAAAGACACGCTCACCCTGGCTTCGGGGTGCACCTACCGAATGACCTCCAGCCACGACGGGCTGGCCAACGCATTACCGCTCATCACCACTCCCATCGAAATGATCGGCCCGGCCACGATCACGCGTAGTTCACTCCTGCCCTTCCGTATCGCCGAGGTCGGCCCGACCGGTGACCTGACCCTCACCACGGCGGTCTCGCTCACCAACGGCAGCGCCGTGGGGAACGGCGGCGCCATTCTGAACCGCGGCGCCGTGACCCTTACCGGAAGCAGCCTCAGTGGCAACACCGCCACCCTCAACGGCGGTGGCCTGGCCAACGCCGACACCCCCTCCGGGACCGCGCCCGCCGCGACGTTCACCAGAAGTTCGGTGACCGGAAACAGCGCCCTCGTCAGCGGCGGCGGGATCTACAACGGCCGCAGAGGAACGTTGACCACCACCGGTGTCTCCGGCAGCCCGATGTCCATCACCGGAAACACCGCGGCGATAAGAGGCGGCGGCATCATCGCCGCCAATTCCACCGCGACCACTCTCACGCAGACCGCCGTGACCGCCAACAATGCCGTCCTGAACGCCGGCGGCGTTTATCGCGAAGGCGGCACCATGACCACCACCAGCTCGCCGATCAGCGCCAACACCCTCAACAACTGCGTCGGCAGCGCTCCCGCAGTGCCCAACTGCACCGCATAGCGGCAGCTCTCCCGCACCTGCGTACAACGCGGGAGTGAGATATGGGCGACATCGACCGGCCGGGAGACTCTCCCCGGCCGGTCGTGGCTCTCAGCATTCGGCTGCTCCGGTAACCGTGTCCACGGTGAACAGGAAGCGGCGGTCCCCGGTGCCGTAGAGACAGGCGGCAGTGCCCGCGTACCCATAGTCGTGGGTGTCGCCACCGTTGACACTGGGATGCCCGTCGACCGGGGGGAATCCCGGGCAGGCCGCCTGAACGGTCCAGTCGTAGCAGAGCGTGTTTCCTGGATACACGTTGTCCTGTGTGTAGAAGGGCAGATAGCTGCGTACATCGCCGCCGACCGTGAGATTCGTGGGTGGGAAGATCACGCTGCCGGTGCCTCCGGCCGGGAACATACCGGCCAGGCCCGGTGGCGGTGTCACGACGTTGCCGCTGAAGTCGTAACAGTTCACCGTCGGCTGCTGCGTGGTGCGTTTGCCTGTGACGGTGCAGACACCCACGACCGTCCCGCCCGCGTCGTAGTCGGGGAAGACCGCTGTGGCCACGTAGGCGTCCGATGCGGTGGTGAGTACCTTGACGCCCCAGCCGGCGCACGGTGCGTTGGTCGCCGGGTCGAAACACGTGAGAGCCGGCGCGTGCGTGACGGTCGTGGTGCTCGGGTCGGGGCCGTTGGACGCGGTGTACACCCGTCCGCCGATGGCGGCTTTGCTGCCGATGAAGTCGGTCGGGCCCAGGCCGGCCCTGTCGTCGTTGGGCGGCGTGTTAGTGGCGAACGGCTGGCCCGGACAGGGAGTCAGGGTGGCCGTGGACATGCAGAGTTCCCGCCCGCTGGTCGTGGTGCCGTAGAGGTTGGTGCCCACGGCGACGAACCCGGCCAGGCCGTTGACGTTGCTCTGCCCGGCCGTGTTGGTCAAGGCCGCGAGCGGCGTGTAGGCGCAGTTCAGCTGATTCTGCAGGTCCACACACCCTGCTCCCACCGAACCGCCCGGGAATCCTGGAAACGGCGTGCGGGTGACGACGGGATAGAAGATCCTCGTCCCCGAGGGATCCGGTACGAACTGCGGGACCTCGGTGGTCGCCACGTCACCAGGAGTGTCGGTGTCCAATGGCAGTGGCTGGGTGTTCAGTGGCATGGGGAATGCCTTGGTTCCATTCTTGTCCGGGCAAGGCACCTGGGTGGCCGCGTCGGTACAAAAGATCTTCGGCGCCGTCATCGGTGTGTAGCCGTGGTGGCCGATGACCCATACCTTCGGACCTCCGCCGGTTCCGGTCTGGTCGTACAGGTAGGGGAAGCCATCAATGTTCGTCGGCTCACCTGCCGTGGACCTGATGATGTTCGTGTCGAGTGTGACCGCCCCGTTGCGGGCCAGCGCTCGACCGAAGATCTTTACGCCCGTCGTCACCGTGATGGAAGTCAGGGCGAGGATGTTGCCGACGAAGATCGAGTTCGTGCCCAGCGTCGCAGAACTTCCCACTTGCCAGAACACGTTGGCGGCTTGAGCGCGGTTGATCAGCCTCACCCTGCTGTTCGAGGCGGTGGTGAGCGTCGAGCCCATCTGGATGATGAAGACGGCATTGGGGTCGCCTTGACCGTCGAGAGTGACC